>CAJUTO010000059.1 GCA_910589675.1 uncultured Lactobacillus sp. | reverse complement strand
CTCACCACCCTTGATTTCCCAGATAATTGGTTACCAATCAAATTATCTCAGATTCTTAGAGTCTCTTCTGGTAAAAGTTTAAAAAGAACACAACTTACGGAAGACGGCAACGTGCCGGTATACGGTGCTCACGGAATAATGGGTTCTTATTCTGAGGGATTTATTGAAAAAGGCACATTACTTATTGGACGTGTTGGTTTTTATGCGGGATCAATTATGCGAACTAAAGAATTTTCATGGGTTACCGATAATTCACTTATAGTTTCGAGTTCTTCAGTTGTTAATTCAAATTTTTTAGAGTTGTCACTTAAGCATTTGAATTTAGGTTCATTAACAAGCCAAACTGCCCAACCGGTAATATCTGGCCAAAAAATATACAGTCAAATTATTTTTCTGCCGCCAGTAAACGAACAGACGAAAATTGTTGATTCATATAATGAATTAATTTCAAAAGTTAACACTATAGAAAAAGAACAAGAACAATTAAAGCAATTAGCAACACAGCTCAAACAAAAAGTGCTTGATGTGGCTATGCAAGGAAAGCTAGTGCCACAAGATCCAAACGACGAACCAGCGTCTGTGTTACTTGAAAAAATCAGAGCTAAAAAACAGAGATTGTACGAAGAAGGTAAGATCAAAAAGAAAGATTTAGTTGAAACAGAGCTCGTAAAAGATGGTGATAACGCCTATTATCAGAACTTGCCGAAAGGATGGGGTAAAACACTCTTTGGTAATATTGTCTACTTGCTGTCTGGACGTGATTTATCAGTAGCTAAGTATTCTGATTCTGTACAAAAAGGGATACCATATATTACAGGAGCTAGTAATTTTTGTGATGGAATCATTACAACATCAAGATTTACTGAATTTCCAACAGTTATATCTGAAAAAAAAGATATTTTAATAACAGTTAAAGGTACAGTGGGCGAGCTTGCAGTTAATCCATATTATAAAGCTCATATTGCTCGACAAATTATGGCTATTAGACCTTATTTAGTTAATAATGAATTCCTAAAGATTTATTTAGAGACAAAAATTGATAATATGAAGTTACAATCACAGAGTATGATTCCCGGAATATCTCGTGAAGTACTCCTAAAATTATTAATTGCATTGCCCCCAAAAACAGAACAATTAAGAATTACAAATCTAATTAAGAAATTATTTCAAGAATTCGAAGAAATAACATGACTTTGGTATTAATTTCTTGTTGTTCTCGAATTGTTGGAAGAGGTATGGGAAGTACATCAATTTTCTTAGAATTTAGAGTTTTACCTTTAATTGCAGATATAGTTTCACCTGAATTACTTATTATCGGAAGGACAAGATATAAATAATTTCTAAGCACATTATTGTTATCCCAGTAAGGAAAAATAGATATTATTGCTTCATTATGCACAGAATTTTTGCCTAACAAATTTGTTTTTCCTATGCTCAATTTAAAACTCATGATAAGAGTACCTTTTGGAGAAACAATTCCCTTAAATACTTCCTCTACTGCTTTATTTGTTATTTTTCGGGTTGTTCTTCCGATATACTTATCTTTTCCCATATCAGCAATTGAAATCCAAGGAAAGCCTTCGTGATTAGTCCAGTAGTTTTTGTTTTTCGTATTTGGTGTTTTTCCGATCCTATAGTTAACGATGTTTTTTAGTGGTACTATT
>CAJUTO010000058.1 GCA_910589675.1 uncultured Lactobacillus sp. | reverse complement strand
TTTATCCATAAATTTGCGAGAATACCCCCACTTCTATAAGTAGGGGATGAATCGCTCTCTTAAAGCACGTTAGTGCTTTTTCTTTTGTTCTATGATATATTTAGTATATATCTATAAAATGTGGTGATAACAATAGAATTAGATAGAAATCAGCATTCAGTATACTTACTTAATTACCATTTGGTAATGGTGGTTAAGTATCGTCGAAAAGTAATTAACGATGAAATATCTGAATATCTTAAACATCGTTTTGTAGTTGTGGGACAAGCATACGGCATTAATTTGCAAGAATGGAATCATGATCAGGACCACGTACATGTTTTGTTTAGAGCAACGCCTCATACGGAAATGGCTAAATTTTTAAATGCTTACAAATCGTCTAGCTCCAGAATGGTCAAAAAACAATTTCCAGAAATCAAGCAGTATCTTTGGAAATCAGCTTTTTGGACACAAAGCTATTGCTTAATTAGCACTGGTGGAGCGCCTTTAGAAGTTTTAAAACGATATATTGAAAGTCAAGGGAGAAAATAATGGTTCTAAAAGCCGTTAAAATGCGCATCTATCCAAATTCAGCACAACGAAATCAGCTCTGGCAAACCTTCGGTTGTGTTCGTTTTGTATGGAATCAAATGCTTAATATGCAAATTGAACGGCGCAAGAACAATCCGGAAGCTAAATTTGTGAATGCCTTTGGGATGAATAATCTGTTGAAACAACTTAAGGTTGAGTATCCTTGGTTGAAACAAGCAGAATCAACTGCTTTGCAAAGTGCTAATCGCAATTTAGCCGATGCTTTTCAACGCTTTTTTAAAGGTCAAAATAAGTTCCCTCGATTTAAATCCAGAAAACATTCTCAGAGCTACAATTCAAAGTACGTTAATGGCAATATTAAAGTTTTAGATTGCCATCATATAAAGTTACCAAAACTCGGTATCGTCTATTTTAGAGCTGGTCGATTGCCAATGGGTAAAATTAAGAATGTCACTGTTCGTCTGAACGTTGCTGGTCAATATTACATTACTGTTTTAGTGGAAAGCGAAAACCAAACTCTTCCTAAAACAAGTAAATATATTGGTGGCGATTTAGGACTTAAGTCATTACTTAATCTTTCAGATGGATGCAAGGAACCGATCAATCATTTTGAAGACAAATACCGTAAAAAGTTGTATCGTTGGGAGAAATTGCGTAGTCGTCGGTTCTTAAAGGCCCAGCAGGAAATCGCCTGGGATCATCATAATAAAGTGTTAGTTCCACGGCAATTAGACGATTTTAAGAATTATCAGAAAGCTCGTATTATGGTGGCGAAGTATCGGCAAAAGATTGCCAACCAACGGTTGGAACAGCTACAAAAATTCACTACTAAATTGGTCAAAAAGTACGACATCATTGTGTTGGAAAAACTTAATACTAAGGGAATGATGAAGAATCACCATTTAGCTAGAGCAATCGCTAACGCTAGCTGGTCAAAATTAGTAGATATATTGCAATATAAGTGTGACTGGTACGGTAAAAAGCTTATTCAGGTCAATCCGTCATATACTAGCCAAATTTGTGCTAATTGTGGGAAGAATAATCATCGGTTAGGATTGAATAAATCGGAATGGTTAGCGGTACGTGAGTGGGATTGTCCAAACTGTGGTAAACATTTAGATCGTGATATTAACGCTGCACAAGTCATCTTGCAAAAAGGATTAGCTATCCGATAGATAAAGTTAGGCTCGGGACGAGCCTTGGTTAATAGTCGTAACCTCTGCTTGAAGGTTCGTTCAGAATC
>CAJUTO010000057.1 GCA_910589675.1 uncultured Lactobacillus sp. | reverse complement strand
TGTTCCTTGCAAATAATCTGGATACATAATATCAAATTGACAGTAGGAGGAAATATTATGCCAAGACCAAGAACAAAAAAAGACTTGATATAATTCGTTTACAATGGTAAACTTACTTTGAACATATTTGTTTACATCTGTAGACAACTAGAAGGAAAGGAGAATGAGCACAATAGAATTTAATACTCATATCACAGATGCAGAATGGGAAGTCATGCGTGTAGTTTGGGCAAATGATCGAGTAACTAGTAAAAAAGTCATTTCCGTATTGCAAGAAAAAATGGACTGGACACAATCCACTATCAAAACGATCTTAGGTCGATTAGTTGGAAAAGGCGTACTAAATACAGAGCATGAAGGTAGAAAGTTTATTTACACTGCTAATATTGAAGAGACAGAAGCCGTAAGGGATTATGCAGAAGATATTTTTAACCGTATTTGCAATAAGAAAGTCGGAAATGTAATAGGAAGCATCATTGAAGATCATGTTTTAAGCTTCGATGATATAGATCGACTAGAAAAAATATTAGAGATGAAAAAATCTTTCGCAGTAGAAGAAGTGGATTGCAATTGTCCAGAAGGACAATGCGAATGTCATTTACATCATCATTAAGCATAAGGAGGAATTTAAAATGAATAATGACAACAAATATTCGTCCCATAATCACCATCAAGTACATCATGCTGGGCATGATCACAGCGGGCACAGTGGGCACAGTGGGCACAGCGGGCACAGTGGGCATGACCACCATCATCACGGAAGCTTTAAGGAACTTTTCTTAAAGTCATTGCCACTAGGAATCATTATTATGCTCTTATCCCCTATACATGGATTTAAACTACCATTCCAGTTTACTTTTCCATATTATGATATTGTAGTAGCTATTTTATCTACTATATTAATTATTTATGGTGGACGTCCATTCTATCAAGGTTCAGTTGACGAATTTAAACAAAAAAAACCTGGAATGATGGCACTCGTTTCTTTAGGTATAAGTGTTTCATATTTATACAGTATTTATGCTGTGATCATTACCTACGTAACGGGTGAACACGTGATGGACTTTTTCTTTGAATTTGCTTCATTACTATTAATCATGCTATTAGGTCACTGGATTGAGATGAAAGCTATTGGAGAAGCAGGAGACGCACAAGCAGAATTGGCTAAGTTAGTGCCGAAAGATGCTCACGTTGTATTAGAAGACGATTCAATTGAAACACGACCAGTTGCTGACTTAAAGGTAGGTGATTTAATTCGTGTTCAAGCCGGAGAAAATGTGCCAGCAGACGGGATTATCGAGCGTGGCGAATCACGTTTAAATGAAGCTCTTCTAACTGGGGAGTCAAAAGCAGTAAAAAAAGGCCCTGGCGATGAAGTAATCGGAGGCTCAACAAATGGAGAAGGGGTTCTTTATATTAAAGTGAATGAGACAGGTGATCAATCCTTCATCTCTCAAGTACAGACTTTAATCAGCCAAGCTCAAAGTCAGCCTTCCAGAGCAGAAAATATTGCTCAAAAAGTTGCAGGGTGGCTCTTCTATATTGCTGTTATTGTCGCGCTAATTGCTTTTGTAGTGTGGATGGTTATAGAAGATGTACCAGCGGCAGTTATATTTACTATTACTACATTAGTTATTGCTTGTCCGCACGCATTGGGGCTGGCTATTCCATTGGTAACCGCCCGTAGCACAAGCTTAGGAGCTAGCCGTGGCTTACTAGTAAAAGACCGCCAAGCCTTAGAAATAGCTCAAGATGCAGATGTGATGATTTTAGATAAAACGGGTACTTTAACAACTGGTGAATTTAAAGTATTAGATGTAAAACTTCTTAATGACA
>CAJUTO010000056.1 GCA_910589675.1 uncultured Lactobacillus sp. | reverse complement strand
ATCCCTGGTGGCTGGTGTGAGGTAAATCTATCAGTTAAAGAGAACGTAATTAAGGAAATCAAAGAAGAAGCTGGAGTTGATATTACAGTTGAAAAGCTAATTGCAATTCATGATAGTAATAAGCACTACAAAGGAATGTATCCTTATGGAATTAGTACAGTATTTTTCTTATGTAAGCCGGTTGGTGGAACTTTTAAAGAAAATGATGAAACAATTGCAAGTGATTATTTTGCGTTAGATGATTTACCTAAGTTGAGTGAAGATAAGGGATCACGTGAGCAGGTAGAAATGTGCTTTAAGGGATATCATGATACATATTGGCAGGCGGAATTTGAGTAAAAAGGTGAGTTTATGCAAAGAAAAGATGTTGAAACTGAGCTAGGTAAAATTAATTTTGCTTATCGAGAAGGTGAGCCATTAATTGTTTGTTTGAATGGTTTTGGCAGCTTTGATACAGCACAATCTTTTTTAAGATAATAGATTCTTTACCAGAAAGCTACGGCATATTTGCCGCAGATTATTTGAATAGTGGTTTCAGCAGTAAATCTTTAAAAAGCTATACTATCGCCGATGAAGCTAATAAATTAGCAAGTATTATTAATAGCTTTAAAGCAAAAAGAGTTATTATTTTGGCTCATAGCATTGGCGGAGTTTATGCCATGCAGATGAAAGATAAAATAAATAATTTGAAGGCTTTTGTTGGGATTGAACCAACTACTAGAGAAATAATTTTAAATTCGCCTAAAGAATCAGCATATATTGAAAAAAGTAAGAACATGGATAAATTGGAAGAGCAAATTAGAGCTGATCTATCAAAAATACTTACTCCAGAAAAAAATGAGAATTTCTGGAATACTACAGAGCAAAATGTACAGAAGTTCGATGAAAAAGATAATCAAAATGCTCAAGCTGCTCTTGAAAATGATTCCTATTGGAAAGACGATACAAAGTTAGACAATGATATTTTAAGTGTATTAATTACTGAGAATTATCGTCAAAAAGAATATAAACGTTCTGAATATACTTCAAAAAATTCTAAAGTTGTTTCACTAGGGACATATCACTATATTCATTTTGAATACCCGCGAGAGATTGCAAGGATAGTGAAGGATGTTGCTAAATTAGAATAGAAAAACTGAAAGATTGATAATTATGAAAAGGGGCAGTCATTACTATGGATAAAACATGGAAAAAGATGTATCAATTAGCGCAAAGTGCACAAAATTATCGCCAAATTTCTGCACATATGGAAGCGGGAGGAGTAGCTGCAGCAGTCTTATCAACTACGGGAAAAATTTACGTGGGCGTTTGTATTGATACAGCTTGTACGTTAGGAATTTGTGCAGAGCGAAACGCCATTTTTAATATGATTACAAATGGAGAAAATGAAATTACTAGAGTTTTAGCAATAATGCCAAATGGTAAAACCGGTGCTCCATGTGGTGCATGTCGTGAATTTATTGTTCAGCTAATGGAGAAAGATTATCGTAATATTGAAATAATGGTGGATTATGAATCAGATAAAATAATGAAATTAAGTGAATTGACCCCAGAATGGTGGTTATAAACAGATAATGTTTCATTGTACAAATAAGTTACTGAATTAGCATAAAAATAGAGGAGTTGATGATTATGAAATCAAAAAGTGTAAGCTTTAAAATTGCAGTTTTATTTTTAATTTTTACGGCAGGGTTTACACTATTCCGATCATCAATGTCAGGAATATTTTCATTATTCTATGCTAAAAATGGCATCCCGACTGCTAATATCAGTTCAATAAAATCATTTCAAAATATTGGTATCATGCTAGGGTTGCTACCAGCTGGATATTTAGCAGATAGAATTGGAAGATTAAAGGTTCTAGCTTTATCTTCAATAGTTATTGCAAGTAGTTTTTTAATCCTAATTCTATTTAGAAACTTTTTATTCTTTTCTTTAGCAGAACTCTTATATGGAATTGGACTTGCACTTAATTCTGGAACACTCATTGCCTATATAACTGACTTGCAGGAGCAAAATCA
>CAJUTO010000055.1 GCA_910589675.1 uncultured Lactobacillus sp. | reverse complement strand
GAATTAATTATGATTTTCATTTTCTCGTGTTTTGCTTTGTGATATATCATCGTTACTTGAAAGTTGCGTTATATTATTCATAAGAGAACCTGCTAAAGTTATGAAAGATCCTCCACCAAAGAATGTACCTATAATCGTATGACCTGTACTAATCAACCACAGGGAGCCACCCATAAACAATAAGCATACAAAAACTAATAAATACATGGAAGCCCACGCTAAACGCCCACGTCTCTTTTGCCGACTAGTTTCTAAGTGCCTTCTATGACGAGACTCATCTAACCCATTTTCGATAATCTTCTCAGCAGCTTTAGGATATAACGCTTGATAACCTGCTAATATTTTAGGATGTGGAATTGGTCCGCTATACATTTCCATTGTGGCAATAATGTTATTTTGCTCTTCTTCAGAAATTGGTAGCTTCTTTACTTGATCAATTATTTCTTGATCTTCCGCACTAATTTGCTCTTGACTATTGTTTTTTATAGTCTCTGGTAATTTACGACTTTGCTTTTCCAAAAGTAATTAATCCTCGTTTCATATCATTACCGACTTTTTGCCAATCACTATTGGTAAAACCACCATAAGTTTTAACAGCAGTTTCATTTAATTTCTTAGGTTTAATCCCCACTACTCTTCCTAAAACATTTGGAAACATAGCTAAATCATTAATTTTTTTAATTGTTAAATTAAAGAAATGCATTATAAAAAGCCTCCTTACACTATCCCGTTAACTATATAGTACAACACAATACCTACATAGTGAAATACTTTTACTTAAAAATTAATATTTTAACATAATTATAAAAGCCCAGTCGCATGGACTAGGCTTAGTGAGATAAATTGAATTGTTAGTCTAATGACTAAAGGCCTATGTTGGACTTGCACCAACACATTATCACTTGATAGACCATTTTGCCACACTCTCGGTCGTTATAGTGGCAAGGACTTATCGCGCCCGCACGCTAAACTTATTTAGCGACGCTCCAGCACGTCATGCTTTAAGCATCCAAGATGTTCTCAAAGTAAATAATCAAACTCATGTCCCAACTTTGGAACACTATCATAATATCACGATAGGATGCCTACCGTTTGCCGTTAATTTACCTATGATTTGACGCTACTTTGACGCTAACTTGACGCTTTTTAAAATTCTTTCATACGCTCATCGATCATTTGTGATAATTCTTTTAAATCATCTAACGTTGCAATGTCTCTTACATATTTACGAGCATACGACCTATAGCGGTAAATACGTTGCTTATCCTTGTTTTTGTCGCCCCATTTTTTCGTTGCTCTGTTTTGGGCTTCTGTCGTCTTTTTCTCTGTCATCGTATCAGCTCCTTACTTGCCTAAAATCTTAATCAATAACCACAAAAAGAAGTCAATTATCAAAATTACACCAGCAACCGGAAGTAAGAAATTGCTAAAACGATCCAAAGCGTCAACAATCTTTTTAATTCTATCCATGACTTTAATTCCTTTCTCGTGTATACTGAAATAGAGGGGAGACCACCCCCTTTCTATTTCAATATTTTATTTAAAGAGTTGTCTGATGAAATTTACAAGCCATTCAATGCTTTGTAATGTTCCGACTATTGTTGTTATCACTTTGCCGGTGGTTAACAATAGTTTGATAGGCGACTCTTTTTTGTGTGTTTCTCTTCTTGGTCTCACTGTTTCACCTCCCTCAACCTTATATATTTATTATACATTGTTAACCTATATAAATCAACTGTTTTTAACAAAAAAAGCCCGATTTTTCGGACTTTTTCATCATTTCATTACTCTTAAATCTAACTGATTTACTTGAACATGCAATCGTTCTGCAAATTCTATGCAAGCTGCGATCTTTAATTCGTTATATCTAGTCGTACTGTACTTTATTTTTTGAGCCACTTGCCAATCAGCTAAACCTTTGATGTAGCGATAGTAAAGTATCAGCTGATAAGTACTGCTACAACGATTTAAAGCGACATTCACATCTTCTAAAATAGACTTAGCTTTTGCCGACTCGCTACTAACATATTTGACGACCATATTTTCTTGGCCATTTCCAGAACTCGGTGCTTTCGGCATACCGTCCATGCTGACAGAGCGGAAGAAACTGCGCTGTTTATCAGCCAACCGCAATAGCCTTTCAAGATCCTTATCAAAAAATTTTTTGACTTTTTCAGCAGTCGCGACTTCATCAAGATCAGGAATTAAATCAATCAAGTCCATTCGTCCGCCCTCCTATGTTATAATTCGTAGTAGATATTTGTTTGGAGAGCGACTGCATTAGCTGCGGTCGTTTTTTTATTTGACTGCGATCACTTTGTAACGCTTTTTAAGCATTGTCTTTTTCTTTCTAGCAATAATGACCGTTGTAACACCACACCCCACAAAATCAGCAACTTCTTGTGCTATCTCAAATTCGTGTTTTTCGCCCGTCTGAGTATCAAATAGATACCATTTTCTGAAATAGCGATCCTTTCTTTTGCCTCTAGGAGCGTGGCTTTTTCCACCATGAACGCTCCAGTCGATCTTTTCTTTACCTTTTTTTGGCATACCAACTACTTTGATATACGCTTCAAAAGCCTCTGCTGAAGTGAACCCCCTAAGTTGGACAAAGGAATCTAACTTAGGGGGTTTTACTA
>CAJUTO010000054.1 GCA_910589675.1 uncultured Lactobacillus sp. | reverse complement strand
GTAAAAGATGGTGATAACGCCTATTATGGGAAGTTACCAAAAACATGGATAAAATCCAAGTTATTCTCCGTTGCTAATGTAATTATGGGACAATCTCCTAAAGGGAATAATGTAACAAGCGAATTTAGCTTGAATGCGGTTGAATTTCATCAAGGGAAAAGTGACTTTGGAGAAAAATTCTTAAATCCCTCCGGCAAGTACACCAGCCAGATAACAAAAGAAATAGAAATCCCTTCAATCGTTATGTCAGTTCGAGCCCCAGTTGGAGATGTAAATTTAACTAGAAAAACAATCGTGATAGGACGCGGTCTCGCTGCAATTCAGCCGTATGGATACAGTTTAGAATATTTGTACCATTTTTTGCTGACACAAAAATCAATTTTAGAACAGCAAGCGACAGGTACTACATTTAAAGCAATTGGTGGGGAAGTATTGAGGAATTTGCCAATAGCTTTACCTGCTGAAAAGGAACAAATACGCATAGTTAATTTAATTAACTCAGTTTTTGAAGTTGAGAGTCAATTAATGAAATAGTTTGACAAATTTGTCTTTGTTCGCTTATCGGTGGCAAAGGAATTTCCGATTTTAATAAAACATTTCGTGAAATTCCCGGAATCATGCTCTGAGCTTGTTGCTTCAGTTGTTCAATAGAATTTTTTAAGACTAGAAATACGTATTGTGTATCAATGGCTAATGGATGTATTGCCATAATTTGTCTTGCAATATGAGCTTTCTCAAGTTTTAAAATGGCTAATTCACCAATCGTCCCTTTTACAGTGATTAGTAAATCATTTTTTTGTGCGATAACCTGAGGAAATTTTGTATACCCATCAGTGGTAATTTGTCCATTATGAAAATTACTTGCTCCTGTGATATATGGTGTAGAATTTTGTGAGTTATTGTCATATTTATCCGATGATAAATCCCTTTCAGATAATAATATGCAACTTTTCTCCACGGTGGTCAGTAGCCAAGACTTCGGCAAGTTCCCATAATAGGAGTCTGAAGAATAACAATGATTATAAAAATTACCGCCGTTTCTGTAAAGAACGGCGTTTTTTGCGTACATTATATATAGATATACAGTGCTTTTAAATTTATATCAAAGGGGCAAAAATATGGAAAATTCAGTAAAAGATTTCGAATTGCACTTAAAACAACAGGGACTGTCAACAAATAGCATTGATTCATACTTATATGCTGTAAAGTATTTTCTTGAAAATTACGATTTGGAGCTTGAAGGGGTTCTGGAATATAAAGGATATTTGTTAGAACGCTTTAAGCCTAAAACAGTAAATTTACGTATTCAAGGGCTTAATAAGTTTTTGAAATTTTCAGGTAATGATGATCTTTGTTTGAAAGCAATCAAAATTCAGCAAAAAAATTATTTAGAGGATGTTATCAGTTATGCCGATTATCTGTTCTTAAAGCGGAAGTTAAAAAAAGATGGGAATATGAAGTGGTACTTCGTTGTTTGGTTCTTAGGTGCAACAGGTGCTCGAGTGAGTGAACTAGTCAAAATCAAGACTGAACATATTGATATTGGATATTTTGATATTTATTCAAAAGGTGGCAAGATTCGGCGATTATATATTCCTAAGCGATTAAAGAACGAAACAAGTATCTGGATAGAAAATGAAAACAGAACATCGGGCTATTTATTCCTAAACAAATATGGCGAGCAGATCACACCACGCGGTATTGCTCAACAGCTTAAAAATTATGCTAATAAATATGGCTTAGATACAAAAATCGTCTACCCTCATTCGTTTCGTCATATGTATGCTAAACGATTTTTGGAGAAATTTAATGATATTTCCCTATTAGCAGATTTAATGGGGCACGAAAGTATTGAAACTACTCGTATTTACCTAAGACGAACATCAACAGAACAACAGAATATTGTTAATAAAATAGTGACTTGGTAACATTTTATGAGTTCTCACTGTAGGCTTACAGCATATAGTGAGGATTTTTTAATAAAAAAGGGAATCAGAAGCATCTGATTCCCTTAGATGCACACCGAAGTGATACACCCCAATTAGATATGTTGATTTTAGCATTATTATTCAGGATTTTCAAGTTCTAGATATAAAAGAATAAATACCTTCAATTTTCTTATTAGAATCCATCCCGAGTAATGATCCATAAGTTGAACGAGGTATACTTTTAAAAAGTCTCTCTTTCGCACTCTCGAATTGACGAACATATGCTTTGATCTCCGTTTTGGAGTACCCATATTTTTTTAAGACAAATATAAGTAAAATCAGATAATCAATAATTTTATCAAACGTGATATCTTCAATGTTAGTCTCCAACATTAAAAATTGTTTAAGCCCCCTTGCGATGCCATCATGATTAAAATTTGCATCAAAAATAGCAGAATTATGCATTGTTGCATTTCTCAAATCTGTTAATGTAAAAACGATATTTTGCAACATACGTCCATTCTGGTTAAACGATGCGCTTTGTAACCCATTAGCCTCCGATACTTTAAGTCTCCATTCCTTACTTAAACGACTTATAAAGTGTCCGAATTGTCCAAAGGTTATTAATTCAAAGAAAACCCACAAAGGTATTGGTTTACTGTTATGAACAAAATGGCTTAGTGCATCATTTTTTCCATAATTATATCCAATCGTCTGATCCATGACTGATCTAAAATCAAGTCTTCCTTTTATGCCATCTCTAAACTTTCTAATCTCCTTCTTATCATTACTATTTCTGTCATAATCTAAATAATCAGTTAGTTTCGTCTTATAAATAGACTCTATATCTGAATTTTGTCGGGTAACTACAGCATCAATTGTTCGATTCTTCATACTAGTTTCTACTAGGATAATCATTGGATAAAAAATTCGTTTTATCTCAAAGTCAAAAGAATAGATAGCCGTGATTTGTGAAAAATCATCAAAATTCTGTATATTTTTGGTAGATTTTATAAAACGGTATCTCTTATATCCATGATAGTATCCCATATTCATTAATGATTTTTTATTCTTTCCACCATTTATTGAAACATTGTGATCATTTCGAATATGTCTCATCAAAGCATCAATCGATTTTCCTTTTTCCAAATGTTGTTCTCCCCTCAGCTTTTTTACTGATGTTATTTTATCACACTTAATATTAGCTATAACATCAAAAATACTGTTCTTACCGAGACAGCGGGAATTTTTATAATTATTATTATTCTTCTGACGCCTATTATCAGAACTTGCCTGATAGTTGGGAAATAGTACCACTAAAAAACAT
>CAJUTO010000053.1 GCA_910589675.1 uncultured Lactobacillus sp. | reverse complement strand
TAGAGCACCTGACTGTTAATCAGGTTGTCGTCAGTTCGAGTCTGACAGCCGGAGTTTATGGCAATAATAAAATAATGGAGTGTTGTCCGAGTGGCTGAAGGAGCATGATTGGAAATCATGTATACGGGCTTTACCTGTATCGAGAGTTCGAATCTCTCACACTCCGTTGGAGAATATTTTTCGCCATAATATGTATTTCATTTATTGAGTAAATTTTTTAAAAAAGTACTTGCTTTTTGAAAAAGATCTGGTATAGTAATATATGTGCTCAATTGTGAGATCTGGCCCGTTGGTCAAGCGGTTAAGACACCGCCCTTTCACGGCGGTAACATGAGTTCAAATCTCGTACGGGTCATTGCCATATTAAATATGGTTGTTGGAGGATTAGCTCAGCTGGGAGAGCATCTGCCTTACAAGCAGGAGGTCACAGGTTCGAGCCCTGTATCCTCCATCGTTCACGGGACTACCAAATATGGTAGTCCTTTTTTGTGTTTAAAGACAAATGAACGAATTTTTATTGTATATATTGTTATTCGGTTAAGGTCCCGAAAGGATTCGTTTTTAACGAAGATGCCTTGTAACCGAAAGATGGGGGACTCTATGAAAAAAGAAAAACGTTTATTTACTTCGGAATCAGTTTCAGAAGGACATCCAGATAAAGTTGCAGATCAAATTTCTGATGCTATTTTAGATGCAATTTTAGCTAAGGATCCAGATGGTCGTGTAGCTTGTGAAACTACTGTTACTACCGGTCTCGTTTTAGTTGTAGGTGAAATTTCAACCTCTGCGTATGTGGATATTCAATCTGTAGTTAGAAAAACTATTTTAGAGATTGGATACAATCGTCCTGAACTTGGTTTTGACGGTAATAATTGTGCTATCTTAGTCGATATTGATGAACAATCTAGTGATATCGCTGGTGGTGTTAATGAATCACTTGAAACACGTGAAAACCACCAGGACAAAGATGATTTAGATAAAATAGGTGCTGGTGACCAAGGGTTAATGTTTGGTTTTGCCATTAAGGAAACTCCTGAATTAATGCCACTACCTATTTCTTTAGCTCATTCATTGATGAGACGGGTTGCTAGTCTTCGCAAAGAGGGACGTCTTGATTGGCTAAGACCTGATGCAAAAGCACAAGTAACTGTAGAATACGATGATGAAAATAAACCAAAACGTGTAGATACAGTGGTTATTTCTACTCAAACTGATGCAACAGTAACTAACGATGAAATTCGTGAAGCAATGATCGATGTGGTAATTAAGAAGGTCATCCCATCTCAATATCTTGATAAGGATACTAAGTTCTTGATTAATCCTTCTGGTCGCTTTGTTATTGGTGGACCTAAAGGAGATTCGGGGCTAACTGGACGTAAGATTATTGTTGATACGTATGGTGGATACGCTCGTCATGGTGGCGGTGCTTTCTCAGGTAAAGATTTAACTAAGGTTGATCGAAGCGCAAGTTATGCGGCTCGATATGTAGCTAAGAATATTGTGGCAGCTGGCTTAGCTTATCAATGTGAAATTCAACTTGCTTATGCAATTGGAGTTGCCCATCCAGTTTCAATCATGGTTGATACGCATGGAACAAGTAAAGTAAGTGAAGATCTATTGGTAGAGGCGGTTAGAAATGTCTTTGATTTAAGACCAGCTGGTATTATTGAAATGCTGAACTTAAAGCGCCCTATTTATCGCCAAACTGCCGCTTATGGTCATTTTGGACGAACAGACGTGGATTTACCTTGGGAGCATACAGATAAGGTAGAAGCGCTAAAAACATATGTGAGCGAGCATGCAGAATAAAAGTAATACTAAAATTGTAACAATCGCTATCTTTTTAACGACCTTTATGACAGCGATTGAAGGGACTATTGTATCGACGGCGATGCCCACAATTGTTTCTGATTTAAATGGATTAGAAATCATGAATTGGGTTGTTTCCATCTTTCTATTAATGACTGCTGTCTCAACCCCAATTTATGGAAAACTAGCTGATAGCCTTGGAAGAAAACCTGTATTTCTATTCGGAATTGCTGTTTTTGTGATTGGATCAGCACTTTGTGGAATTGCACAGAATATGGTGGAACTAATCCTCTTTCGAGTAATTCAGGGGCTCGGATCAGGAGCAGTACAGCCAGTAGCTGTTACCATTATTGCTGATTTATATACGCTTGAAAAAAGAGCAAAGATGCTAGGTTTAAACTCTGGTTTTTGGGGAGTAGCTTCGGTCATTGCACCATTGTTAGGTGGATTCATTGTTCAACATTTATCATGGCATTGGATTTTTTATATTAATGTTCCATTAGGAATTTTAGCCTTTTTACTGGTGATCTTCTTTTTTAAAGAAACAAAGACAAGTAAGGATTCCACTTTAGATTTAAAAGGAACAACTTGTTTAGTCATCTTTTTATTGGCCTTAATGGTCTTCTTACAAGAAATAGAAAATGGCTTTAATTTAATCTTATTAGGATTACTAGTTATTATTGTTGCTTCAGCCTTTCTTTTCTTTAGAATGGAGAAGAAAGCAAAAGATCCAATTATGCCACTAGATATGCTAACTAGCAAAGAATTTACAATGATTAATTTGATTACTTTGCTTATTTCAGGGGTAGTCATTGGCTTTGAATTCTATATTCCAACTTGGATGCAAGGAATAAATGGGACAAGCGCTTCTGTTGCTGGATTTGCGGTGACACCAAGTTCGTTAATGTGGATTGTAGGATCATTTTTAATTGGTGGAATGCTTGGACGATGGGGAATAAAGAAAACATATGATTATATGTTAATTGTCCTTGTTGGAGCCGATTTAGCCTTAATATTTGTTCCAATCTATACCTCATTTTGGGTATTTTGTCTGATTGCAGCATTTAATGGGACAGCCTTTGGAGCTATTACAACTGCTTCGCAAGTTCGTTCTCAAGTTTTAGTAGGACGCGATAAAATTGGAGTTGCAACTAGTTTTAATACATTGATGAAATATTTAGGGCAGACTATGATGGTCTCTATATATGGAATTACATTTAACATGGTTGTAGCAAAGCAGTTAACACATCATCCGCAATTAACTCAAAGAATGATGAATGATATTGTTTCTGCTGATAAAGCTAAACATTTAGCACCTAATTTAATCCCCGCTTTAAGAGAAGTTTTATTAAGCGGCTTAAAGTCGGTATATGTGGTTTCTTTAATTGTGATAATTTTATTGTTAGTTCTTAATCAACTTTATAAACAGAAGAAAATTGTTGAATAAAAAAATGCTAACTGAGTTTGAAGTGCCATAGAAAAGTTAGACATTTATAAAATTTTAAAGATTTGATAA
>CAJUTO010000052.1 GCA_910589675.1 uncultured Lactobacillus sp. | reverse complement strand
CAAATTCACCTATAGTGCGGTGAAGATGTTGATCTAAAAAAGCATCAATTTCATTTTTAGGAACAAATGCGTAAAGCAAGCGTGAGTGAAAACGAAATGGTGCCTGATCATGATCTGGTTCAATTACTGCATGATGATTTGAGTCAAAGTTTAAAATAAATGGTTGTTCTGTTTTTTCTGTCATAATTATTTCTCCCTATTTTGGACTTAATTTACTTAGAACTTTAGATCCAATTTCTAATCCAATTCCATATGACTTACGTCCCCAACCACGGCGGTCGTAGTTTTCCATTTTTGCTAATGAATCTCCAGTAAACAAAATTTGAGCAAAATCTACTTTTCTAAATTGCGCACATGCTGCTAAAGCCGCACACTCCATTTCGACAGTATCGGCTCCTAATTGACGAAATTGAGCAACTTTCTTTGGCGTTTCTCTGAAGAAACCATCTGTCGTCCAGGTGATGATTTGATTGTATTTATAGCCTAATTCTGAAATTACTCTTTCAACTTGAGACAAGTATGCAGGTTCTAGTTCTACAAACTGACTAGGTTTTAAGTAATAAAATGAAGTTCCCTCTCCTCGAATTGCTTTTGTAGGTACAAGCATTGTATTTTCGGGCAGATCATTTAATGCACCAGCATTTCCAACCGCTAAAATTTGTTTAACTCCATAGTTAATTAACCAATCGAGTAACTTTGTGGCCGCAGGCGCTCCTAATGGAGCTTGGCATAAAGTGAAATATTTGTTTTCAATTTTGACCTCATAAATTTTAGGTCTAAACGAAATAGTGCGGAAACTTCCTAGCGTGCGATGAGGATATTGATCTAAAAAAGAATCAATTTCTTCTTTAGGAACAAAGGCGTAAAGTAATTTGGGATTAAAGTGGAACGGTAAGTCTTCAAAATCTGGTTCAAGCACGGCATGATGATTCCCATCAAAATCTAAAATAAATGGTTGTCCGGTCTCTTCTTTCATACCTACTCCTCCTACAATTTTTGTAATATCTCAAAGCAAATTTCTAATCCACGCCGATGTGAATCGGTTCCACCATCACGTGGATCATAGTCCTCTTCATTAGCTAAAGTATCAGCTGTAAACAAAATTTGAGCAAATTCAATTTTTCTAAATTGCGCACAAGCTGCTAGTGCTGAACACTCCATCTCTACTACGGATGCCCCTAAATCACGAAATTGATTTACTTTTTTCGATGTTTCTCTAAAAAAAGCATCTGTAGTCCATGTCGTCACTTCATCGTATTTGTAATCTAGCTCAGTTATTACATTTTTTACCTGACTTAAAAATTCAGTGTTCAAATCGACCATTAGACTATCTTCTAAATAATGGAAAGAAGTTCCTTCATCTCTAATTGCCTTAGTGGGAATAAACATTTCATTTTCTGGTAAATCTACAAGTGCACCAGCATTTCCAAATGCTAAAACTTTCTTGACACCATATGCAATTAACCAATCAAGTAATTGTGTGGCGGCCGGAGCTCCTAAAGGAGCCTGACATAAAGTAAAGTATTCTCCGTTACTTTCAATTTCATAAATATCTGGCTGAAAGGAAATGGTATCATACGACCCTAACACTTTATGGGGAACTTGTTCTAAAAAATTAGCAATATCTTCTTTAGGAACAAAGGCAAATAATAATTTAGAATGAAATTTAAAGGGTTGTTTTTCATAATCGGGTTCAATAACAGCGTTGGGATCTTTATCTATTTGTAAAATACATCGCTCTTCTTTCATACATACTCCTATTCAAAAAATGGATAATCACCTTGATAGTAATGCTCAATAAACTTTAAATGCTGCTTATTAAAAATATCCGGTAAATTATCTTTAGGAAAATATTTTAACTCCAATGTTTCTGAATCTGGTTTCTTATTCGTTTTGCCTACTAGCTCTACCAAGAATTCAATTACGACAGCTTGGGCTACATCCCCATTAGGATAATGCTGAATAAAATCAGTCGAAATTCCTAGCAAAGATTTGACTTTCACTTTTAATCCTGTTTCTTCTAAAAATTCACGAACACATGCTTCTTGACACGATTCTCCAAATTCCATTGCTCCACCCGGCAGCCCCCATGACTTAAAATCTGACCTTTTCTGCAATAAGATTTCATCTTGATCGTTGACCAAAACTCCACCAGCAAAATTTAAAATTAGTGGTTCATGCCCTACCTTTTTACGCAAATTTTTAATGTAATCTTGTTCCATATCATTTTCCTTTTTACAATAGTATTTGTTTATTATATGAATAATTGGAGATAGTGATGAATGAAAGTTATAACTTACAGTAATTTTAGAAAAAAGATCAAAGATTATTTTAAGCAAGTTAATGAAACAGGGGAACCTTTATTGGTTGCTAATAAATCATCCGACGAAAATATAGTTATTCTATCTAAAGACGAGTATGATTCGCTAATAGAAACTCTTGAAATCCAATCAAATCCATCTCTTATGAATAAAATTAATGCTGGTCGACAAGAAGTAGAAAATGGAAATATTGAAAAAATTGGAACTTTAGACGATCTGGATAATTGGATGGAAGAGTTATGAGAAATATTTAAATTTACATAGGTATGACGATCAACCAAATTATGGCTGATCGTCTTTTTTTATTTTGCACTTAACTCTTCCTTCTGCTTTATCAACGGAATTATTAATAAAACAATGCTAAAGTAAGCTGCTGATACAAAAAACATTACTTTTAAATTACCAGCCCACTTCATAATTGCATTACTTACAAATAGAGAAAGACTGACTAAAATTTCAGCAATAAATGAAACTGTCGAAAGCATAGTGGATTTGTTGCTTTCTCCATAAATTGCTTCATTACTAGTAGCAGAAATCTGTCCTGACATCATCCCCATTAATAATTCAATTAATAGAAAAAGGGTCAATAACAAATATTTATTTTCTATAATTCCACTCAAAACAAACACCAAAATCATGCACACTGTATTTAATATCGTGATACTTCTTGAACTAGCAAATGTTGATATCCTATTAAATATGAGTGACCCTAAAATAAGTGCACACATAAACAAGGTATAGACAAGAGATAAGTTAAAGCCTAATTTTTCAACATAGATAATTGACCAATATATTAAAATAAATTGCGTCCCACAATCATATCCAACGTTTAGCAACAACAATATCCAGAAATTTCTTTTTTTAAAGAAATTAGCGATATTTTTAATACTATTATTCTTCCGCTTATGCGCTGCCTTATTATCCGAAAAAGATAAAAACTTTATCATGACAAAAATAAACGCAGGATATAATCCTAAGCCAATCAATGCAAACCAAACTGGTGCAGTATCTGTAATTGCAAAGAGCCCGGTGCCAATATTTCCACCTATTAAGGTGGTTAAATTTAGAGTAATAACTTGCATCCCCATCAATTTGCTATTCGGAGAAAGCTGATTTTGCTCCTGCAAGTCAGTTATATAGGCAATGAGTGTTCCAGAATTAAGTG
>CAJUTO010000051.1 GCA_910589675.1 uncultured Lactobacillus sp. | reverse complement strand
CTAAAATTTTGTGAAATTTCTGAATTTCAACCTATACTGATGAAGGGTAATCAACGAATCTAGGTGCTTGAAGAGTGTGCCTATTTTTTGTTGCTCTCTAAATGGAGCGACGTTAATACTCATATTCATCATTGTGTTCGAATTTAGTTTTGAACGACTTCCTCCAACTAAAAAAGGTGCAATTTTTATACTTTTAATTATATATGTCAAAAAGTGATTGTCTAAAATATCTTTTTTTCCTTGTAAAACATGTGCATGATTATTAACCCAAATTTTTCCTTCTACATATCTAACAGGATAGTTAATTACATCGTTTGCACCATCTTCAGCAACCAAAACAAATTCTCCCTGATGCGTAAATCCTTTTACATAATCTTGGATACCATTTGCACCATAGTAAGGAATATTCCCTCTTTCTCTTTTTCCTTCCGATATCGGGATACGTAAATTATCATATCTTTTAGCAACTTCCCCCAACTTTCGCAGTTCCCAAGCGTACGTCAACAGATATGGTATTCTTCATTACCTACACTTTTTTTGTGTATCTACCTTATTGTTTGAATTTTGTCAAAAATTCTTGAAGTTCTTTATCAGCTTCTGGGGTTGTGCCCACTAATTCATCTAACAAACCATACAACTCATTTGTCGTTTTTTCGATCTCAACTTTTGTTTCATTGATATTTTTGACGATCTCGTTAAGTGGTACAACTTCTTCCTCTTCAAAAGTATCAACGTAGCGTGGAATGTTTAAGTTAAAATCATTTTCCTCGATCTCAGCTAAACTTGCCACATGAGCATACTTATCGACATCTTCACGTTTTTTATAAGTCTCGACGATCTTTTCGATATTTTCCTGAGTTAATTTATTTTGATTTTTATCTTTTTCAAATTCACTAGATGCATCAATAAATAAAACATCTTTCTTATCTCCACGAGCTTCACTCCCCTTAAAGACTAGCACACAGGTCGGGATACTTGTGCCATAGAACAAGTTAGCTGGTAGACCGATAACAGCATCTAAAAGATTTTTTTCGATGATATTCTTACGGATCTTACCTTCTGAAGCACCTCTAAACAATACCCCATGTGGCAAGACGATCGCCATTGTCCCTGATTTTTCCAAATGATATAGTCCATGTAAAACAAAAGCATAGTCTGCCTTGGAAGCTGGGGCAACCCCAAATTCCTTGAAGCGAGTATCTTTACTTCGATCAACACTTTTTATATCCCATTTTTGTGAGTATGGTGGATTGGCTACAACAGCATCAAATTTTACCGGTGTCTGGACCCCATCTTTTTCAGCAAATGGCCAATCACTATCAAGTGTATCAGCACGTCGTAAATTCATATTTTGATAATCTACTCCATGCATCATTAAATTCATTCGTGCCAAATTATAGGTCGTCGTATTCATTTCTTGACCATAAAAATCAACTGACCGTCCTTCTTGATTCTTTTGCAATTCTTTTTGAACTGTCAATAATAATGAGCCAGATCCCATAGTTGGATCATAAGCATGAAATTGTTCATCAGATTCTTTTACATTAAGACTAACAATTTTAGATAAAACTTGACTGACTTCGTGAGGTGTATAGAATTCGCCCCCTTTTTTGCCAGCACTAGAAGCAAACTTACTGATCAATTCTTCATAGACATCCCCCAAAATATCGTGTCCTGAATCATCTTTAAATCTAAATTCATTTATCATCAAAATGATATCATTCAATGCTTTAGCTCGTGCATTAGTTGAATCACCTAAACGTGTATCACCTAAGTTGACATCGGAGAAAACATTAGCAAAATCAGCTTCAGCAACTGGGTTTCGTTTAGTATTAGCTCTAAACGAGTCAAACATATCCTGAAAATCACTTGCAATGATCTTATGTTCCTCTATGTTATCAACAATTTTCTCCCAAGTATAGTCTGGGTCGATTGCATAGCCTAATCCTCTTGAGATTTCCTCAAGATATTCTTTTTTTTCTTCTGGATCAGTGACCTGATAGAAATCTTCCAAATAATTTTCTTTAAGATATTCGACTTGATGTTCAGATAAATAACGATAGAACATAAATGGTAAGATATAGTTTTTGTATTCATTTGCATCCATCGTTCCACGTAAACTATTGGCCATTTCCCATAGTTTTGATGTAACGTCTTTAGTATTACTCATAATTGATAAACTCTCCTTAAATTTTTATACAAACATTTGTTGAAGTAAATTTTTCTTCAAAGTTTTAAGCGATTCTAACTCACGCTGATGAAGGGTAATCAACTCATCTAGGTGCTTGAAAAAGTCGCCGATTTTTTGTTGTTCTTCAATATCCGGAAGTTCAATAGAAAGATTCTCAACAGCTGAGTAATTCACATAAATTTGTGTGCCACCTTGAATAATACGCTTTACTTTTTCTCTGAATGATCCATTTAGTATAGTAAATGCGAATTTAGAATCAAAAATTACCTTTGGTGCAATAATTTCTGTACGTTGATTGACTACATATTTGTTATCTTGTTCTATCAACAGCGAACGCCCAATAATTGTGCCATTAGCAGTTTTGTCATTTAACACCATGGTAAGTTCTCCTGCATGAACAACTCTTTCATCTGTAATTTTATTTGATATTGCACGAATATTTTGATCAATATATTTCCCATCTAATCCATAGCTACCAATTGAAATAACTTTGTACTGACCATTTTTATCAAAGTACTTTTCAATAGCCGTTCCTCCACGATGATTTGCAACTTCTCTCAACTTTCGCTGTTCCCAAGCGTACGCAAATCCTGTAAAACGAATTTCAGGATATTTTTCATCATTTTTTGGAAACATTTTTGACAGCATTGTCTTTTTTAACATCTTATAGTTGTCTAACTCACGCTGATGAAGGGTAATCAACTCATCTAGGTGCTTGAAAAAGTCGCCGATTTTTTGTTGTTCTTCAATATCCGGAAGTTCAATAGAAAGATTCTCAACAGCTGAGTAATTCACATAAATTTGTGTGCCACCTTGAATAATACGCTTTACTTTTTCTCTGAATGATCCATTTAGTATAGTAAATGCGAATTTAGAATCAAAAATTACCTTTGGTGCAATAATTTCTGTACGTTGATTGACTACATATTTGTTATCTTGTTCTATCAACAGCGAACGCCCAATAATTGTGCCATTAGCAGTTTTGTCATTTAACACCATGGTAAGTTCTCCTGCATGAACAACTCTTTCATCTGTAATTTTATTTGATATTGCACGAATATTTTGATCAATATATTTCCCATCTAATCCATAGCTACCAATTGAAATAACTTTGTACTGACCATTTTTATCAAAGTACTTTTCAATAGCCGTTCCTCCACGATGATTTGCAACTTCTCTCAACTTTCGCTGTTCCCAAGCGTACGCAAATCCTGTAAAACGAATTTCAGGATATTTTTCATCATTTTTTGGAAACATTTTTGACAGCATTGTCTTTTTTAACATCTTATAGTTGTCTAACTCACGCTGATGAAGGG
>CAJUTO010000050.1 GCA_910589675.1 uncultured Lactobacillus sp. | reverse complement strand
ATGAGTCTAAATCCCAGAATTGACAATTTAGGAGGTCACTTCATATTATCTCCCTTCATCGATACCTAAGTTCTTCAACTTTTTAAACCGGTTAGCTGATTTCCAAATCAAGAACTCTTGGTAACGATCCTCATCGATCCAAACTTCTTGAGTTGAAGGATGAATATACGCATCCCAAAACTCAGACTTTCGAAGCTCCTCTATCCGTCTGTGATAGGTAGATTTGCTTTGTGCGTATTTTTCCATGAACTGTTCTTTATTTAGCCAATTCCTTGCCATATTTTTTCACCACCTATCTGATCTTGAAATCAGAAATGATTTTCAAAATGATTTTGTTTCCGCGTGGATTCTTTTTGCGACCGGACAAGTAATCGCTCATGTCTTGTTTTGCGATTCCATACATTGCAGCTAAATCAGCGATCGTAATGTCGTTTGCATTCAAGTATTGAATAATACGTTCGCGTCCTTCTAGTGTTTCTGGCATTATCTAAACTTCCTTTCTTTGATATAATTTGATCATCTCCTATGAAAAGAGGTGACGTTTATGAAACTAAATTGGGACTGTTTTTACAATGTGCTTCAAACTATCGAACAACATTCAACCACTACTTCCAATTTACCTTTCAGCATTTTTGGCGATTTGCAAAAAGAATATGGTAAAGATCAAGTTGAATATTGCTTGCACCAAGCCTATGAAGCTGATTTGTTAATAGGTGATGACCCTTTTGACGCTCAAGGTAACTTCATCAGTACATCTGATTTATCCTTGAAAGGTCATCAATTCCTAGCCGATCAGGATCATAATAAGGAATAGCTTTGAATTTTAGGGTTACTTCATCATGCTCAATTGTTACTGAATTAACATTGATTCTTAAACCATTCAAAATAACTGAGTTCCCTACAACTTCAATCACATTATGTCCTTCGTCCATAAAATCTCTTTGGGTTTTATGGGCATTTTTTGTCTCACGGTTCGAGCAACGTTTAACATAATCGTCATACCAGCTCATAAATTCTTCTTTTGATACTGGATGACCTTTTATGCTTAATCCTTTAAATGGACTTTCCGCCATGTATTTCACCTCCTTTATTTGATAAGTTCTAAATACTCTTTTAGCTTCTGAACACCAGCTTCAAAATACACCCACTGGGCTACTTCCTTAGCTGAGTACTTCGACTTGCTGATTATCCAGCGCCCATATTCATTTTGCCCTGGTTGCTCAGCTTTTAAGCTTATCCTGTTAGCGTACTCACCAACTTTTGCTGGATATGGTTTACCTGCTTTGGTTAGTACTCCAAGTTTTTCAGCAACTTCAGACGCTGTATACTCAACACTCTCCACTTCCATAGCTGGAATTACCATCTCACCAACTAGTTCTTTTCCAGCACGATTTAACATCAGCTCTCTGTGTCGCTGACTCTTTGTTGCCATTGCGATCTTATACATCAGCTGTGCGCGTCTTGTCGCTGCGTTCTGTTCCATGATTTCCAAACGCTTATCAGCTAACAATGCTTTGTTTTCTGACTGAATCGACTGACGCATTGCAAAGTAATTGTCGACCAGCTGATCGTAAATTTCCCATGCTGTATCATCTTCTAAGATCTTGAGTAGCTTGGAATAACCACGTTCTGATAGAAGATAGATGTTGTTGGAACGATTGATTGCATTTTGGGTAAATCCGAGGTCAATTAAATTGACCTCGAAATTTGATGCTTTTAAATCCAAAATATCTACACCTGCTCTAAAACGCTTAATATTCATATTGATAGCCTGATTAATTACTTTGGATGACCGCTTGTGAATTTCTGCAATGTCTTTAACTAACATTGATTTCTTTCCTTCACCGAAACCACCTTCGATTCCAGTAAATTCAAAATTTCCTACTTTTTCCTGCCCTAAAATTTTTAAAGAATTCATATTTACACCGCCTTTTTATTCATTAATGCGTATTTTTTATTTAAAAAAAATGAACTCAATAGGGATACCGTATAATTCGCTCATTTTTTGCAACATTCCCAGTTTTACACCGCTTGGATTACGTTCGTACTGTGATAATGTTTGATAGCTGATTCCTAATTTTTCAGCTGCTTCTTTTTGCGTTAAGCCTGCATTATTTCGTGCAGCGCTTAACTTTAGTGGTGGTACTGATTGCAACCCTCTCACCCCTTCCAATTAAAATAACCAAATCATCAAAGCAATTACAATGACGATTGCAACAATTGGCAAAATACCAAATTGTACGTTGATTCGCATATCAAGCTTGTCATCGCTTGACTTCTTATGATATTCGTATTTTCCAAATAAGATTTTTTTTAAGTTCATTTATCTTATGATCTATGATAAAATGTACTCTAAAGACAGGGGTTCACCCCCTTTCTTTAGTTTTATTTATCAGCGTTTACCGCTGAATTTTACGTGAAACTCGAATGTCAGGAATTTCACTTTGATTTCGAAGAAGAACTCTTTCAGGGGGTTCTTCTTTTTTTGTACATCTTTCATAGCTTTCTCCTTTCTTAGTTGTTAAGGTCTTAATCAACCTTACATACATAGTATAATACGCATTAATGAGTAGGTCAATCTTTTTTTCGTATTTTTTTATATTTTTTTCAAATTATCGCGAAAATATGTTATATTTATTGTATAGAAAGGAGTCATGTGTAATGGCTAGAACAGAGCTCACTCCTCAAGATATAGAGTATAAAAAGATTATTTCTAGTAAGCTTAACTCTCTTTTGAACTCTGCAAACAAAAAACAAATAGATATAACAAGACAAACTGGTATCCCTGCAAGTACTCTAACAGGATATTTCAAGGGAACTCGACTTCCCGCCCCCAAGAACGTCGCAAAACTAGCAAGCTTTTTCAACGTCCCTGACTATGAGATAGACCCAAGATTTAAAAAGAATACTGATGATGAAAAAGAGCATATTGATCTCACTGGAATTTCCCGACCTGAGACCGAAGAAAAAATTTTCTCTTATGAAGGTAAAGAAATACCTAAACGAGATTTAGAACTTATAAGACGTATTTTAGAAACTGGCGAATATGACGAGTAGGTGATTACATGTATTACGAGCAAGAAGATGTTCTTGATTATTTATTATCTATCTGTAAGAAAAAACATATTAAATGTTTTTGGCCATCCTCTCTTGATCCACACACGCCACCTACAGCTTTACCTAGCAAAAGGCGCATCGTTATGAACCCTAACTGGCACAATCAAATTGCTATCCCATTTCAGCTAGCTCATGAAATGGCTCATATTTTAAACGGTGACGATACTAATTGGATCCGATATTACCAAGGTACATATCGTGGTGAATCTAAATTAGAGTATAACACTAATAAAACTGCTATTCGGATACTGTTATCGTACTTTGGAACTGATGATATTGTGTACAACCCTATAAGTTTCATGAATAGTTTTGCAATACCATCATATCTAGGGAGCGCTGTTAGTGAAGAACTAGGCGCTTATTGTTATGGAGTGAAAGATAAAATTAATTTCGACTCTATTTATTAAGATAAATTGTAAACCCTAACGTTTCGCGCTAGGTAATTTTTTTGGGTTTCATATTTTATGTAATAAGTATTATTATGTTCGACCAAAAACTGAGGTCGTAAAAAGCTGAACAATAAAAAGGAGATGACATATTATGTCTCGCAGTTTGTAAAATTAAGTTAGAAAAATAAAAAGCCATTTGTGATAGACTT
>CAJUTO010000049.1 GCA_910589675.1 uncultured Lactobacillus sp. | reverse complement strand
CTCTAATCCTTCTTTTGAAACTAAATTATCCCAACGATAATCTTTTGGAATGACGGACTCAGTTTCTTGCTCTTTCATCATTTTCAAAAATAAAATATACGTTAATTCTGTCACATAGTTTTGGTAACTGATCCCATCATCCCGAAGCACATCAGCCATTTTCCACAATTTCTGTACAATTTCATTATTTGTCACGTTACAATTCTCCTCGTTACTCTGCTTAAGCAATATATAGTTGCTCATTTAATAATTGAATGATGTTGTCTACATTCTCTCCAATCTGTTTTAATGCAAATTTATAACCACCTTGTTGTTTCCAAACTTCCGTAGTATTAAAGTACTGTTCTGCCGTTGGGGCTAGTACAGGTTCCTTAAGTAATTGTTTCTCGATTTTTTCTAACCACCGCATCTGTCTAGGATTCCAATCTTCCACACCATAAACTTTTTGCATAGCCCTTTTAATACGGGTCTCATGATCAACTAACTCCGTACCGAGTGCTGCCTGCCGAATAAAGCTGATGATATCAGCTGCAATGTATTCTTTCTTTTCTTGACGCCAAGCATCCTGTAAAGCCTTTTCTTCAAATTTATTTTCTTTCAAGCGCAACCTGATCTCACGTAAATCTTGATAAGTCAGATCTTTTGGACGTGTCACAACTACTTGCAAAGCAGGGATCAAGTTCATATTTTCCCTAATGAACTTATTAAATTCATTTAAATAGTCACCCGGTTTAGTATTACCTGCACCATATCCTCTAGCTACTTCAAGGAGCCTATCTTCATGTATTGAGATAACTACTGGATCTTTAGACGTATACCAAGAAGCAACACGTTGAATATTTTCAGTCTGAGCTTCTAATTCAGCTTTATTCATACTTTTTAAGCTTTGGATCCATAAAGTTAAGTCTTTGATACTTCCCCTACTTAGACTAGTTATCTCTGCCTCGTCTTCTGCTTTAAGTCTCTGTTTTTTACGATGTAACTTGGCAACCAGTTCTTCTTTAAAGAAGGCAAATTCAGCATTATCTTCCGCTTCTAGTGCCTTTTCAAGGATCTCTTGTATCGTCTGTTTTGGATTTTTGACAACAGGCTGCATATCTGTAATATTTTGTAGATAATCATACAAGTGGACAGCATCAAAAATTCTAAATGAATCTTTGCCGATTTTTGGACATAAACGAGTTGCACGACCTAACATTTGATCATATAGGATACGTGATCGAACTCGTCGCATAAAGACCAAATTTTCGATTTCAGGAACATCAATTCCCGTTGTCAATAAATCAACTGTAACAACAATATTTGGATATTTTTCATTTTTAAACCGTTTGATCTCTTGCTCTGGATGCCTGATATAACCTGTTATTTTTTCAATAGCATCATCATCAACAGGAATATCATTTGTAGCATATGCTTCTTTTAATAGTCGAACTATCAAGTCTGCATGTTGATCATTTACTGCAAAGATTAGTGTTTTACCTGGTTCATTAGGATCAATATATGACGTCAATCCATCGAGAATAGCACGGTTAAAGTTTTCCGTGATAACTTTTTTATTGAATTGATCTACTTCAAACTCAAGCTCATCATCAAGATGAATTTTATCGATCTTTTTATATTTATCATCCCACGCATCAACCTCTGTATTGGCAGCAAATTTGATTCCATTCTTTGCTAATTCCGTTTCAAATTCATAAGGTGGCTCATGATCAACTAAGTATCCATCAACGACAGCATCAGTATATGAATAAGTATATATTGGTGCACCGAATATCTCTGTCGTATGTGAAGCAGGTGTTGCAGTTAATCCAAGAACTGTAGCGTCAAAATAATCTATGACTCTGCGATATTGACTAACATAATCTTTTTGCTCTTGATAAAACTGCTCCTCCTCACTCATATCCTTATCTTCTGTGTATCCACGATGCGCCTCATCAACGATAATAAAATCATACGTACCTACAGACGGTCTTTCATTAGTATCTTCTTTAAA
This sequence comes from uncultured Lactobacillus sp., assembly GCA_910589675.1. GTDB lineage: Bacteria > Bacillota > Bacilli > Lactobacillales > Lactobacillaceae > Lactobacillus. Next base: position 2,109 of record CAJUTO010000049.1, on the reverse strand, counting down.
GAATAAGCGACGCACCATTCCCTGAACGGTTGCGATATGGATCTTAGTATCTTGTTCTGGCAAAATATCGCCAATTTCTTTAACATCATAGATATCCGCCAGCGATATATTATCAACTTTGTTATCCTTCAACGCATCTGCTGCTTGGATCCCTAAACTTTTTCTATCGACTAAAAACAATATTCGTCGAGCACGCTTCGTTTTGATCAAACGATACATCAAGGCCAAAGCTATGCGAGTTTTTCCTGTCCCAGTTGCTAACGCAAGCAACATGCGTCTTTTTTTCTCTGCAAGGCCCTTTTCAACGGCTTCAATCGCCGCAATTTGATACTTTCGTTCGACAAATTCAGGATAAGGTTCTTCTTTTAATTCTTTTTCGGCTTTTTTTTCATCAACAACTAGCTTTTGCAGCAGATCTTGTGGACTATGCCAACTTTCCAAAGCATATGATGCCTTTTGCGGTGTCCGAGCATCCCAGAACCAGACCCCCGACTGTTCAGCCAGTTGTTTCAAATATGGACGCCCATTTGTAGCATAAATAAATGGGACTTTATATCCATCATTTACTTCATCAAAAGTATACTCCAAAGCTGAAGCCACTTCTTTAGCATATTCTTTTGATTGAACTATATCACCAGCAACAGACTGATTATATTTTTTGGCTTCAATAATACCGACAAGTTTAAGTCCGATAAATAATGCGTAATCAGCCCGATGTCCGTTTTTAGTTGGAAACTCTGCAATTGCCTTATTTTTACCTTTCTCTGGGCGAGCACCATTACACCAATCAAGTTCTTTTGTATCAGCTTCCCAACCTGCATCCCGTAGTTGTTCATCAATGAACATTATTCTCGTTTGCTTTTCAGTTAAATCATTATTACGCAAAAACTTCCTTGAACGTTGTCTACGATCAGATTTTAATTTATTAAATGATGCCTCGCTTTCATCCTTCTGAGACCGTGCTATTTTTTCTAATTGAGCTTGGAATTCTTGCTTCTCAGATTCAGCTAATTCGATTTGTGCTTTGAGTTTGGCGATCTCTTCAGCGTTAAATTTGTCGATATCCTTAGGTTCAATAAATTCAGTCGTTTTAAAGTTCAAATCTCCATAGACTTCCATAAACCAATTTGATAAATAATGAGACAAACGAAGCATGTTCATTGCCTCTCTCTCATCATCATAACCATCATGTACAGCTTTATTGCCAACTATACGAATTTTATGAAAAATAGCCGAAATATCCGAGTCTAATACACCTACACGCTCTAATTCACGAAGTTTATCTACTTGTGTTTCTAGATTCCACGGTGTTAATCTTTCCAAAGAAAAAATCGCTTCCGTCATTTGCTCTGCAAATTGGCGAATTTTAATCATGGAAATATTTGGATCACTATAGACATTTACCTCTGCACGCCCACCTAATTTCGCAAATATTGGCCATTGTTTTTGAAACATATCGAAATTACTCATTTTAAACTCAACCCTTTAATTTCTTATCTCACAATCAGCTCTCGAGAGCTTTGCACTTAGTATTTATTTATATTTTCGCTCAAATTTTAGTTCTCATAATAAAATTATAAAGAACTTTTACCATACAAGTATTATATCACGTTTTTTCAAGAAAATATGGGAAACTATAACTACGTATGCTAACTATATGACAGCGTAAAAACTTGCAAAGCACGTGCATATATCAGACAATATGTTCATCGTATCGACGATTTATGATAAGAATCGTATACTGTTTTTATCATCCATTTAGGGTGACATAGAAAAGGTGATTATTTGCAAAATAAATTAGGTATTACTGATCAAGCGGAGTTAGCGAAACAAGAAGAGAGCTTATCTAAAAAGAGAGCTAAAGAATTGATCGAAACCAAAAAATTATTTGAGTTTGAAATTGGAACCTTTAAGGGCTTATCGGCTATTCACCACTATCTATTCCAAGATATTTACGATTTTGCAGATAAAATACGTGATGTAAACCTTGCAAAAGATGATTTTTCAAGGGCTCTATACTTTTTACTGTGTAATGATACTATTTCATTACGCAGTTTTTGATTTATCATAAAATAAAGAGTATCCTGGTATACACAAAAAGAGCCATAA
>CAJUTO010000048.1 GCA_910589675.1 uncultured Lactobacillus sp. | reverse complement strand
TAGCTGCTTAATTCCTTCTTAAAATTATCCATCAACAGGATTTGCAAAAGAGCCAATTTTTTTATCTTTCACAATTACTACTTCATCTAAAATTGTTGTAATTTCATTTACAAAATGGTCAGAAATAATAATTGTACTGTCTGGATTCTTCCAAAGCAAGATTGAATTAATGATTCTCTTTCGAGCCATTGGATCAATTCCAGAGAATGGTTCATCCAGTAAATACAACTTAGCTTCTCTACTTAAAGTAACAGCAATTTCAAGTTTTTCACGCATTCCTCGTGATAATTGCCCTAACTTCATATCATTGTTAAGTTTCATAAATGAACGTAATTGCTCAAATTTACTACTGTCAAAATCTGAAAATAATTTTTGATAGAATTCTTCTACTTCCCCAATTTTAGTAGAATCACTCAATCCCTTTAAATTATCAGTCATGGCAATATTAGCTTTACGGTAAACTTCACTACCATCCCCATTAAGCAGTACGTCACCTTGATAATGCTTAGCAATACCCACAATTACTCTCATTAAAGTTGTCTTACCAGCACCATTTTCACCCAGCAAGGCAATAATCTTTCCTGAATCAACATCTAAGTTCACATTATCAAGAATAGTTTTTAAGTTTTTTCGATATGTTAATTCTTTTACTTCAAGTAGTTTATTCATTTTAATCTCCCTTCTTCTCCTCAATAAACTTTTTTAGCTCTTCAAGCGTCTTTTCTGGAGTTAAGCCTAATTGTGCAGTACTTTCTAAAAATTCACTCATTGTATCCTTAATTAGCTCTCTACGCTTTTGTAAAATCAACTCTGTATCTGTTGTTACAAAGGAACCAAGTCCGCGCCTAACCTCTAAAATTCCCTCGGTATTCATTTGATTCAAAGCACGTTTAACCGTATTGACATTTACTGTTAGATCAACAGCTAATTGGCGAACTGATGGAACTTTTTCTCCTGGCTTAATTTTCCCTAAAGCGATTTGTCGATAAAGATACTTTTCAATTTGAACATAAATTGGAATATTATCTTGAAATTGCAATCTTTACACCTCTTTACTAGTGTACGGTTTATCTATTACACTATTATAATACCAAGATACCTTTTCAAATACAAGCCATAATTTTGTTTCACAATTTAGAAAATATATTTTTTAATAAAAAATAGTAGATAAAAATGCTATTATTTCAAGCATTTTATCTACTATTTAGCAGATTAATAGTATCAGTGTAAAACTATTTTTAATTTTTAATTAATTTAAGATCATTGATAAATAAGTGTTTTTAGCCATTCAAACAATCATAGAAAATAGAGAATTTAATCAGAATCACTTGAAAATTGTTTCACTTATTTACTTCTTATTTCTCTCAACGTTTAATTGATTAATCTTACGCAAGACGTCTACTGCTTTCCACATACTCTCGAGTACAGTGTATTCGTAGCGTCCATGCATATTTTCTTCACCAGCAAAAAGATTTGGACAAGGTAGACCCATATAAGTTAATTGAGAACCATCTGTTCCCCCACGAACTGGATCTTCATTAACAGTAAGCCCTTCAGCCTTGTAAGCATCCCTAGCTAAATCAACAATCTCCATGTGCTTTTCTAATTCATCAGCCATGTTGTAATATTGATCCCACATTTTCAGCTTAATTCTTTCAGTACCAAACTCGTCATTCATCTTCTTAACGATGTCTTTAACTAGATTCTTTCTCTTTTCAAGACCATCACGTTCAAAGTCACGAATGATGTAGTCCATATGTGCTGAATCAACTGTTCCATCAAAATTCATCAAGTGGAAGAACCCTTCACGACCTTCAGTATGTTCTGGACGATCATGTTCAGGCAATTGATTATGGAAATCAATCCCCACTTGAATAGCATTAATCATTTGGCCCTTAGCAACCGCTGGGTGTACATTAACACCTTGAATATCTAAGCCAAATTGCGCTGCTGAAAAAGTACCCCAGTCGAGTTTTCCTGGTGCTTCACCATCAACAGTATAAGCAAAATCTGCACCAAATTCTTCAACATCAAAGTGCTCTGCACCAGTACCAATTTCTTCATCGGGAGTAAATGCCAACTTAATTTCGCCGTGCTTTTCTTCGGGATGCTCCATCAAGTATTCTGCAAAAGTCATTAATTCAGAAATACCACACTTATCGTCTCCACCAAGTAAAGTATCACCAGAAGCAGAAATAATAGTTTGGCCCTTATAGTTCTTTAAATGAGGGAAAACTTCTGGGTCTAAATAAAATTCAGTATCTCCCAATTGAATCTTAGATTCACCATCATAGTTTTCAGTAATTTGCGGTTTAACATCAACCGAATTAAAGTCTGCTGTATCACAGTGAGCTAACAAACCAAAAGTAGGTACTTCATAATCAATATTTGAAGGAATAGTTGCAATTACACATCCACTTTTTTGATTATAGTGAACATCTTTAAGACCTAGTTCTTCTAAGTCTTTCATGATTACATTTTTTTGAAAGTTTTCTTCTCTTTCAGTTGATGGGAAACGATCTGAATGTTCGTCAGAGCGTGAATTCACCTTAACGTATTTTAAAAATCTAGGTAGTAAATTTGGATATTCTGCCATTTTTAATCCTCCTAAAATAAATCTTGAAATGGGTTAGTTGATACCTCTGAAATTACTACAGGTACATTCCAATTATAATCCTGATTCCACTTTTCAAGTCGATCTCCAACCTTATATTTAAAAAGTTTCTCCGTATAGTGTCCTGGATCAACTACTGTTAAGCCTGAAGAGATCATATCATGACCAACGTGATAGTATACATCTCCGGTTATAAATGCATCAACTCCATCAACTAGAGCTTGACGCCAGAACTTACCGCCGTCTCCGCAAATAAAGGCTACAGTTGAGATTAACCTATCATTATCAGCAGTAATCAGTCTTGCCATTGAAATTTGCATCTTGTCTTTAACATAATAAGCAAATTCCTTAGCTGTCATTCTCTTAGGTAGTTTACCTTTTCTACCAATCGCAATTCCATCAGTATCTAAGGCAAAAGGCTCAACCTTTTCTAAGCCTAATTCTTCAGCTTGCCAATCTGCTGAACCATTTTCAGCCTTATCAGAATTAGTATGAATTGAATAGACAGTAATTCCATTAGCAATTAACTTACCGTACATTGCATTTTGAGGATCAGCAAAATCAAGATTCTTAGCTGGTCTAAACATCACTGGATGGTGGCTAATGATGAGGTCAACACCCTTTTCAATTGCTTCATTTACTACTTGCGGTCGAACGTCTAAGGTAGTCATTACCTTGGTAACATCTGCATCCATTGATCCGATTTGCATCCCAACTGGATCACCTTCAGAAGCAATTTCTTCGGGAAAGTCTTTTTTTAAGCGAGCTACAATATCTGCTACTTTTGTCATTTTAGTACTTCCTCAATCATTTCAATCAAATCATCTATCTGACTAATTTTAGCCTCATCTTTATTTTTAGCCTTATTTAAATTAGCTTTTAGATTTTCATAGTAATTAAGTTGCTTAGTCCATTTTTTAATAAAAACTGGATTTTTTTCTTTTAATAAAAATGGACCAAATTCTAATTCTTGATCAGATAAATTATGTTTAGCCTCAGTTAACTTAGCCTTGATTATTTCATAAATGTGGCCAGCTACTTCGATAATCTTTTCTTCTACTATCTCATACTGATGATCAACGAGCCATTTTCTAACCAAAGGCTCACCTATATTCGCCTCTAAAATTAAAGTAGGATAGATCTTTCCCTCTTGATGAGCAGTTTCTAACAAATTAGTCATGAGCTTTCCACCCATTCCAGCGATTACGACTGTATCAATTTGGTCACTGCTCTTTAAAGTTTCTAATCCAGAGCCTAATCTTGTCTCAATCTTATCTTCTAGGCCTGCTTGTTCAATATCTTGTTTTGCATTATCTAATGGGCCAGCTGCAACGTCACTTGCAATTGCAAAATCTATTTTTCCTTCTTCTACTAATGCAATTGGTAAATATGCGTGATCAGTTCCAATATCTGCTACGCGACTTTGTGGATCAACCATTTTACCAATTTGAGCTAGTCTTTCTTCTAACACACTCTCACCTCTTATTAAAAATTTTAGCATAGATAATCCCAAACTTACTTGAAAAAATTTTTAATCCGCTGATTGTAAAATTAAATTGAACACTTGATAAAAAATAAAAAGTCCATTCG
>CAJUTO010000047.1 GCA_910589675.1 uncultured Lactobacillus sp. | reverse complement strand
TGCATATTTGAAAAATGTGTTGGATGTGACACCTGAATTAAGAGATCGTTTACGTAAGCTTTATTTAGAGGAAAGGTGAGCTTTAGACAAAATAAAGTATCTTTATAAAGTAATACATAATTTCAGATCAGAGTTTTAACTTAAGAGTCATTAGACAGAACGGAGTTTACAAAAGGAGTAAGATAAATGGAATTAGAAGTACATATGCTTGTCCCTTATTTATTAGCCAGCGTATATTTTATTTTTCAAGATTGGTTTCAAAATATCGCTTTAAAATGGTATGGTATCGCAATAGTTGCGATCGTAATTATTTATTGGATATTTAATATACGGATCCATCTTAATATAATTCAGATTGGTGCAGAGCTGATTCAAATAATATTAGCTTACCTTTTATTAACAAGAAAATTCAGTAAATTAACTACTTTTGGATTAATTATGATAATCGGTATTGTAACTGCAGTTGTTATTTTTTGTTAATTCGTGGAAAAATAATTAAAGATAATAATAAACTAAGAAAAGTTATTCTTAGTTTATTTTTTCGTCTTAAAAACTATGATATAATTTCTACGTAATAAAATGCGAACATATGTGCGAAAAAATAGAAAGAAAGGGGATAAATATGCTAACAATTTATGATTTAAAGAATAATGTAATGCTTAAACAACCAGATTTCTTTAAGTTGGTCGAAGGATATGACTCTTTTAAGGGAGTTAGTTTTGTTGGAAGTTTTAAAATAATAGAGAAAGAGCTTTTGCCACGCTTTAAACAGATTGATCTAATTTTAGGGATGGAAGATCAGAAAACTGGTAAGAATTTAGATCAATTATTAAATGTCTCTAATAAAGTAAAGCAGCTATTGTCTTTAAGTCGGGATTCAGACTTTTTAGATCGAATTGAAAATCAAACTTTAAATTTAAGATTCACTAAGGATAAACTTTTTCATAGTAAATATTTCATTATTGAAAATAATACTGATTTCATTATTTTCAATGGTTCAATGAATCTTACTAAAAAAGCTTTAAAACAGAATCATGAAATGCTTTGGATGTATGAAGGTAAGAAAAATGATTTACAGGATTTAAAAATCTATGAAGAGCATCAAAAGCTTTTTAAGAAAAATTTCGAAGAAGATAGTGTTGATTACTTAGATAGAAAAATTATCAATAATCTATATGGTAAAACTAAAAAGCAAATTACTGCAATTATTGCAGATGAAGTAGTAGATAAAGTTCAACAAAATATTGTTGAAGTAAATCCGGATGACATTGTAAAGATTACTAAAGATGCTGATAGAAAAGAAGAAACTTATGAGCTCCATCCTGAGACTGTTCAAAAAGTAGCTAAGCAACTCTTTACAGAAAAGGGCAATAAACGAAGAAATGAAGAAAAGGTCCGTGAAGAAGTTAAGAAAATTGTCTATCAAGACTTTAGTGATCCATCTCAAAACCGTGTAATAAAAGCTAGCACTCTATATCCTAAACCAGTTTGGGCTTATCAAGATAATAATATTATTGTTGAAGATACCAACACTAATTTATTTCATTCGCTTGAAGTTAATTCGGACATAGTTAGTGAGGATGATGTTCGTACTTTTGTTAGAATTATTGAAAGCTTTAAATTGAATAAGGTAAAAGATGAAAGTCACCAGGCACTTTCTGCATTTATTTATCTGATGACTGCTCCAATGATTTGGAAAATTCGTGAAATTTATCGTAAATCTAATTTTTCAAAAAGTGCTGATCAGATTCCTCTTTCGATGGTGTTAATTGGCCGAGGAACTACGGGGAAAACTTTATTGGTACGAGACTATTTTAAAAAGTTTACTGGAGACAAGTCTCATAGTTTGCAATACACTGAAATTAATGACGGTAATGGTGCTAGAACAGATAAAGCAGTTAGATTTTTAGACAATTATTTGCATTCTCAACGTTTTATTTCTCCGATGATTGTCGATGAATTGAATAGTAATTTTCTTCACAGTAAAGTAGCTCTTAATGCAATTAAACAATGGTCTAATACGATTAAAGGGATTCATAATGTTAATATCTTTGCGATGAACCATAATGCCGGTAGTAAAGAAATTAATAATCTTGAAGAAATTACCAAGCGTGTATATTACTTATCCTTTGAGGCCCCATGGCTTCCATCAAATCAACAAGAAATTAACTATAATATGTTAATTAATGATAATAATGACCATATTTATCGCTATGTAGTTTCTGAACTCAATAAGCGTTTAGTACATCTTACAGGTGAAGAAGAGGCAAATCTAATCGAAGATTATTTGAGCTTAACGAAAGAAATCTTAGGAAATCTGTTGAAGAAATATGGCTATTATGATCGTCTAAAGAATATTTTAGGAGCTAACTACGATTATAAAATTGATCGCAATCGTATTACGTGGAAAATGTTAATTCTTGATGATCATTATGAACATATTGCGTTTACTGATGGGGATGATAAGTATTTCCATGTTTCAAAAGCAATTTTTAATGATTTTAAAGCCAATGGATATGAGAATATTAATCAAACTCTAGATAATTACTTTAATATGTTCCCACGAGAAGGCGGTATTGCAATTGAGCAATACGGTAATGGAATGCGTCTTGATATTGACAAGTTTGATAAGTTCATTGGTGAGCCATTAATTAGAAAGCATTATGAACGAATGCATAAAGATGAAAAGCAGCAAGATACTGTGACTGCTTTACTTAAAGCTCAAGTTGAACAGAACAAGATGATGCAAGAAGCAGTTGAAAAGTTAACTGAGCAAAAAGAGCAAGAAAATAAGAAAAAAGGTTTTATTTCTCGTCTATTTAATCGTTAGTAATTACGCTGAACCTAAGTTATAAACTATAATTAACTTGAGGTGAAGAAAATGGAGATTACAATTAAACGTGATGGTCTAAATTTACATGGTTTACTTGAGGGAACCGACAAGATTGAAAATGATACGATTGCTATTTTAATGCATGGTTTTAAAGGTGATTTGGGTTATGATGACAGCAAGATTTTGTATGCTCTCTCTCACTACTTAAATGATCAAGGCCTCCCAACAATTCGCTTTGACTTTGATGGGTGCGGAAAAAGTGATGGTAAATTTGAAGATATGAGTGTCTATAGTGAAATCTTAGATGGAATAAAAATATTGGATTATGTTCGTAATACTGTTAAGGCAAAACATATCTATTTAGTGGGACACTCGCAAGGTGGAGTAGTAGCGTCAATGCTGGCTGGATATTATCGAGATGTTATTGAAAAATTGGCTTTACTTGCTCCTGCAGCAACTCTTAAGTCTGATGCTTTAGATGGAGTTTGTCAGGGTAGTACTTATGATCCAACGCATATCCCTGAAACTGTCAATGTTAGTGGCTTTGAAGTGGGCGGAGCTTACTTTAGAACGGCCCAATTATTACCGATTTATCAAACAGCGGAACATTATAATCGAGAAGTGTTGTTGATTCATGGCTTAGCAGATAAAGTCGTATCACCTGATGCTTCAAGAAAATTCCATACACTTTTGCCTAAAAGTGAGCTCCATTTAATTCCAGATGAGGGACACATGTTTAACGGAAAAAACAGACCTGAAGTATTAAAACTAGTTAGTGAGTTTTTAATAAAATAAAAGTATATTATTACGATAAGCAGTAATTATTTAACTAATTACTGCTTATTTTTTTATGAATAATTATTATGATTTTGCTCTTGAAATATTAAATGCACTTAAGTAAAATTTAATGTAATTTAACCGTTAAGAGAAGAGGAACACCATACATGAAGCATATTGCATTTGTTTTACATAATTTTTCAACTGGAAATAAGAAAATTGAATTAGTTTTACCAGAAGTCTGGCAAGCCGCTTCTCTGTTTGATCAACTTCAAAAGAATTTTGTTGAATTTTCTAAATACTTAGAATGGGTTGAAAAAATCGGTTCTGTCCAAGATGAAGCTGCATCAATTAAAATGTTTCAAGAAAAGATGGTTGCTGGGGAGGCATTCAATTTAGTTATCTTAGTTGATGGTGTTCCTAGTGGAATGATTGATTTGCACGAATTGAATCAAAGCTCAGGTGAAGTAGGTTATTGGCTTTCTGGGGATGTGCAACATTTAGAAATTATGACTAAATCTGTTGAGTTTTTAGTTGAGTATGCATTTAAACAGCTAAATTTAGAATTTTTAATTTTACGAACGGCTCAAGATAATTTAGCTAGTCAACATGTGGCCCAGCGTGCAGGATTTCAGTATATGAAAGATGATGAAAATGATCATAAAGTCTTTGTATTGAAGAACGAGTCACATCAGGAGGAATAGGTATGGAATTTAAGAAGATAACAAACAAAAATTTATGGGATGTTGTCAATCTTCAAGTTAAGGCAAATCAAAACACATATATTGCGACTAATACAGTTAGTTTATTAGAAGCTTATGCTACCCAGAATGAA
>CAJUTO010000046.1 GCA_910589675.1 uncultured Lactobacillus sp. | reverse complement strand
TTAGCTGCTTAATTCCTTCTTAAAATTATCCATCAACAGGATTTGCAAAAGAGCCTTTTTTATTTTCTTAAACCTTTTGGATAGAAGTTCTTTAAAATTTGATCATTTCCAATTTTTCCGAAACTGAAGATATGGTCTTGATAAGCAACCAAAACAAAGCCGCGCAAATTGCTATCTACCTTAATCGTTTCTCCATGTATATAGCGCTCATAATCCGCCTTATCTTCAAAATTAATGAGCTGTTTTTGTTCTTTTTGTCCCAATACCTCAGCTAGTTGATGGCTTGGCTCAAAACGCTTTTTCTTAAGTAAACCTAATTCAACACCATTATTTAGAACATGTAGTTCCGTTAGCAGGTCTGGGTCAAGAGCTGGGACAAAGACGTGACCATTACTTTGCAAAACCGCATTTTGCCAATTTTCTAAACTAGATGGTAGAGCAAAATTATCTAATACTTTTGCAACCACACTAATCTCATCTTTATTTAAACGTGTAATTGTGCTCTTTTTCTGGCGTTTGTTCTTTCTCTTTTTAGCCTTAGTTAAAATTTCTTGATTCTCTTCAATATTTTTCAGATGAGCAACAAACTGGCCTTCACCCACTCCATTTTGAAACCAGAGTCTAACCGTTTCCTTTAATTCTGGCATGTTAGACTTTGACCAATCTGGTCTACCAGCCGACATTCCAGGATAAAGCTTAAGAGGTTCAATTTCTAATGGATAGTTCTCAACTAGCCACGCTACTATTTCTTCATCTTCTTCTGGAGAATATGTACAAGTAGAATAGACGATCTCTCCGCCCGGCTTTAGCATCTTCATTGCTTCACTCAGAATTTCTTTTTGTCTAGTTTGGCATGTTAATACATAGTCAGGAGACCAATATTGTGTGGCTGCAGGATCTTTTCTAAACATCCCTTCTCCAGAACACGGTGCATCAACTAAAATCTTATCAAAAAAGTGGGGTAATTTTTTCGATAAGCGATCTGGACTTTCGTTAGTGACTACAACATTTGTAGCTCCCCATCTTTCGAGATTTTCTCTTAAATCCTTTGCTCTACTTTTCGAAATTTCATTTACTACTAAGAGGCCACTATTATCTAGTGAACTCGCTAATGCAGTGGATTTTCCCCCTGGAGCAGCACACAAATCAAGTACCTTGTCGCCAGGTTTTACATTAAGAGAAACTGCTGGATACATTGCGGATGGATCTTGAGAGTAGACATAGCCACCTGTCCACTCACTATCACGTCCTGAAATTTCTCCATAATATCCATCTTTAGTAAATTCAATTGGTTCTTTAAGACTATATTGAACATCTTGATAATTATTCTTTAGTGGGTTTAAACGAAATCCCTTTTTACTTGGACTATTAATTGCAGTAAAAAATTTACTACTTTCTTCTTCTCCCAATAAGTTCTTATATTTCTCAACAAATTCAATTGGCAATGACATTATTTTTCCTTCTTAATTTTTATTAAAAGCAGCATTAATACATAAGTAATAATCTGCATTGCAAAAACGATTAAAAATAGGACATATAACTGACTGTGATTAGAGTAAAAACTCCACGTTTGTAAACCCAAACTAGTCAAAATAACAATTATTCCATTGGCTAAAAAGAAACGTAAACCAGAATCAGCTAATAAATGAGCCCAGATTTTGCCAGGAACATATTTTAAGTTTACCGGATTTTCAGCTAGGACTGCTGCAATTGCTGCAACTATCAGTGCAATTACAACACAGAAAATTGCACCGATTAATTTTTTAGTTGGACTGATCCCATGCTGCCTATTGTAGGTTTTACTAAAGTCCTTAATCTGCATACTTCCCCGGAGATAATGTTGTAAGGCATTCGCCTCGTTTTTATTCAACCCATCTACTACTACCTTATAGTTGGTAATTGATTCTTTTGCAGTTGGTTGGTTAATTCCAGTTGAAAGATAATAAACAGCCTGCCCATTTTGACTCTCATTGTTTTTCTTTAATTCACCAATAATTGTGACATAATCATTGTTTTCTTTTAGATAGTGATTATTCTGTAAGGTTACAACTCGATCTTTAGTATCGGATGAGATAACTGCAAAAGGAATTGTTCCATCAAAGTCATTTTTACTAAAGTACCTAGAACTTCCTTTAGCAAGCGGTTGACTTTTCAAATTATAGTTAGCCCAAATTAAAACGCGGTCTGGGATATAGTCCGATTCAAAGTGAATCTGCACCTTATCATGAGAGAAATTTTTATTAACATAAGTTAGGAACTGTTTAATATTGTGTTTTTTCTTAGGATTAAAAACATAATATGTGCTTGATAAACCGTTATTACTTAAAACTTGATCAGCTCTCTGAGACTGCTGCCGTGACAAAATTAAGCCCAGTCCTAAGAAAGCTAAAAAAGAAATTATTAAAAGAATAAGTCGTTTTATTTTCATTATTTTATCTCAAACACCTTTTCATTAATGAAATCAAAGCTTCTAAAACTCCGATTAACCTTTTTATTAGTCGTAGTTTTTGCCTCTTGCCAAAAAGTAGTAGAATTGGTTGCTCCAAATTTTTCACCAATAAATAATAAAACTGGCTGATAATCAAGCTGACGATAAAGATTGAGAATATTTACGTCATCTTCCCCAAAATTGGGCGCCCAAGAGCAAATAATTAGATCAACTTCGGGATGCTTCTTAATCGCACTTAGGGCATCCAAATTTTCTGTTTCAAAAATCGGAGATTCACCTGTTGTTGAGCTTTTCGCCCAAGCAAAAGAATCACTCGCTATCGCTTTTATACCAACCTCACTTAAGGCTTTTGACCAGTATGCATTTCCCGCCATAATTTCTAAGCTTGATTTAACATTATATTCTTGCTTGATTAACTTAGCAGTTTCCAAATTTGGCAAAGACCAGATTCCGTATTCTCTTGAAAGAAAGCTACGAAAATTATTCAGTAAATTATTTACTTCTTGGGCCTTCTCGCTGCTTGCCGTATTCTCTATCATTATATCTAAGCTATCGGGTAAAAAGCCAAGTGAATTAGGTGATTTTTGTAAAATTTTTCCCTTCTCTAGGTGAGTAATTATATTATTAATGGCAATCACTTGCTCATGAAGTGGTAAATAATTGAGTTCTTTATCTAATTTGTTAAGTTTATTTTGATATTTCTTCATTTTATATCTTCCTTATGCAATGATTTTACCATTCAAAAGAAATAAAAACAGGTATAATAAAAGTGATGCAAAAATTAAGGAGCAAAAATATGGCAAAACATAAAACTGAATCGGCTGAATCTTTTGGTCACTGGCTCCTACAAGTATTTATTTTAGCAATTATAATTATTGGATTATATTTAGTTGTATTTCGATTTTTACTTGCTAATGAAACTATCAGTGGACCATCGATGCAGCCAACTTTTGAAAATAATGACCGAGTTATTGCAGTACGACATTCTAAACTTTCTCGGGGCGATATTGTAATATTAAAAGCCCCAGATGAACCAGGTGCCCTATATATTAAAAGAATTATTGGAGTGCCTGGAGACAGCATTAAATCAAAAAATGATGTAATGTATATTAATGGGAAGCCAATTAAAGAACCATATTTGACTGAGTACAAGAAAAAGCTTTCCAAAGGTCAGCTTTACACTAACAATTTTAGTTTAGAACAACTTTATCATGTAAAACGCGTTCCTAAAAATTGTTACTTTGTAATGGGTGATCACCGCAATGTCTCTAAAGATTCCCGAATGATTGGATTTATAAAGAGACAAGATATTATTGGTGAGGTAAAATTACGGTATTTCCCATTTAATCAAATAAATTGGTACTAATATATTTTAGAAAGTGTGAAGAAGAGAATGAGTCCTGAAGAATTATCCGATGCAATTATTGAATTTGAAGTTAAGAATAATGTCAATGACACTGCTCTTGCTTTTTCAAGTCATCTTTCCGTTGAAAAACTCCATGCAATGAAAACTGGAGAAGCTAAATATACCGTAGAAGAAGCTGAACAAGTTTTAGATTATATTCAAGCTAACTCTTAATTTAATTATTCAATAATAGACAAAAAGGAATAAGGTTTTGGTAAAAATGATATGAACCCAAAATCTTATTCCTTTTTCTTATATCCGTGCTTCATGATACTTATTCAGTAGAATAATATTCACTAAAACTAAAATTATATCTACACCCAGAACTATCAATAAAGTTAAGTAATTACTCGTTAGGTCTGATCTTACATCACTGGCATCCTTACTTAAAGTAGTTAAAAACATTCCATTTTGTAAAAAGCCAGTTAGTGAGGTCAAAATAAAATCGTAAGTATTAATCAAAAATATTAATCCAATACAACCTAATAAAACCACTACTAAGAAATAAACTAATTTACTTATTCTTTCAGGAAGAAAATCACTAACTATTTTTCCCGTAAAATTAATGAGACTTACAGCAAGATAAATGAATATACCAATTAGAACTATCAAAGCAATACTAGATAACAAATCCATTACGTGCATCTCTTGCCATAACTTTCCTTCACCGATTGAACCAAAGTTTTTAAAAGTAGTCTTCCAAAATTCATTTGTTCCCATTACAGGTATTCCTGCAGCGAGAATCATACCTATTTGCAAAACCACTAAATAAAGACCATTAACAACAGCTGATAAAAGATTTGCAAATAGTAAAGAACTTTCTTTAATTGGAGCTAATCGCCAAGTTTGAGACAAATAGACTTCCTCATTTTTTCGACTCGAAAGAGCTAAGTAGGCTATATCAAATAGTGGTGTGATCATCAGAAAAGCTACTAAGAAATAAGCCTTACTCTCACCCTCAAAAGCTGAATTAAAGAGTGCCCAAAAACCTAAAAGAATTCCAACAATCACTTGTAAAATTGCTAGTCGGCGGACAAGGCGTACTTTGCTTTTAGTCAATTCTTTAAATATTGATGAAAAAGTTGCCATATACTCTTACTTCCCTTCGTGGAAGTTCTTCAAAAGCCAAACATTAATTGAACCTAAAACAATATCAATAAATGCCAAGACTAAATTGTTTTCTATAAATGACATTAGACCATTAGTAGTGTCACCCCAACGGACTTGATTTAATAAACTTCCTAGATTATTTGTCAAAACAATAAAGATAAAGATCAAAATAATCATAATGACAAAACGAATTAATTTACTATGTTTATCAGGAAGAAAGTCAGTAATGGTTCTACTTGATAGATTGAGCAAAGTCACAATGCTATAAACCAAAATTGCAAATAATATAAAGGCTAAAAATGCACTTAGTATTTCTCCAATTGGAAAAGCATCAGAAAATTTTTGCCAAAAGTCGCCCGCATGAGTTTCTTTAGCAAGGGCCCGGTTAATTTTCCAAATATTAGTTCTAACATCTTTACTTAAGAATGCTGGTAAAAACGTAACAATTCCCATTCCAATTTGAATTAATACCAAGTAAAGCCCATTAACAATAGCAGAAGAAATATTTGCTAAGTAAAATTTACTTGAGGAAATTGGAACTAAACGCCAAGTCTGGGAGCTATACTCTTTTTCGTTTTGCCAAGCAGAGAGAACTACATAGGCCATATCAGCTAATGGAGCAAAAGTACATACCATGACAAACCACGCAATCGGTTTATCTGAATTTGAAGATCCACCATTATAAAAAAGTCCCCAAAGTGCAAAAGTAGATGCTACTAATTGCAACAAGGCTAATAGATAAACACTCCGACGCTTCTTTTTACCCATTTGATTAAATAGTGCTTTAAACGTAGTCATCCTTATTCAGCTCCTTCATCTGCGTATAAGGTTTCATAATACTCTTCAATACTTTTTCCGTGTGCTCTTATATCATCTGCTGAAAGATGACTGGCAATTTTATGGCTGTATAATTTTTCCTGTTGATGAATATCTATGATATTCTATCGACA
>CAJUTO010000045.1:3493-6584 GCA_910589675.1 uncultured Lactobacillus sp. | reverse complement strand
TTAGCTAAAATTGCCCCAGTGATATCCGAACCTCCTCGAGAAAAAGTGGCGATATGGCCAGAAGGTGTAATACCAAAAAAGCCTGGAAAGATGATATGCTCATCAGAATCTATTTTGATTTTATCAAGGTTGAGGTAGGTCTCAGGACTCACAATGGCATCATTCGGTTCACCAGTAACGGTTAACCCAGCTTCATGAGGATCTAAATATTTAGTTTTAATTCCCTTTTGATTTAAAATCATTGCAATTACTCGTGCATTTAATCGTTCGCCATGAGCTTTAAATGCGGCAATTAGATAATCATCAGTTGGATAAGAAAATTCGGGTAAAGAAAGTAGAATATCTTTAATTATGTTAAGTTGAGTCTCATCTAATCCAAAAAAATAACCAATTTCTTGATAGCGACTATAAATTTCGTCAACTATTTTTGAACAGTTTTGATGATTTAGGACAGTTTTTGCATATTTAATTAAAAGATCTGTAACTTTAATATCTGAGCTATTTCTTTTACCAGGAGCTGAGACAACCATCACTTGTCGAGATGGATCAGCTAAAATAATCTCAAGTGCTTGATTCACACTAGTGCCGGTGGCTAGCGAACTGCCACCAAATTTTACTACTCTCATATCAGTACTTCCTTTTAGTTTAATTAAAGCTGCAAGTAAATGGGCTTTAGTTAAAAGATTTTTATTGCAAGTTTAACATTAATTTTCAAACTTGCAATAAAAATTAAAAAATCATGTAAAACTATTGACTCTGTTTTTAATAAAATATACAATTTAGTCAAATTCGAAGAGGCGCAACTGACAAAAGTAACAATTAGGAGTTTAGGCAAAACTATGATGAATTGTGAAAGGGGAAGTTGCCGAAGTGATAATATGAGGTCAAGTATTATTTGCTGGGATGCAATTTAAGAGATTGTAAACTGTCGCGAAAATTAAAATTCGCGGAGCGCTATCGATCATAAGATTAAAAATAATTTAATCCGTTGTTTGTTGAGCGCAGACAATGGATTTTTTTATTAGCGCTTCTATTTTTTAGAAATGCAGGCAAAATATGAATTCACAAATTACTAATCAGATTAATCAAGCAGGCCATTTAACTATTGGAGGAGTGGATAGCCTTAAGCTAGCCAAAGAATATGGAACTCCTTTAGTTGTATATGATGTTAGCCAAATTCGTAATCAAATTCGTGCTTTTAAAAAGGTGTTTGAAGAAGAACAAGTTAATTATGCAGTGAGTTATGCTAGTAAAGCTTTCGCTTCAATTGCGATATATCAAGTTGCCAATGAGGAGGGAGCTTATACCGATGTTGTGTCTGCAGGTGAGCTTTATACAGCTATGAAGGCCAATTTTCCAATGGAGCGGGTTAGTTTTCATGGCAATAATAAATCAAAAGAAGAGCTTGAAATGGCTGTCAAAAACCACGTTGGCAAGATTATGATTGATAATTTCTATGAAATTGATTTGCTGAGACAGGTTCTTGAAGAACAAGATAGTGAGATCAACGTCATGCTTAGAATCACGCCGGGTATTTCAGCTCACACTCATGAATATGATCAAACTGGTCAAGTAGATAGCAAATTTGGTTTTGATCTAAAGTCTGGTCAAGCCGACAAGGCCTTACAAGAAGTTTTGAAAAATCAAAGAATGCATATGTTAGGAATCCATGCTCATATCGGTTCACAAATTTTTGAACTTAATGGTTTTGAAATGGCAGCAGCTAAATTAGTTGATGTCGCAGCATCTTGGAGAAAAAATTATGATTATACAGCTCAAGTAATCAATGTCGGCGGTGGTTTTGGAATTAAATATGTTCAAGAAGATCATCCTCTAAAGCCAGAAGAATTTGTAAAAGCTATTGTAAAAACAATTAAAGATGAAGCAACTAAACATAATTTTCCGCTTCCTGAAATTGATATTGAACCTGGTCGCTCCATTGTAGGACCAGCAGGGTACAATCTATACAAAGTAGGAAGCATGAAAGAAATTCCCGGCTTAGTTCCTTATGTTGCTGTTGATGGAGGGATGGGAGACAACATTCGGCCAGCTCTTTACCAAGCAAAATATGAAACGGTTTTGGCTAACGATCCGCAAAGAAAGGCTAGTCAAGAATTTCATGTGGCTGGTAAATATTGCGAATCTGGCGATATTTTAGCAGATGCTAAGTTACCTTTACTAAAAGCAGGTGATATTTTGGCAATGCTTGACACTGGTGCTTATGGGTACTCAATGGCTTCAAATTATAATCGTAATCCTCGTCCCGCTGTCGTTTTTGCAGAAGATGGGAAAGCACAAGTAGTTATTAGAAGAGAATCCTTAGAAGATTTAGTTCATTTAGACCAAGATTACAATATTTAATGTAGAAAAGAGATAAAAATGTCAAAACTAGATGCTCAAAGTATTATTAATTATATTGGAAATGCTCCTAAAAAAACGCCAGTCAAAGTTTATCTTAAAGGAGAGTTGGAAAATATTGACTTTCCAGAAGAGATTCAAGATTTTGTCAATGCTAAAAGTGGTGTGATTTTTGGAGATTGGCAAGTAGTAAAAGAATTTTTAGCAAACCATTCGCAAGAGATTGAAGATTATCATGTCGAAAACGATGCCCGTAATTCTGCTGTACCTTTACTTGATTTAAAAGAAATCAACGCTCGTATTGAACCAGGCGCTTTGATTAGAGATCAGGTCGTAATCGGTAATAATGCCGTAATTATGATGGGAGCGGTGATTAATATTGGTGCTGAAATTGGTGCTGATTCTATGATTGATATGGGTGCTGTCTTAGGAGGGCGTGCTATTGTAGGAAAGCATTGCCACGTGGGTGCTAATGCAGTTTTAGCAGGCGTAATTGAACCTGCTTCTGCGGAACCAGTAAGAATTGATGATAATGTTTTAATTGGTGCTAATGCAGTAGTAATTGAAGGGGTCCATGTTGGTGAAGGTGCAGTAATTGCGGCGGGGGCAATTGTAACTCATGATGTAGCTCCTTATACTGTGGTAGCAGGTGTGCCAGCTAAAGTTATTAAAAAAGTTGATCAAAAAACCGAAAGCAAAACTGGTTTAGAAGATAATTTAAGAAAGATATAGC
>CAJUTO010000045.1:0-3393 GCA_910589675.1 uncultured Lactobacillus sp. | reverse complement strand
GGATTAACTCAAAAAATGATTGTTCAAATTGATCAACGCTTAAAAGATATCTGTGAAGGTATTGCTCGTAGCTATAATTTGGACGTTGAATTGCAGCTGAATCAAGGAGGCTATTGGCCTGTTGAAAATAATCCTGAATTAACTAAGCAATTTATCTCGTATATGAAAAATAATCCCCAAGTCAACTATGTTGAAACAGCGCCAGCAATGACGGGAGAAGATTTTGGATTTTTATTAGCTAAATTCCCTGGAGTGATGTTTTGGTTAGGAGTAGAAGATAACTCCGAACTTCATTCGGCAACGTTAACACCTAATGAAAGCAGTATTATGCGAGGTATAGAAGCTATTAAAGGATTCTTGATTTATAGAATGGAGAAATAAAATTGACAAGATTAATTGATACTGATTTATTAACGGCACTTGTAACTCCTTTTGATGAAAATGAAGAAATCGATTATGACAGTTTAAAGAAGCTAACTAATTATTTGATTAGTCAAGGGACCAATGGTTTTGTTATTGGGGGAACAACTGGTGAGACACCAACTTTATCTCATGATGAAAAAATTGAGCTCTATACTAAATTTGGTGAAATTGTAAATGGCCGTGTTCCAGTCATTGCCGGAACTGGAAGCAATAACACCGCTGAAACAATTGCATTTACTAATGAAGTAGCAAAAATTAAAGGAATTGATTATGCCTTAGTTGTTGTTCCTCCTTATAACAAGCCGAATCAGCGTAGTATGGTAGCTCACTTTACTGCAGTAGCCGAGAATGTTGATCTTCCAATTTTGATTTATAACATTCCAGGACGTGTTGGCGTCAAAATGAATCAAGAAACAGTGGTTCAACTCTCTCACATTGAAAATATTAAAGGAATTAAGCAATGTGCCAGCCTAGAGGAATTGGAATACATTATTGATCATAAGGATAATGATTTCCAAGTCTTTACCGGTGAAGATAGTCAAGCTTTAACTGCGCGTTTGCTTGGGGCAAATGGTGTTGTATCAGTAGCTTCCCACATTTATTCTAAGCAAATGCGTGAAATGTACGATGATTTGTACGCTGGAAACTATCCTGAGGCTGCTCGCTTGCAACGATGGTTAACTCCAAGAATGGCTGCATTATTTATGTATCCATCCCCATCACCAGTTAAGGCAGTTTTGAATGCTCAGGGATTTAAGACTGGTGGTTGTCGTTTGCCATTAGTAAGTTTAAATGAAGAAGAAAAAGTAACCTTAGCACAACATTTGGGCTTAAAAGACGATGCTTTAATGCACGAATTACCACTAGATTTAGGAAAAGAAGTGGAAGAAAATGACTAAAAAAGTTTTAATTGCTGGTTTTGCGGGTGCCATGGGGCAAAAAGTAGTTAACTTAGTAAATAACATGGCCGATTTTGAAATTGTAGCAGGTCTTAGTCCCCATGCTAATCATGATCCTGAAGAATATCATCTTCCTAAGAGTGCTCAAATTTTTAATCAATTGAGCGATATTCCTGAAAATATTGCCGATATTTGGATTGACTTCACTACTCCTAATGCAGTTTATGAAAATGTAAAATATGCAATTCTGCATCATATTTCGCCGATCGTGGGAACGACTGGTTTAAGTGATGAACAAGTGACAGAACTAAAGGACTTAGCCCAAAAAGAAAAAGTAGGAGGGATAATTGCTTCTAATTTTGGAATGTCTGCGGTCTTACTGATGAAATTTGCAAAAGAAGCTGCCAAATACTTTCCAGATGTTGAAATTATTGAAATGCACCATGCGGATAAGAAAGATGCCCCCTCTGGAACGGCTTTAAGCACGGCAAAATTAATTGCAGAAAATCGTCCCAAACATGAAAGTGCTCCTAATGAAGTTGAAAGCTTAGCTCATGTTCGTGGTGGTGATTATGAAGGAATTAAGATCCATTCGGTTCGTCTTCCAGGTTACATTGCTCATGAACAAGTTTTGTTCGGCGGTAACGGAGAAGCTTTGACTATTCGACAAGATTCGTTTGATCGTGAATCATTTATGAGCGGAGTTAAAGTAGCACTTGAAAAAGTTGATTCTTTACATGAATTGATAGTTGGATTAGAAAATATTTTATAGATTGTGAGGCCTAAAATGCCAGAATTAGCTGATAATCTTCATTTTAGTGAAAAGGTTGAAAATTTAAAGCCATCAGGAATTCGGATTTTTGATAATAAAGTTTCAGAAATTCCCAACATTATTAAGTTGACTTTAGGTGAACCAGATTTAAATACACCTGAACATGTAAAAAAGGCGGCTGTTAAAAGTATTGAGGAAAATGACTCTCATTATGCCCCTCAAAAAGGAAAGAAAGAGCTTTTGGAGGCTATTAGTTGTTTTTTAGACAAAATCATTCACGTTAAATATGACCCTAAGAGTGAAATTGTAGCTACAGTGGGAGCTACAGAAGCAATTAATGCCGCTATTTTTGCTTTATTTAATCCCGAAGATAAAATTTTAGTCCCTACACCTGTTTTTTCACTTTATTGGCCAGTTGCTAATTTAGCTGGTGTTCAATATTCTTTAGTGAATACAGCAAGCGATGACTTTAAACTTACTGCCGAAAAATTGGAAGAGGTAGTAAAAAATGATCCGACTATTAAAGGGGTAATTCTCAACTATCCGACTAATCCAACTGGAGTTGAATATAGTCATGAAGAAATCAAGCAACTGGCTAAAATAGTCGAAAAATACAATCTTTACGTGATTACTGATGAAATTTATAGTTCATTAACTTATGGTGTTGAGCATTATTCAATTGCTACTGAGATTCCAGAGAGAACTTTATATATTTCTGGTTTATCCAAGTCTCACGCAATGACGGGTTACCGTTTAGGCTATATTGCTGGACCAAAAAAGGTAATGGATCAAATTAGTAAGGTTCATGGCTTAATGGTTACTACCACTACTGATTCCTCTCAAGCAGCGGCGATTGAGGCACTTACTAATGGAATTAACGATTCAGAAGAATATAAAAAGATTTATCAAAAAAGGCGTGATTTTGTAGTAAATGAATTAAGTAAAATGGGCGTTGAATTTGTTAATCCCCAAGGTGCATTTTATATTTTTGCAAAAATTCCAGAAAAATATGGCACCGATGATATGCAATTCGCACTAGATTTAGCTTTTAAGAAAAAAGTTGGGGTTACTCCAGGAAGTGCATTTGGACCTGGTGGAGAAGGTTACATTAGATTATCCTATGCTTCATCAGATGAGGCTTTGCAAGTTGCGTTAAAGAGAATTGGGGAGTTTTTAAAAGAAGGTAATGAAGAATGAGTAAGGAATATAATGTTGCAATTTTAGGTGCTACTGGTGCAGTTGGGAGAAGAATGATTGACCAATTAGCTAAGTCAACGATTCCGGTTAAAAGCGTGAAGC
>CAJUTO010000044.1 GCA_910589675.1 uncultured Lactobacillus sp. | reverse complement strand
AACACTACTTAGTGTTCCCAGAAACCCGGTACTTTAGTGCCGGTGTAGTTCATAGTTACGTAAGTTGGTAATTAGGAAGAGTGCTGTTTGAGTTTTTACAATTCAAACAAGTCGGGCTCGTATCTAAGCAAGTTGACATTAGAGGGTTTTAAGTTGTCTTAATTATATCTAATTGATATGATAAGTCGTGGTTCTCGCATAATGAGAAACACTAACAAAAGTGTAAAAGTGGCATGCAAGTATCAAGCTGGGAACTTGAGAAAAATGTCACCATGAGCAACCTTCAGGGTTGCTCTTTTTTTGTACCTTTTCTAGTATTCATTTCGATTATGACATTAGTCAGTATCGAGGTAATTCCCTCTTATCCCTAAAATAAAGTTCAATTAATGATAAAATGAACATAATGTTATTTTAGGAAGAAAATTATGCAAAATTATTATTACACCAAGCCTACTGACGATGTAGTAGCCAGTAAAAATCAAAATTATAAACTTCCCAAGGACTATCAAATTATCCCTACTTCAATCAGCGCAAAACTTTGGAATTACATTGCTCGAACTTTGGCTGCCCTTTTTGGTTGGGGTTATTCACGATTATTTTTAAAAGTTCATGTTAAAGGAAAGCACAAACTAAAACTCGTCAATCAAAGTGGATATTTTTTATATGGAAATCATACCCAACCCATGGGCGACGTCTTTACGCCACTAACCATTGTTTCGCCTTATCGCTTCTATGCAATAGCAGGACAAGCAAATTGGGGCATCCCTTTCATTGGCAAACATCTCGTACGCTATGGCGGCTTACCCGTCGGAGAAAACCTTCAAGAATCTGCCAAACTTATCCAAGCCATCAAAACACTCATCCATCAAAAAAAGGTCATTGCCATCTATCCGGAGGCCCATGTTTGGCCTTACTACACTAAAATCCGCCCTTTCTCTAACACCAGTATGCACTTCCCTGTGCAACTGAATGTGCCAAGTTTTACAATAACTACCACCTATCACAAACCCAAATTTGGCAAACGTCCAAAAATCATCATCTATATCGATGGACCTTTTTCTCCAGATCAAGCCCTTTCTCACAAAAAAGCTCAAGATAAGCTTTACAATAAAATTAGGGAGACAATGATTGAACGCGCGCAGACTAGCGACTATCAATATTGCCATTATGTAAAAAAATAATTATGCGAGGATCTAATCATGAATATTCTTTTTTGCGGTGACAATCATGCAGAAGATGGAGTATTAATCACAACATTATCTTTACTAAAAAATACCACTGAAGAATTACATATTTATATTCTGACAATGAAAACAGAGAATAAGGACAAACAGTATCAGCCTTTTTCTAAAAAAGCCGCCGACTTTATTCGTTCTCTCTTAGTTAAGAAAAATGCTCACAATACATTGGAACTTATCGATTGCACAGATTTATTTGTTAAAGAGCCGCCAACTGCTAATATGGGGACGCGTTTTACCCCATATGCCATGCTTAGATTATTTGCAGATCAATTACCACAAATTCCAAATCGAGTTCTTTATTTAGATGATGATGTCATCATTCGCAAAGATATTAGAGACTTTTATCATCAAGATATTGAAAACGTCGAATTAGTAGGAGTACTAGATTACTGGGGTCGCTTTTTCTTTCATAATGTCCACGAGCATAAAATGCTTGATTATCTTAATTCAGGCGTTCTATTAATCAACATGGATGAAGTCAAAAAGACCAACTTATTTGCTAAAGTTCGTCATATGATGCAAGTTAAGCGCATGTTTTTGCCAGATCAATCTGCTATAAATAAGCTTGCCACTGAAAAGAAAATTGCTCCGCGCCGCTTTAATGAACAATACCATCTACGAGACGATACCGTAATCCAACATTTCACTACAAGTTTTCGATTTAAACCCTATTTCCACACACAAACCGTAAAGCCTTGGGATGTGGAGAGAGTTCATAGCGTTTTAAAATTGCATGAATATGACAATATACTTAACGAATACCTCAAATTAAGGGATAATCTTAAGTAATAAAAGAATTATTTGGAGGGTACTATGACAATTCCTGTTTTTTATACAATTAGTGATAACTACACACCTTACGCAGCAGTATCTATTAAATCTTTAATTGATCATGCTGACAAAAACAAAGACTATACTATTACTTTATTAGTTCAAGATATTAGTGATGAACACAAAAAATCACTTGAAGATATGTCAACTGATAATGTACATGTTAATATTTTTCACATCGATGATGAAATGGTAAAACCTATTCACAAAGGTGAAGAAAATTACTTACGTGGTCAATTCTTTACTATGTCTATCTTCTACCGCTTATTTATCCCAGAACTCTTTCCTCAATATGATAAAGCTGTCTATCTAGATGCCGATACAATTATCAACACCGACATCGCCGACATGTACAATATTGATCTCCAAGATAATATGTTTGCTAGTTGTCCTGATTTATCAATTCGTTTTATGCCACTTTTGCAAGAATACATTAAAAAGTGCCAAGGAATCTTTCCTCCAGAAAAATACATCAACAACGGCGTCATCTTATTTAACATGAAGGAATTCCGTGACAAGAAATTCGTAGATAAATTCTATTACTTGATGAGCAAATATCACTTTGATAATGTTGATCCAGATCAAGCTTATATGAATGAGATTTGTGAAGACAAGATCCTTCATTTGGAAAAAGAATGGGATGCAATGCCAAATGAAAATATGGATGAAATCCCTAATCCTAAAATTGTCCACTACAATCTTTTCTTCAAGCCTTGGCACTTTAAAGATGTTCAATATGGTGATTACTTCTGGAAAGTCGCAAAAACTACCCCTTACTATGATGAACTAAAGAAACAATTAGCAGACTTTACTGATGAAGATCGTCAACGAGCTCGTGATGATCTTAAGAAAATGGCTGACAAAGTTAAATCTATTGAAAAAGAGAAATATACTTGGGCTAAGGTAAAGAAAACAGAAGATGTGAGAATTTAGAAGGTGCCATTATGACAATTCCTGTTTTTTACAGTATTAGTGATGACTTTACTAAATATGCGGCAGTTTCATTAAATTCACTAGTTAAACATGCCGATTCGGAAAAAGACTATACAGTTTATTTCTTAAATCAAGATATAACTCCTGAGCACAAGGAGGATCTAGCAGCTTTAGGCAATAAAAATGTTCATGTGAAGTTTTTTCATATCGATGATGAATTAGTAAAGCCGATCAAAAATCGTAAAGAAAATTATCTGAGAGCAGATTTTTTCACTATGTCGATTTTTTACTGCTTATTCATCCCTGATCTTTTTCCACAATATGATAAGGCAATTTATATCGATAGTGACACAATCGTCAATGATGATATTTCTAAACTTTATGACACAAATTTAGAAAACAATTTATTTGGTGCATGCACTGACCTCTCAATTCAATATGTTGAAAAAATGGTCACTTACATCAGAGATGTTTTAGCACTGGATCCTAAGAAATACATCAATTCTGGAATGCTAGTTTTAAATTGCAAAGCATTCCGTGAGGAGCATTTTATTGACCACTTTATGGATTTACTTGAAAAATATCACTTCGACTGTATTGCGCCTGATCAAGATTATCTAAATGAGATCGGTGAAGGACGCATTCTCCACCTTAATCCGAGATGGGATGCAATGCCTAATGAAAACACAGCCCCTATTTCTAACCCAGGTTTAATTCACTACAATTTATTTTTTAAACCATGGCATTTTAAAAATGTTCAATACGAAAAATATTTCTGGAAGAGTGCTCAAGAAACTAAATTTTATGATGAATTAAAACAGGAACTAGACAATTACACTGATCTGCAACGTCAAGAAGATCGAGAAAAATTAAATCATATGCTTGAAAAAGAGGATAAAACTCTCAATGATCCTCACAATTGGGCACAAGTAAAAAAGCAAGGATCTGTAACTTTATGATTATTGGAAACAATCGCGAACAAGTCATTCAAAATATTAAAACAGCTGCTAATAACCGTGACTTTACCGCAAAGGTAGAAGTTGGAGATCCAGTCATGTCTTTGCAACAACGAACAGCTTTAGTAGATAATTTTTGGAAGAATCAAGCTACTCTTTCCAGCAAGCTCAATAATGAAGTCGGAAAAATTCTCCTTGATACTTTAGCAAAAACTATTTCGGCGTCTACCGAAATAAAAGGTTCACAGTATTTAAAAGATCTACCTCAAGGAGGCGCCATTGTAACAGCTAATCATTTTAATCAGACTGATGCTTTGACGATTAAAAGATTAGCTTTAAAATGTCATCATCAACTCTCAATTGTGATTGAAGATACTAATTTGAAACTCCCCGGATTTTTCCGTTATTTGATGAATTACGTCGGTACTATTCCGCTGGTAAATAGTCCGAGTTACATCGGAAACGAATTTCCTAAACATCTTCATAATGCTCTAGAACGCAATAATTGGGTGCTAATCTTCCCAGAACAGGAAATGTGGTGGAATTATCGCAAGCCTCGTAAACCACAACGAGGAGCCTATTATTTTGCAGCTAAGCAAAATGTACCCATTATTTCTACTTTTATTGAAATCAAAGACTTGCCCAAACTAGAAAAAGATAATCCTAATTTTTACCAAACTAAATATATTGTTCATGTTCTCCCAACTATTTATCCAAATCCGGCACTAAATGAAAATCAAAATTCCAAATTAATGATGGCGCAGGATTATAAACAAAAAGTAGAAGCTTTTGAATCTATTTATAATAAAAAGTTGGATTACAACTTTACTCCCTGGGATATTGCAGGATGGCGTCATAACAATTAATAAGAAAGGCTAAAGAAGTTGAGGATTTGCCCTTCGCTTGGTGACATCGTGTTACTATTAAGATAGACAATAACCAGAAAGGGGCAAATTATATGACTGAACTCAATAAAAAATTTACCGCAGAATCTTTAAAAAATTACGATGGCAAAAATGGTCGCCCAGCTTATATAGCAGTCGATGGAGTAGTATACGATGTTACCAATAATTCTCACTGGACCAACGGAGACCATCACGGCCTTACTGCAGGCCAAGCTTTAAGTGAAGATATCTTAAAATCTCCCCACGGCCATAGTGTACTTCACCGAATCAATAAAGTCGGAACTTACACTACGGATTAACCTATTTACCACAAAAGCCACAGATCACTTAGATCTGCGGCTTTTATTTTTTAGGAATGATTAAAAATGATTTATATAATGGGTATACTAGTCTAAGCAAAAATATAGATTTTATAACAAAAATAACTTCGATTGATAGGATAATTTCAACTCTCATAAGTAATATTTATCCAAAAATAAATTAGCTTTTTATCATAGTTATTTCAATATTGTAAGCGATTGCTATAAGTAAATAATAATTTTATAATAAGATTATAAAAGGAGAAAAGATGAGGAAATAACTATGAATTTAAATCAACTTTACTATTTCAAAGAGTTAGCGAAAGAACGTCAATTTTCAAAAGTTGCAAAGAATTTATATATTTCTCAACCAAGTTTATCCAATTCCATCAAATCATTAGAAAAAGAATTAAATTGTCAGCTTATTAATCGTAATGGTGGACAAATTACATTAACAGAATACGGAAAAATATTTTGCGAAGCCGCAATTACATCAATTAATTCTATTGAAAAATCCAAAATTGATATTGCCAACTGTAAACGCAAAGAAGAAAATATTATAAAAATTGCTAGTATTCCTACTGCAATGAGCTCTTATTTGCCTCGTATTATTTCCGAATATAAACAAAACAATAAAATTCAACCCAAATTTTATTGTTACAGTGACTGCTCTAATAACATTTACCAAAATTTAGAAGAAGGAAAAATTGATATTGGAATTTGTTCTAAAAAAAGTGACCACCCTAATTTAATATTTTTGCCCCTTTATAATGAAGAAATAATCGTCATTACTAGAAAGGATCATCCCTTAGCTCAATATCCCCGGGTTTTATTAACTGACTTATTACCATATCATTTAATAACTTATTTTCCTCAAACTTCAATTGGCAAAAAAATCACATCTACTTTACTAAACTATAACTCTAACCTCTCTATTGCTGGAGAAGGAAATGATGAATTAAGCCTAGCAACCCAAGTATTAGCGAACGATGGAGTGGGAATTGTTGTCAATAACCATTTTTTGGATAGTTTTGATATTGCAAAAATCAAGATTAATCTTCCCAAAAATACTCGAACAGTTTTCCTCGCATATAATCCTAAAGTTAAGATGTCTCAAAGTATTCAGCTTTTAATTAATTTATTGAGAAAAAAATAGGAACTCAAATTCTTAATCGATCCCAACTTCCCTTTACTCTTACCGAAGCAGGGATGATTTACTACAACTATCTTGAAACCATTTCTTATAATGACCAACAATTAGTCAGAAAATTAACCCGCTATACCCATCCAAATTCTGAATTAATTCGTATAGGAATTTTAGAAAGTCTAGGAAGTTTTCTCCTCTCGGAACTTTTACCAGATTTTCTTAAAGAAAATCCTGAAGTTAGAATTCAATTATTTGAATCATTTCCCAGAATTAATGAAGAACGTCTATTAAATGAAAAAATTGATTGTTATATCGGTCAAAATCCAGAAACTATTACAAAAGGCGTAAAATTTTATATAAATGGTAATGAAAAATATTATGTAATCATTCCATCAACTTCCAAATATTTTAGCCCTAATCAAACTATTTTATCGCCATCAATGTATGATTTAAAAACTATTCTTAAATCGCCTCTAGTGTTGAGTGCTCCGGAATCTGCAATTCGACATCAAGTAAACGGGCTTTTTCAAAAATTTCATATCAAACCAAATATAATAATGGAATCTAATAGTATTATAACAGCAACAAACTTATTTATGAGAGGTGTTGGTTTGACAATATCTTCGGCAAGCATTCTTAATAAAATTCATCATTCTTTACCCATCAATTTACTTCCAATTGATACCCAAATTTTACAATTACAATATTTTATTGCTATTAAGAAAAATCTCCCATTATCACCTATAATGAAAAATTTAATTAATGCATTTAAAAATCTCTACAAAAGTAAATTAAATGAATTACTAAACATAACGATCCCTAAATTTTGTATAAATTTAGGGATCGTTATTTCTTATCATAGTCTTTCTATTCTATTTTTATTAATTTATAAAAATAAATCAATACATTTTTCAACAATAAAAAAACTAGTTGTAGCTCTCTAATTTTGATATCAGATAACTAACAACTAGTTTCACAATGAGCACGGCAGTTGCCTACCCTCGCAGGCAGTTGCCCACCAACTACTCTCGGC
>CAJUTO010000043.1 GCA_910589675.1 uncultured Lactobacillus sp. | reverse complement strand
GTAAAACGAAAGCCTTCCAAGCTTTAGTCGCGAGTCCGATTCTCGTTACCCGCTTTTTGGGCCTATAGCTCAGCTGGTTTAGAGCGCACGCCTGATAAGCGTGAGGTCGATGGTTCAAGTCCATTTAGGCCCATATTGGAGTAGTACTCAAGTGGCTGAAGAGGCGCCCCTGCTAAGGGTGTAGGTCGGGTTTCCGGCGCGAGGGTTCGAATCTCTCCTACTCCGTAGTTGTAAAATGTCTTAATGCTAAGCAGTTAAAAAGCTTGGTGTTAAGGCATTTTTGCTTTCTGAATCTATTTGAATCTACTTGAAAACACTAAAAAAGACTTCATATTTGGCTTCATATTTTTTATAAGATAAACGGTAAATTATTTTTGTGTACAGGTAGGCTAATCTTAAATATTTAGCTATAATAAACATATATCATTATTCATGTACCTAGCGTTTGGTTAAGTCTATGACGCTGGGTTTTTTTATGCCTTGATTTAATGAATTGACGCAAAAACAGTCTATTTTCTATCTCATTGCTTAATTTTCAGCAGTGAGCTTTTTTATTTAATTAGAGATGTCCCCAATTTTGGGGAGATAAATAAAAAATCTGGTACATCCCTCAATGAATCAAATTAATATTTACCCAATATTTTATATTTCTAGCTTTTAAATTAGCTTCATGTGTAACCATACCAAGTTGATACACATCTTCTTAGATAGGTGTTTATTTGCTTTCTATGAAAAGATAAAATTTATAGAAGTGAAGAAACAATCCGACTGCGCAATTTTGTGCAGTCAGCATAAAAAATTAACATAGGGTTTTCTAAGGGTGGTTAGCTATGAATATTAATGAAAAACAGACATCTAAAAAGGTTTCTAATTTTATGAGAAGTACTATTAATAACCTTTTAAATTTTACGGGTAATCATTTGAGTGACTTGAAAAAGCCTATTGCTTGCGATATTCCTAATGTCGACAAGGACGACCCAGCATTAAAAGAATATTTTTATTATTTATCTGTGCTAGACTGCATTCAAAAAGCATTAGCCAACATGACAGACCCTTATAAATCAATATTCATGAAGCGATATATAGATAAACTTACAGATGAACAAGTTGCATTAAAGACTAATTTTAGTAAGACTACTGTGGGGAGATATGCGGGTTATGGTGCTGTCGAGTTCTCGCAACGGTTTATCTACTACCAGCGAATTAATCACGTCAGCCCTGTAATTGACTTGATAGCATATAACAAATAAATGTTTCATGTTAAACAATTGATTAAACTTATTACAAAGATTTACCAGCGTATTCAGGCAAACGGCAGTCATTTGAGTAGCATATAAATAATTAAATTGAGGTTTTATGAGGTAGGTCAGGTTTTGTAAAGTTCTAACAGGTTTTAACAGGTTTTCTGAATGCGGGGTTTTGTAAGGGTAATAAAGCCATCTATTACAAGCGTACATTGTGTACGGTTGTACTTCTTCATCTTAGAATTTACATTGCTACTAGACGGGTTCACTTATAAGTGACCTCGTAATAAACGGCATATTGCAAAACAACCTTCTCCAATAAAAATAGACGCACCCAAACGGCACGCCTATTTTAGTAAATGACTTATTTTTCTTGAATGATATTGCATTCTAGTATAATAATTACAAGAATGAATTTATTTCATCTTGAATATTATTCTTTTTAGTTTCAAGCGTCCTTAAAGCTAGTTTAATTCTAGCGGGGACGCTTTTTTTATTCAGTTCTCGTATCTTCTTTCTGTATTTAGCTCTTGTTGCTGATGATAATTCTTTAAATCCTTCGGGATGTCTTAAAAGTTCATTTATCATTGCTCTTTCTTTAAAGCTTGGTACCGCTAGCCTGTTTACATCGGGGAGAATGAGACAATTTAGCATTTTAATTGCTCTTTCATACCAGTTCTGTACTGTATTACTTGATCTTGTTTGCCTTAATTGTAATTCTAGGCGTTCCCAATTTTTTATATAGTCGGGAACTTTAATTTTATGCTTCTGTTGTAATTCTGCCATCTTGTTATAGAACCTATAAACTTGGACAGACTTGCGTACACCTGCGGTAATTAATTCAAATTTACCATCTTTTCCCCGTGTGTAAAATATTTTGGTGTTGGGCTTATACAGTGTGTAATTCATGCCCGAATCATCAAAATTAATAAAGTCTACTGCTATATCAAGTCTCGTTATACGCGGTTTATCAAATAGCCGAATAATACTAATTATGTATTCTTTTTCTTGTTCTGTAAGATGGTTTGAAGTATCAATGCGCCAACTATCAGAATAGTATTTATTCTTTGATAGCGTTGCAATGCTGTCTGTGTCTCTAAAAAGATTGTACATGTCGGGTTTACCATCAATAATATTTATTGCTCCTGGTACCCAACAGTTCTTTTTTAAGGTGTCTTGATGTTGGTCAGCATTCATAAAGCCTGTAACTGTAATTTCATCTAATTTTATTTCACAAACATTAGTCTTATTTTTGGCGGAAAGTTTAAAAAGTAAAGGGCTAGCGGGGTATTTACAATAGGCATTAGTATTTTTATTATGACTTTGTGAAATTGTCATTTTTACCTTCTATCTTCATTAGTAAAAAACATCCCTCAAATGGGGGATGTCTTCTTAATAAGTTGATTTCTTAATATGCTAATGTGCGAGGTGCTTTTCTAGGAGGTTCTAATAGACTTTCAAAATCCTTTTTAACGCGTGTGCGTTCTGATTTGGGTAATTTGCTATCAATAAAGATAAAACATGTGTCGTCCCCGTTTAAGACCATATAGCCTTTTTGATTTAAGTTTCTAATGAAATATTCTATTCTTGGTAACTTCATAACTGCTTACTCCTTATATAATCTGCGCTATTGTTTCATTTAACGCATTTTTAATTTTGGCGTTTGTGCTGTCCACAGTGAAAGGACAAGACGTGTCACCGCGTTCGTAGCAAGTTAATTTGTGAGTTGTCTTATCATTAAAGAAATACATGGAAACATCTTTCTTATTGATAGTGTGGGGATGTCCATCGACTAAAAGAGTTAAAGGAAACTTTAAACAGTCGGCATTATCTTGTGTCTTACTCATAAAACACGCATTATCAGTGAGAATAAGCACATTGTTAAATGATTTCATTTATATTAGCCTCCTTAATCATTGCAATACTTATCTTCATAGCGTTCAAACCATTCTTGTTGCTCTGCTAAGTCTAATGCCATTTTGGCAATTTCTACCCACGTATGAGACGCGCTATAAGTTACACCGTCAATGATTTCAACGCCTTCATTTTCTGCATGTTCTATCAAGTCTTTCATGGTCGCAATTTCTGCGGTCATTTTTTTATCTCGTTTTGTAAACTCTTCTTCTAGTTCGGGAGTAGGTGAGGGAGTCGGCAAACTTATTACAGTTCGGTTTGTAGCCGTACTGTAAGCGTCTAATGCTCTTTTGGCTTCATAGAGTGGAATTAACATATCACTAATAAGAATGAAAGCTAAATCATCGTCTAGGTTGCTTGCTATAATGTCGCCTTGCATAATTGGAGTTGCATTTTTGTCATTACCACCGCTTAATATTTCGCCGTCAGCACCATCTTGAATTAATCTATGGTTATAATTTTTTGAAGCTTTTTCACAGCGTAGAAACGGAAATTCTTTGCATTCTGCGGAATTTTCAGGGTCGATTCTATAAAGATTTTGACCCACTGTAATAACATCATCATCGTTAATTAGATATTTCTTCATGTTTGTTCTCCTTTGAATCGTTCGTGATAATGGTCATCTTTTGTGCCATTGGTGTGCGCTTCATAGCTTCGTAAACTTTCGAGCGTTCAAACTCTTCTTTTCTGTATGTTGCCATCCATTCGGCATATTCTTGCGGGTCTTTGAAGCGGTAATAACCGACATCTCGACCACTACCAATGTCAAGACTCTTTAACCGCATTCTTCTAACTGCGCTCACTATGGTACGTGTATCAACGTTTAGAGTCTTTGCTAAATAAGCAAGACTTACCGCGTTCTCTTTGCCCACTGGTATGAGTTTGTAGACCTTAGCTTCAAACTCGGATAGCTTAACCCGTTGGGTGGGGAACCGCACGCCGTTAATATTCAGCGTCATTTGGATCTTTGCCATTTAATCCCTTCTTTTTGTTATAATAAAAAAGTAAAAATCTAATCCAAAAATTTTTACTTGCCCTGTGATGGTTGCGACATCATAGGGCTTTTTGTTAAATATTTAAGATTAGTCTACCTGCGCACAAATCTCTTAAACTTAGCCCTTAACTATCTTCATAGCTGTGGGCTTTTTATTTTGCCCTTGTGAGGATATTTCATGGGACTTTAACCATTTGGTTACGCTTTGCTTGCCGTAAAGTTTCCGCCCGTTAATAATTGCAACGGGCATCCCTAATGAAACCCAGTTTGAAATAGTAGATTCAGACACGCCAAAATATTTAGCAATGCCTTTTCTATTTAAGTAAGGCTTAGTGCTGTTTATCTCTTTTAACGCGTCTTGAACAATAGAAAAAATCATTGTTCTAATTTCCGCTATTTGGTCATCATCTAGGCTTATTCTCATTGTTTCACCTCCTTTGCAAGGTCTTTGTTATATTGGTCAATTAACCAACTATTCAAGCGGTTGAAAGTCTTGGAAGACACATTTCTATGACCGTGTTTGAATATGTCGTTTAAAGTCCATTTGCTAACGCCTGTGGTATGAGATAGGGCAATAACTGATAAATCCAGCTCACCCCGTTTGCGTTTAATAGCCAAAACTTGTTGTTCTGTTAGTTTCATGTATATACCTTCTCTCAATTTGAGATAATTATACTTCTCTCATTATGAGAATGTCAATGTAAAAAATCTCTATTTGAGAGAAGCAGAGTGTGATACTATGTTATAAAAGAGGTGAGAATGGATGGCTAAAAAGCAAACGAAAAACCGAATTAGAGAATTGAGACAACAGAAACATCTTACACTTCAAGAATTAGGTGATAAATTAGGACTAGCAAATAACACTTTAAGTCAATATGAAACAGGCAAACGAGAACCTAAGCTAGAAACATGGCAAAAATTAGCAGATTTCTTTAATGTTTCAGTGCCTTATTTGCAAGGATTTTCCAAAATAAAAAATTATGATGAATTGAATGACCTTTCAAAAATTTATGAGTTTGCTAAAAAGAATAAATTAGATACTTTTGAAGAAAGTGCGAATTTTTATAAAACTGAAAATCTTAATCACTTTAAAAACTTATATAACTTAATTGAAGCGGATGATTTTCAACATAGTTTAGGTAGTAAAAAACTTTATGATATAGCTACAAATATAAACGATTATTCAATATTAGATGAGATTAATATGTATATAGCTATGGCTTTTGAAGTTGCAATTATGGCAAAAGGAGCTGATAAAAAGGCACAAAAAGCATATAACCAAACTTCAAATATTTTTAGAGAATATTTTGGTTATAATGGTGAATGAATTAGCTGTTTGTTTTATAATTTATTGCATTTAATCTCTTCTTTTTTGATATTTTCTCTTACTTCAATAACCATGTTACTAATCAGTTCAAGTGAATTGAGGTAGATAGTTATATTAGTTATGCAAAGAAAGCAAAAAACGACAATTTAAAAAGTAACCAAAATCTAATTAACTGATAATTATCAAATCTCCATCCTTAAAAACGCATTTATGTTAAATATTTAAGATTAGTCTACCTGCGCACGTGTTCAACTAATCGAGGTAATTAAACATGGATAATGATATTAAGGAATACACCACGCCAAAAGGCGAAAAGAGATACAAGTTTTTAATTTATGTGGGTAAAGATGAAACCACAGGGCACACCATTCAAATTAAGAAACAAGGCTTTAAATCGAAAGATGAAGCGCTTGAAGCGTATCTAAACTATAAATTGAAAATTGTAAAAGGCGAGTATGAACCTTTAAAAAAGAAAAAGCTTACCTTTAAGCAATTGTTTGAATCATGGAATAAGGTATATAAGCCAACTGTTAAAGAAAGTACATACGCTGTTACTATGAGATATTTCAATAATCATATTCTTAGTGCGCTTGGTAATATTTATATAGAGAAGATTACAGTTGCTGAATGCCAAAAGGCAGTAAATGAGTGGTTTGAAGAAGCGCCCCACACTTTTGATAGATTTATACATTATGCTTCAAAGGTTTTTAAATATGGTATTGATATGGAATTATTAACCAGTAATCCTATGGAAAAGGTTATTAAGCCTAAGTTGAAAGAAAGACCACAGCAATACCAAGAATTTTATGACAAAGATGAACTAAATAAATTTCTATCTTGTGCTAAGAAATGCAATTTTAGATATTTTGTCTATTTCAGATTGTTGGCTTATACAGGGATGCGTAAGGGCGAATCATTAGCACTTAAATGGTCTGATATTGATTTTGAGACTAATACTATAAGTATTACTAGAAATGTTACTACGGGGCTTAATAATCGTCCCTATATCTCTAATGGTAAGACGGCAAACAGCGTGAGAAGAATACCAGTAGATTCAGAAACTATGAATTATCTAAAAGAATGGCGCTATTGCCAACAAAAAGATATGCTTAAAAAAGGCTTTAACTTTTTAGACGCAGATAATTATATTTTTCCAACTATTAACAATGGTATTACTTCCCTATCAAAGCCAAGACAATGGAATAAATCTATTTGTGATAAGTTCGGTTTAAGACGTATAAAAATTCATGGTTTTAGACATACTCACGCTTCTTTGTGTTACTCTGCGGGGTTAAATGCAAAAGAAATACAAAAAAGGTTAGGACATGCAGACAGTAAAACTACTATGAATGTTTATACCCACGTCATGAAAAACGATGAGAAAAAGGCGGTTAAAAAGTTTGCTGATTTTATGAAATAGTAGCAAAAGGCTTCATATTCGGCTTCATACTTTTATTGTTGAGGTTTAGATGTTGTAGCATTAAGGATTTAAATAGGGTAGGGTTCGAAACTCTCCTACTCCGTAATTAATGTAGAAAAAGCTTTGATGTTAAATTGATTTAATTTGATGTCAAAGCTTTTTTTGTTTTTAAGAGAGTAAAAACAGAGGATGTAGTTAAAAATCGTAAGAAACAACGGCTGCTATCTAGAAAATAAATACGAATCCCTTATCCTAGAGTATGGAGACTTAAGTAAAGTAAATTTATTGTCTATAATATGATTTGAAAGCTCAGGGAGGGGAAGAAGACATTTCTTAATTAAAAAGCCCTCTAAAGTGATTTTAGGGCCCTTAAAGGCAAATGATGTGTTAAAGGAGAATAGAGGACTTGAATAGAGGGTGATTCCTTCGTATTATAAAAATGATGTTGAATTATCGTTTGTATTTTATTAAGGAACTTTATAATGGTTTTTAATGATTTGCTTCACAGAAAGAATATTGAACAAGCTAAAGAAATGGCAGCGGCTTTAACGTTTTGTGGAGGATTTATTGATGCTTACACTTTTATTCAACGTGGACAAACTTTGGCTGCGGGTCAAACTGGAAATATTATCTTTTTTAGTGCCTCTGTAGCAAATGGAAACGTGACAGGAATGCTAAATAGGCTTTCAACCATTTTATCCTTTATCTTAGGGTTAATTATCGTTACCCTTATTCATAAGCACTCACAGAGCCATTATTGGCGGATTTTTGAAATGATCCCGATTATTATTATTTGCGTGGTAGTGAGCTTTTTACCTCATTCAGTACCGAATTATTATATTGTTCCACTATTAGCTGTAGGGTTAGCGATGCAAAGTGGAGCTTTTAGTAAAATTGAAGGTTTAGGATATAGTAATGCATTCACCTCAGGAAACTTAAAAAAATCGGTCTTAGCATGGAGTAAATTTTATTTTGATAAAAATATTGATCAAAAGGCGCCTGCAGAAAATTATTCTATTTTAGTAGGGGCCTTCATGAGTGGAGCAATAATATCTGCTTTAATTCAAAAAATTTTAGGGATTAGAACTTTACTCGTGGCAGCATTTTTACTTTCAATCATTAACACTTTTTATGGCTATGTAATATTTTTGCGCCATAAAGAATGGGAAAAAGAATTAAAAAGCAGAGGATAAAACGTTGATCTATCAAGGGTTAGCGCGTTATTAAGAAAAAAACTCAAAAAAAATCAATTTTTTACTTGCATCTTCTGAGTATTTTAGGTATTATTAAATACGTCTTGTGGCACAGAACTTTTAAAAAGTTCAACAAATTAAATGAAAAAAGTTGTTGACAAAGTTTGAAAGTTGAGTTAATATAATTAAGTGCCTTGCGTTAATAAGCGACAAGCATGACCCGTTGGTCAAGTGGTTAAGACACGGCCCTTTCACGGCCGTAACATGGGTTC
>CAJUTO010000042.1 GCA_910589675.1 uncultured Lactobacillus sp. | reverse complement strand
TACGTACGGTGCAATGAGAGGGGCAAACTAGAAAAGTTTCCTCTACTCTATTATATATTAACTGCTATGTTTAAGATTCAATAGCAGATTCTGTTTTGAAATAAAACTGATAATCGTTTAACATTCGGCACTAATAAAGGATTTTCGCTAAATCTATACAATTTCTTCTAAATTTTATTTATTTTTTTATAAAAAGATGATAGGCTTTTAGATGAAATGTTAAACGCTTAACATGTAGGAGGAGAAAAGATGTTGGAAAATAAAAATCATAAAAAGATATCTTTAAGCGGAAAATCTTTGTTAATGGGAACCTTGTCAACAGCAGCAATTGTATTAAGTGCATCAACTGCAAATGCTGCTACTACTAATGCAGACAATGTTAATGAAAATCAAACTGTAGAAGTAACTGCTACTTCAGTAAACAATGAAAATAATAAGCAAGTAACTGAAAAAGATAGTGCAGATAAAAGTACTAGTGATGTGGCTGAAGATGCTAACACCAAGAAATCAAACGAAAATACAGAAACTACAGAAAATAATACTCAAACAGTTGTTACTAATGCGCCAGTAAGTGATGTGAAAAATACAAACACAGTTACCGCTGAAACACCTGTTGATAAAGTAGTAAATAATAGTGATCAAAAGACAACTAATGCTGCAACTACTGATACTAAAAAAGATGATGTAAAACAAGTTGAAAAGAAAGACTCAGTAGATAAAACAAATGCTGAGGAAAATAAAGATAGTTCAGTAAAGCCAGCTGAAAATGCTACTAAGGCTGAATTAAAGGGCCAAGTTAAAGATATCGTTGAAGAATCTGGTGTTGATACTAGCAAGTTAACTAATGATCAAATTAATGAATTAAATAAAATTAATTTCTCCAAAGAAGCAAAAAGTGGTACTCAGTTAACTTACAACGACTTTAAAAAAATTGCTAAAACTTTAATTGAACAAGATGCTCGTTATGCTGTTCCATTCTTCAATGCAAGTAAAATTAAAAATATGCCTGCTGCTAAAACACTTGATGCTCAAAGTGGAAAAGTAGAAGATTTGGAAATTTGGGATTCATGGCCTGTTCAAGATGCAAAAACTGGTTACGTATCTAACTGGAATGGCTACCAATTAGTGATTGGTATGATGGGAGTTCCAAACGTCAATGATAACCACATTTATCTTCTTTACAACAAGTATGGTGATAATGACTTTAATCATTGGAAGAATGCCGGTCCTATTTTCGGCCTAGGTACTCCAGTTATTCAACAATGGTCTGGATCAGCAACTTTAAATAAAGATGGCTCAATTCAACTTTACTACACTAAGGTTGATACTAGTGATAATAATACTAACCACCAAAAACTCGCTAGTGCAACTGTTTACTTAAATCTTGAAAAAGATCAAGATAAGATTTCTATTGCTCATGTTGACAACGACCATATTGTCTTTGAAGGTGATGGTTACCACTACCAAACTTATGACCAATGGAAAGAAACTAACAAGGGTGCTGACAATATCGCAATGCGTGATGCACACGTGATTGATGATGATAATGGTAATCGTTACCTTGTGTTTGAAGCAAGTACTGGAACCGAAAATTATCAAGGTGATGATCAAATTTATCAATGGTTAAATTACGGCGGTACTAACAAGGATAATTTAGGTGATTTCTTCCAAATTTTATCTAACTCCGATATTAAAGATAGAGCTAAATGGTCAAACGCTGCAATTGGTATCATTAAATTAAATGATGATGTTAAGAATCCAAGTGTTGCAAAGGTCTACAGCCCACTTATTAGTGCACCAATGGTAAGTGATGAAATTGAACGCCCTGATGTTGTTAAATTAGGTAATAAGTATTACTTATTTGCTGCTACTAGATTAAACCGTGGTAGTAACGATGATGCTTGGATGGCAACTAACAAAGCAGTTGGTGATAACGTAGCTATGATTGGTTATGTTTCTGATAACTTAACTCATGGTTATGTTCCATTGAATGAATCTGGCGTTGTTTTAACTGCATCTGTACCGGCTAACTGGCGTACTGCAACTTATTCATACTATGCAGTTCCAGTAGAAGGAAGAGATGATCAACTTTTAATTACTTCATACATCACTAATCGTGGTGAGGTTGCTGGAAAGGGTATGCATGCAACTTGGGCACCAAGTTTCTTGTTACAAATTAATCCAGATAACACTACTACTGTTTTAGCTAAAATGACTAACCAAGGGGATTGGATTTGGGATGATAGTAGTGAAAATCCAGATATGATGGGTGTACTTGAAAAAGATGCTCCAAATAGTGCTGCCCTTCCTGGAGAATGGGGAAAACCAGTTGATTGGGATTTAATTGGTGGATACAACTTGAAGCCACACCAACCTGTAACTCCTATTCCAAATGTACCAACTACTCCTGAAACCCCAACCACACCAGATAAGCCAGAGGTACCAACTACCCCTGAAGTTCCAACCACTCCAGAGACACCAACTACTCCAGAAACTCC
This sequence comes from uncultured Lactobacillus sp., assembly GCA_910589675.1. GTDB lineage: Bacteria > Bacillota > Bacilli > Lactobacillales > Lactobacillaceae > Lactobacillus. The sequence continues at coordinate 6,166 of CAJUTO010000042.1, read as the reverse complement.
AACTCCAGAAGCTCCAAAGAATCCAGTTAAGAAAACTAGTCAGTCTAAACTTCCAAAGGCTGGAGATAAAAATAGCTTTGCAGCAGTTGTTTTAGGTGCTGTAAGTTCAATATTAGGTGCTGTTGGTTTAACAGGTGTTTCAAAACGTAAACGTAATAATTAAATTAAAAAAGATGAGTTCCGTTGAACTCATCTTTTTTTGCTATAAATATAATTTATCCTAGGATGAAAAACTGTAAATTTTCTCAAAAATAGCTTTTTTCTATAATGAGTTAGAAAAGTAATAGAGTGCTACCTATCTATAGGTCAGAAGTATATTTAAGTATGCTTATCAAATATTAGACAATTACTTTTCATAATTTAGACTAGATGTTTGAAAGCTTTAATAAAAGAGGAAATATATGCAAGAAATTAAAGAAAAATATTTTGAAGGAGAAAGAGCCCTGTATGGCCTTTCAAATACAATTTTAAAAAATGTTACTTTTGGTGAAGGAGAATCTCCTTTAAAAGAAACCAAAGATTTAGAAATAAAAGCCACTATTTTTAAATATAAATATCCTTTATGGTATTCAAATAACATTAATATCACTGATGCGATTTTTGAAACAATGTCTCGAAGTGGAATCTGGTATACCAATAATATTTCTATTAAAAATTCTAATCTGCAAGCTCCAAAGCTATTTAGAAGATGCAAAAATATCACATTAGACCATATTTTCTTTTCCAATGCAGAAGAGACAATGTGGACCTGTGAAGATATTGCAATTAAAAATACAGAAATTAATGGGGATTATTTTGGAAAAGATAGCTCTAATATTTACATGGAAAATGTTAGAGTAATTGGAAATTACGTATTTGATGGAGCTAAAAATATTGTATGTAAGAACTGTAGTTTTGTTTCAAAAGATGCTTTTTGGAATTGTGAGAATGTAACTTTGATTAATTGTCAGATAGATGGGGAATATTTGAGCTGGAATAGTAGTCATATTACGTTTAAAGATTGTACTATTGAGAGTGATCAGGGACTATGCTACATGGATTATGTTACTTTAGAAAATTGTATCTTGAATCAAACTCCTTTAGCCTTTGAAAAATGTAGTAATATAAAAGCAACTATAAACAGCAAAATTACTAGTATTAAAAATCCAATTTCGGGAATAATTAAGGCTAAAAAGATAGAAACGGTAATTATTGATCCTACTAAAGTTGATCCTAAGGCTACAAAGATTATTTTTATAGAACCAGTTGATAGAGAAGTATCCGTTTCTGACCAAAATCAAGAAGGTGAATAAATTTGAAATATGATTTTAAGACAGTAGTAAATCGAAGACATACGGATTCCGTAAAATGGAATGTGCAAGATAATGAACTGCCAATGTCCATTGCAGACATGGATTTTAAAACAGCTCCTGAAATTATTTTGGCAATGCAAGAAAAGCTTAAGCTTGGGGCCTTTGGCTATGAAGAAGCGGGAGAGGACTATTTTAATGCTGTAAGCAGTTGGTATCAACTAGAGCATGGAGTCAATGCTGATCCAACATGGATGATCTTTGTCACTGGAGTAGTACCAGCAATTTCATCAATTGTCAGACGCATATCGCATATTGGGGATAATGTATTGGTGCAAGAGCCAGTTTATAATATTTTTTATAATTCGATTGAGAATAATGGTCGTCATGTATTATCAAGTGATTTGAGCTATCATGATGGAAAATATGAGATCGATTGGCAAGATTTAGAAAATAAATTAGCTGATCCATTGACCACATTAATGCTCTTCTGTAATCCTCATAATCCTACAGGAATAGTGTGGTCGCGTAGTGAAGTAGAGCGAATAGCAGCTTTATGCCAAAAATATCATGTAGTGTTGTTATCAGATGAAATCCACGGTGACATAGTTAGAAATAATGTAAAATATACACCTGCATTTTCTGTTACCCAAGAATTGAAAAATAATGTAATCAGCCTCGTATCACCAAGTAAAACGTTTAATGTTGCTGCTCTTCACGCTGCTACGGTAATTATTCCTGATGAGAATTTACGCATGATTGTTAGTCGAGGACTAAATAGTGATGAATTGGCTGAGCCAAATCTAATGGCAATTCCGGCAACAATTGCTGCTTATACAGAAGGATTTAATTGGCTGCATGATTTATTAGATACAATTAATGAGAATTTTATCTATGCTGAACATGAAATAAATAAAAACTTGAAAAATGTAAAGATTGTCTCTGGACCTGCAACTTACTTAATGTGGTTAGATGTAAGCGAAATTTCAAAAGATAGTAAAAAATTAGCAGATTATCTTCGAAAAGAAACTGGCTTAATTGTTTCAGCTGGCAGTATTTATCGGGGTAACGCGAGTCAATTTTTACGTCTTAATTTGGCCTCACCAATATCGATGGTAGAGGATGGAATTGAACGATTGATTACTGGAATTAAAAATTTTTCTAAAAAATAGTTGAAAGTGGTTTCAAAATCATCTCAAAAAGATATATACTTTTATTGAGGTGATTTTTTTATGGAACCATTATTTTTAACGCCATACTTTAGACCAAAAATTTGGGGTGGTCGTAAATTAAATACTGTTTTAGGATATGATATTCCTGATGGAAAGGTTGGAGAAGCCTGGGTAATTTCAGGATACAAAGACGATGCTTCAATGGTTAATGCAGGTCCATTTAAAGGAAAGACATTACGAGAAGTATATTTAGAGCATCCTGAGTTATTTGGTAATCCAAAAGCAAAAGAATTTCCTTTACTGGTTAAATTCTTAGATGCAAATGATAATTTGTCAGTTCAAGTTCATCCAGATGATGAATATGCCAGAATTCATGAAAACGATTCAGGGAAAACAGAAAGCTGGTACGTGCTTCATGCTGAACCAGGTGCTAAACTTATCTATGGGCACAACGCTAAGAGCAAGGAAGAGCTAGAAGATTGGATTAAAAATGGAAAGTGGTCAAAGCTTTTACGCTATGTATCTGTAAAAGAAGGAGACTTTTTATACGTTCCTTCTGGTACTGTACATGCTCTAACAAAGGGTATTATGGTTATTGAAACCCAACAATCAAGTGATGTAACGTACAGATTATATGATTGGGATCGCATAGATAAGAAGACGGGAAAGAAGAGAGAGTTGCATATTAAGCAATCTCTTGATACTATTCAAGTACCACATAAAGATCCGAAGCTAAAAATTACATCAGAAACAGTAGGAGATGCTAAGATTACTACGCTAGCACAACCACCGATGTCACCACATTTTTATTTATGGCAGATTGATGTTGATGGAGATTTTGCTTGGAGTTTAAATGATCATCCTTATCTTCTAGTATCTGTAATTAAGGGTAGCGGTAAGTTTATTGCTGATGGTAAAGAGTATGACATTAAATTAGGAAGCAACTTTATTATTCCTAACGAAATGAAGAACTTTAGTTTTAGCGGTAACTTACGTTTAGTAATTTCAGCTCCGGGTAAAGAATAAATTTAAGTGAATGGAGTTGGTCAAATGATTTATATTGGTTGCGGGGTAATAATGTTTGTAATCGGGGTCATTTGGCTGATTGCTCCTTCGCCCAACCCTAATCGAATTTATGGATATATGTCCTATTTAGCTTCAGTTAATGAAGCAAGCTACCAGTATGCGCAAAAAGTAGCCCGTAATTATTTTATGTTATTTGGTTTGATCCAAACTCTTTTAGGATTAGGAATTCATTTTTTGCATTGGGATCGCTACTTTTTAATTTGGTTGCTTACTTTTTATTTGTTTATCTTGGCTCCAATAATCTTAACTGAAAAGAAATTGCAGGCTTTTTTACGTGCTCGGCATGAGTTGCCACATGATTATATTGAACCGGATAAGATTAAACATACTAGAGTAAAAGGATTTAAGGACAAATAATGCTAAAGATATTAATGGTTGAAGATGACAATTCTGTTGCGGAAATGATGAAAATGTTCTTTAGTAAAGAGCAGTGGGACGTAGATATAGCTAAAGATGGAGTAGAAGCTGTTGAAATGTTTAAGGCAAATCCCAGCTCTTATGATATCGTTACGCTAGATCTTAATTTACCTAAAAAAGATGGTATGGAAGTAGCTAAGGAAATTAGAGCAATTTCTCTCTCAATACCAATAATTATGTTAACGGCTAGAGACTCAGAAACTGATCAAATTTTAGGATTGGGGATTGGTGCAGACGAATATGTTACTAAGCCCTTTAGTCCTTTGGCCTTAATAGCACGGATCAAGGCGCTATATCGCAGAAGCCATCTGGAAAAGGATATGCATGCTTCTAATGGTATAAAATATGATGTAGTAACTAAGCATTTAAAAATTTCGAAGGACCGTCGAGAAGTACGATTTGATGATAAAGTGGTTGAAGGTTTGACCCCTAAGGAATTTGATTTACTTTATACTATGGCTCAAAAGCCAAAGCAGGTTTTTTCAAGAGACAAACTTTTAGAGCTAGTGTGGGGATATGAGTTTTTCGGTGAGGAAAGAACTGTTGATGCTCATATTAAAAAATTACGTCAAAAATTAGAGAAAGCTGGTCCTCAAGTAGTTCAAACCGTTTGGGGTGTGGGCTACAAGTTTGATGATTCTGAGGTATAGAAGTTGAAGTTATTCTATCAAGAAATTTTAGGTTTTTTGCTAGTAATAATTACTAGTATTGTAATTATTGGCTCATCAACTATTCATTTTGCGACTATTCAAGCCTATTCTCAAAGTTACACTCGCTTAGAAGAATATGGAACTTCGATTGGAAAACTAGCTTTAGCGAAAGATAATCCTAAACATGAATTAGATGCTAAATTTTTGAAAAATTTACAGGTAGTAATGGAAGGCGAAGATGTAAATCTTCGCATTTTTAATAATAAAAATAGACAAGTTTATCCAGAAACTACAATGAACTGGGCTTTACCGCAAAAGTTATTTAAGCAATTAAAGAATGGTAAAAAGATTCGCATTAGAAATGATCATGAGGATGGACGAGTAAGTTCTTTTTCAAATAAAGATGCATATACTAGTGTAATTGTTCCCTGGCGTAGTAAAGGAAAACTGGTGGGAGTAATCTGGATCGGTTCACGTGTGCAAAATGTGGAACAAATGATTGTACGAGAAAAGCATAATCTGTTAACAGCTTTACTTAGTTCTTTAGTTATTGGTGGGTTGATCAGTTTTATCTTGTCGTACTATATTTCAAGAAAGATTAAGCTTTTATCTAATGCTACTAAGAAAGTCGCACAAGGGGACTTTAATGTCCATCTAAAACACAAGGATACTGATGAGATTGATGATTTAGCACGTAATTTTAATATTATGGTTAATGCTTTAAAAGAATCAAACGATGAAATTAAGGCACAAGAAAAGCGACGAGAGCAATTTATGGCTGATGCCGCTCATGAAATGCGAACTCCGCTTACTACAATTAACGGTTTGTTAGAAGGGTTTGAATATGATGCTATTCCTGAAGAGGCCAAACCTAAGTCTATTGCTTTAATGCACAGTGAAACAAAACGATTAATTAGATTAGTAAATGAAAACTTAGATTACGAAAAAATTAGAAATAATAAAATTAGTCTGATTCAATCAAAATTCAATGCGACTGAAGTTTTAGCTAATTTATTAACACAAATGAAGCAAAAAGCTGCTCAAAAGAATGATGAGTTGATTTTAAATTGTCAGCAGCAAGTTGAAGTTTATGCAGATAAAGACCGTTTCACTCAGATAATGGTTAATCTAGTTCAAAATGCATTACAATTTACTGAAAATGGAAAGATTACAATTTCTGCTAAGAGGATTGAGCATGACGCCCAATTTAAAATAGCCGATACAGGAATTGGAATGAATAAGAAACAGATGAAATACATTTTTGAAAGATTCTATAAGGCAGATCCATCGAGAGCGAAAATTGGCTCGGGAGAATCTGGCTTAGGACTTTCGATTGTTTTATCTCTTATTAAACAGCATGGCGGTAAGATTAACGTCGATTCAGAACCTGGAAAGGGTGCAACGTTTACCGTAACCTTATATGATAAGGGTTATAAGGAATTTATTAAAGACTAACAAAAAGGGTAGTACTTAAAAATATAAGTACTACCCTTTTTCTATGTGTGTCGGGCATGATATTACATCTAGTCCGTTGAAATACGGATCACGGGTA
>CAJUTO010000041.1:7401-8938 GCA_910589675.1 uncultured Lactobacillus sp. | reverse complement strand
ACGTAAACGATCTCTTAATTCAGGTGTCACATCCAACACATTTTTCAAATATGCATCCATATCATGATACTGCTCTTCAATTGTAAGTAATATCGTATCAAAAAAGGAATCAGAAGCCGAGCTCAAGATTCGCATATTACTCCTAAAGGTAAGGTTTTCACCTGCATTTTCAAACTTTTTATCACGTTCTGCTCGATAAGCAGAAAGAATGGAATTAGACGCTAAGTAATCTTGACGAATTACTTCTAAATCAACACCTAAAATATATAAAACAAATAAAACTACAAAACCAGTACGATCTTTTCCTTCGGTACAATGAAAAATAGTTGCTCCCTTTTCTTTTTCAGCTAAAATACTTAAAACCTGACGAACTGTATTTTGATCATGAGCTTTTACTACGTGATCCTTATAGTGGTCACACATCATTTTAAAGGCAGAATGAGGATCATGATGATATAAATCATCTTCTCGTGATAAATCTTGAATCCCACCTAAAGTCCCTTCTTCTTCAGAAAGAGGCAAAGAAATATTTTTAACACCTTCAATTTGCGGATCGGGATGATCTTTTCTTTCACTCTTTGATCGCAAATCAATGATTGTCGTTAAACCGTAATTTTTTAAAAATTGGATATCCTCATCAGACATACGGATAAGGGTTCCCGTTCTAATCAGCCGGTGTGTTTTTATCTTTCTTCCATTTAATCCCACTATTCCACCCAAATCTCGGGGATTAAGGATACTATTAACTGGCAATAAATTTGTTGTCATAAATTATCCTCATTAATTATTTTCTCTATTTCTGGTGCGATTAAACTTTGTTGAACTTTCATATTTACTGGATTATAGGTTGAATCAATACATTCATCCCAATACTCAATATGTTTCTTATCTATATAGCTTTCTGATTCTTCAACATTCTGACCATTCTCGCCTTGGACAGAATACCAGTAAAAATATGTATATCCATCTTCATTCTTTTCACTAAAGACAGTCTCAACATACATTTTTTCAGCAGCCATTGTTTTAACTGTATCGACGTGATGCTCATTTAAGAAATTCATCCACTCTTGGGCTTTTCTCTCTTTACCTTTCTTAATCCGAAAGCGAGTTAATTCAATTTGTGTCATTTTCTATCCTTCAATCTTTTTTCCATCAATGTATTTTCGCCTTTTATTAATTTCCATCTTTCTAAGAATATCTTCACCAAGATCGCTTCCTACCATTTCTGAAATTCCTAAAAGAAAAATTGCAACATCTGCCAATTCTTCATTGATGTTCTCCGGATCATCCTTTAGCCACGCCTGAAAAAGTTCATTTACTTCTCCATATAATAGAAGAAGTTCAAACTTAATATCAGTAGTATTAAAATTATGGTTTTTCTTATTTTCAAGGACAGCTTTTTGTAATTTTTTAGTGTCAATAAGCATTTTTAATCCTTCATTTATACATTTTATCTAATTCAATCTTCAACTTTTGCTTTAGTTCTTCAAGCTCTTTATCATTCAATACATTCTCTGCACTATACATTTTTTCTCGT
>CAJUTO010000041.1:5753-7301 GCA_910589675.1 uncultured Lactobacillus sp. | reverse complement strand
TTTAATCATTTCAATTCGTTCACAAATTAGACACATAGATTTTTCTTCCATTTTTTGTTGTTAATAGTTTTCAAAAGTCATACTTTTTAAAAATACGTAGAGCTTGTAATGCTAACTTTAATCGGGGAATGTAGCCTTGCCAATTATAGTCATTCCTTCCTTGATTATATTTATATTCAAAAATTAAAAAAGAAACAGAAACATAGTTTAGTTCAATATTTTGTTGGTTGCATATCAACGGCCATTCTACGTCCGTTAGTATTTCTTTTGAATTTTGAATAATAGTTTTTCCAATTTTACTATTGAATGCGCAACATCCAGCTAAAATATCAAGATTACTAATTTTCAAAATATCTGCTGCTACTTTATTAGTAATCTGTTCCGTCTCTGTCCAAGTATCTGGATATGTTGAAAAAGTAGCCCAATCTCGACCAATTATTTGATATCCATTTTCTATTTCCAAGTTGTCAATAAAAGTAACAAATTCATCTCTTGTATTTAAAATAGCAGTAATTATTTTATCAAAATCACAATACAGATAGAGGCAGTCGTCTTTTTCATGAGCTAATGCAAAAGTTAATACTTTTCTTCTTGCATCAGCTGCTCCCTGGGCTGGTATAGTTATAAAATTAATGTTATTTTCTTTAAACCTATCTCGGATATTTTGTGAAGTAACGATACTTACACTTAAATAAATATTATCAAAGTATTTTTTTAGATGATTGATTACATCAATAAGTTCACTATTCATAATATTCGGATGATGAACAGTAGATATCAAAATTTTTCGCATAATAATTTATCTCAATTCCATCGTATCTTGTGAAAAAACGACAGGAAATTCATCTGACCACTTTTCAGTAAGTGTATTTACTCTCTCAAAACCAAATTTCCTGTATAAAGCTTTTGCTCGTTCATTATCAGTAAATACTTCTAATCTAACAGGTCTCTCTAACTCAGTTAAGGCTTTTTTAATTAACTCAGTCGCAATCCCCTTATTTTGGTGAGTTGGATCAACATAAATAAAATTCAAACTACCTGGCCGAAAACCAATAAATCCAGCTAATACCCCATCCTCAAACGCTACATAAATTTTACAAGACAAAAAATAATCTAAATATGGTGCATCTCGTAATGGTAGAAAAACCTCTTCCAAATCTTCACTCTGAAGTTCTTGTTTTCTTGCTCTATCCATTACTAAGCACAACTCATTAAAATATTTTTGTTCATAAGATTTGATCTCTAGACTCATTTTTAACCTAATTCTATTTACATTAATTATTTTTTTATTTATTATTAATCTAACATAATTTTATATTTTTACAATAACGAATTGGAGATGATTGAATGAAAAATAGAGTTAAATATATCCTTGCATTCGTTTTTTCAGTTTTTTGCATTGGTCTATTGATCTTTGCAGGGTATTTACAAATTAGCGAACATAGATACAAAGGCCTCGGTTGGTATGCTTTAGCTATCATAGTCTTACTTATTAGTGCTTTTCTTTACTTGAGAAATGCTATTAAAAATACTAGTATTGCTGACTTA
>CAJUTO010000041.1:0-5653 GCA_910589675.1 uncultured Lactobacillus sp. | reverse complement strand
TAATGATCTATGCCTCACATCAATTAAAAGATGACCCTCAATTTTCGTATATACTTTTTGCTATTTCAGGCACTTTAACAATAATTTGGCTAATTACTTTAGTAACTCAACTTTTTTATATTGTTAAATACGGGAGAAAATTAGATGACACAGAAAAATAAATTATTAACTTTATCTTCCTTTAATTCACAGTATTTAAAACATATTTGGCGAGACGGTTTTCAAGATAAAAATCCTGAATGGACTAAATGGAATGCGCCCTATTTTAATGATTATTATGCTTATCTTTCTTTTTCTCAGTTTGAACATAGTCCCATTACTGACTATCTACTAAGCAATTCTTGTAAATGCATCTGTTTAGATGAAAAAGGCATCGGGATGGTTTCAAAAAATTGGATAGATGAAGTAACCCGTTGGCTTGAAATTGGCATAGTTATTTATAATCCCACCTATTGGCACGGTGGAATAGGAAGTCGAGTACTAAAAATATGAATATCTGAAATTTTTGACCAATATCCAGAATTAGAGCATATCGGGTTGACTACTTGGAGTGGAAACCCACGAATGATCCATCTTGCTCAAAAAATAGGTTTAAAAAAAGAAGCTTAAATTAGGAAAGTACGTTTTTATAAAGAAAAATACTATGATTGCATGAAATACGATATTTTGCGTGATGAATGGATTAATTAAAAAAAGGCAGTGATTTTATCTTTGAATTGCTGCCTTTTTCTGATATTAACTTTTTAGCTATTTTATACCTATCTTCTACATTATTAACAACCTAATTTATTCGCAAAGGCCTCTTAGATTCATCAAAAATGTTTTATCATGTGTTATAATGTGGTTAAACATAATACATTTGAGGTGAAAATTATGACAACTACTGTAAGTTTGAGATTACCGGAAGATTTAAAAAAACAAGCAACTGATGTTTTTAACGAATATGGTCTTGATTGGTCATCAGCAATGAGAATGATTTTAACGCAAGTAGTAAGCGAAAACGCTATACCAGTTAATTTATCAAGATATTCAGATATTTCTCCAACAATGAAATCTAACATAGAAAAATCACTCCAAGAATACAAAATAGGAGATTACAAAACTGCAGATTCAGTAGATGAATTATTTGAGGAGCTTGATAAAGATTAATGGCAAAAATCAACTTCACTCCTCAATTTAAGCGAGATTACAAGAAGCTCAAAAGAAAACACTACGATACCAATAAGTTGAAACATGTTATCAATTTATTAGTTGAAGAAAAATTTGAGATTCTTGCTCAAAAATACGATGATCATCAATTAAAAGGTTCATTCAAGTCTATGCGTGCGTTGCATGTTGAACATAATAACGCTGGAAATTGGGTTTTAGTATATAAAATTCATAAAGGTCAATTAGAATTATTAACTATTGACTTAATTTCTACTGGATCTCACAATCATTCTTATAGAACTTAAAGCATTTGAAAAATACTCTAACTAAAAAACTGATACATCATTGTTAAATAAACTTTGATGCATCAGTTTTTTTGTCTTCTAAAGAATTAACAATTAAAACCGTATTTCTACTTATTTCATTACTAGTCAACTTCTTTATTGGTATATGATCATCTGTTGATTTTATATGTTTACTTCTTCTATTTCCATAGCCCAATTCTACTCCTTATTATTAATTGATATTATAAATAACTCCTACTAAGCTAAATAATGCCACTCCCCAAAATAAACCAACAAGCAAACCTGAAAAGAAAGTTACTGGTCCACTTAATCTCTTGATCATTAATTTATAACTAAAAACAATCATCAATGATTCCGAAATAATTGCAACTTCATTGACATATGATTTCAATCCAACTAAAGGAAAAATCAAAGCTAAGCTTACTGTAAATATTATCGCACCCACGTACCATTTCCATGATATTTTCTTAAACAAGTCTTGAAAGCCCCAAAACAAAAAGGCAAATAAATATGGAATAAAGGTATGCATATCGATCCAAGTATTCATCTTTTCACCTATCTCTATTAACAAACTTTTTGATTATATTAATAATTTATAATATTTTTTGCAATACTTTTTATAATTTTATTTTCATAATTTAATAAAGTGTGCTAATATTATTCTTATCAAAGAAGAAACGACTAAATAAGTCACTTTGATGGGGTCTAGAAAGGTATATTATGTCTTTAAAGTTTGCTAACAAAAAGAAGCTAGCACTTTATGCCCTTTTAGCCTGCATAAGTGCTTGTGGTAATGTCGTCATCGCTTATGTCACAAAGATAATGCTAAATAGTGCACAATATCATCGTGGCTCATTAAAGCAATTAGTTCTTATCGCTCTTTTAGGAGCAACTGTTCTAATTGTTATCATGTTCTTAAATTTTGGATATCGTTATTTACGTTTCGATATTACACGGGATATTAATATTAAGCTCAAGGATAAAACTATCAACTACTTAGTAAGTCAACAAGCTGATTCACAAAAAGAGGGTCTTAATTTAATGACTAATGACCTAAAGCAAATTGAGTTACTTAAAACCACAAACGAATTAATGATTATCTCTGAGATAGCAGCTTTTATTATTTCAATTATTGTTGGCTTATTAAACTCTTGGCTATTAACGATAATTTTTGTAATCACTACAATTATTCCAGGACTTATTCAGAAACTATTTGTAAAAGATATTCAAAATAAAGCTAGCATTTGGGAAGAAAAAAATGCCGATTACACTCAAGCCGTCACCGATGCTATTAATGGTTCGAAAACAGCGATGCTCTATGATGTTGAAATGCCGCTTGTTTCTTATGTAATCAAACAAGCAAAACAAATGGAGAATGCATTGCGTTCTTTGAACTATACCCAGGGAGCTATTTCTACTTTAATTATTACAATAGCAGATATTTTCAGCTTTATCGTTCCATTTTTAGTTGGCGCCATTCTAATGTTCAATGGCCAAATTGGAGCGGGTACATTAGTCATGATTGTTCAATTATCTAATGACTTTATTAATCCAATTACAATGATTTTTGATCAGATTAACCAAATACGTTCTACTAAACCAATCTGGGACAAAATCGAAAAGGCACTACACTCAAAAAATACATCCCCTACCTCATCTTTTTTATCTTTTAATCAATTAAAGATTGAAAATTTAACATATATTATGAATGATAAATCAATTTTAAAAGATGTATCCTTTACACTCGAAAAGAACGAAAAAATATTACTAATGGCTCCAAGTGGTTTTGGTAAAACTACTCTCTTACGCTTGTTAGTAGGACAGCTTACTCCAACTGCTGGTTCAGTCATTATCGATGATCAACATATAGAAGATAACTGGAACAAGGCTCATGAATATTTCGGTTATATCAACCAAAAACCATTTATTTTTGATCGAAGTTTGCTTTTTAACTTAACTTTAGGTAAAAAATATTCAAAAGATGAATTAATGAATGCTATTCAATTAGCTGGACTGACAGAATTAATTGACAGCAAAGGATTCGACTATCAAGTTGGTCAAAATGGTAATAATCTTTCTGGAGGCCAAATTCAGAGAATTGAAATTGCTCGAGCTATTTTAGCTAAAAGACCAATTTTACTTGCTGATGAAGCAACCAGTGCGTTAGATAATAAACTTTCATTGCAAATTCATAAAACACTCCTAACTAATCCTAACTTTGCAGTAATTGAAGTAGCCCATAAAATTTCTGATCAAGAAAAGAAACTTTTCGATAAAATTATTGATTTAAGTAAATAAAATATAGTTAAAAAGGTACAGCCACTACATATAGCGTCACTGTACCTTTTTAGTATATTTTCACTTATTTTCTAACTACTTTATAACGATTACGTCTATCTTCTACTTGTTCTTTATCGGCTGGATAACCAATTGGCACGAGCACACTAGTTTCATAACCTTCATCCATTCCTAATTCTCTTTGAAGTTCAGGAAACTTATTTAGTGCAAATACTCCGCCCATTACATAAACTGATCCTAAACCTAAATCTGCCGCTTCTACCATTACATTCTCAGCAGCTACAGAAGCATCCCCTTCACCAAACTGACTGTCCTTTTTAGTATTAATTATTAATCATAAATATTAACGGTGCATTGTAACAAGAATTGTCGGTACTATCTTCTATCTTTTTAAGTAGTTCTGGTTTTGTAATGACGCTAAGTTCCATGACATCTGTTTGATGCATGGCACAAGGTGAAGCTTGAAAAGCATTAATTAGTTTTTGAATTTTTTCTTCTTCTACTTCTTCATTAGTATATTTTCTAACTGCTTCTCTTTCAAAAATTGCGTTCATAATTTTCTCCTTTTAAGGTGAGACTATTTACCATCTATATAAGTTTATTTTACTCTCTCATAGAGAAATTGTAATAAAAGACCCTTAATTGAAGCTCTTGATAGTTATTTTTTCTTCTTCTACCTATCTTTGTTAGAATGACGTTGAAAGCAATATTGTCAACGAAAGGACGATAGTTATGAATATTGAAAAAGAGGTATCTAAACCAATATTTAAAGCTACTTTACTAGCAATATCTCTCTTTATTATGATGCCTTCAGTTATTTCTCCTGCTCTTCCCTTAATGGAAAAAGCCTTTCCTAATATTCCTCGTGTTACTGTTGAATTACTTACTACTATTCCCAATTTTGGAGAAATATTTGGTCTTTTAATAAATCCTTTTCTAGTTAAAAAAATTGGCAGAAAAAAAGTAATTTTAATTGGATTAGCTCTAGTTGGAATCTGCGGAACTTTACCAGTAATTGTTAATAGTTTTTGGCTAATATTTATTCTCCGCATCTTACTTGGACTTGGTATCGGAATTTATAACTCCTTAGCCGTCAGTTTAATTATGATGATTTATGAAAATAATAAAACTGAACTCAATCGCCTATTAGGGTTCCAAAACATTATGAACGATGTGGGCTACATCGCTTCTGCCTTTATTATTTGTTATCTAGTTACCTTATCTTGGCACGCTGTTTTCTGGGTATACATTCTTGCCATTCCCGTATTTTTTATGTTTGAACACTTTATTAAAGTTCCTAAGAAAACTAAGCATTCTTCTGGAAAACATTTTTCTCTTTCTAATATAAAGCAAGCTTTTAATTCAAACATTATTTATCTCAGCATCCTTACACTTTTAATTTATATTTTCTACATGGCTCTTGCTTATAAACTTCCTAGTTTTATCGTAGATTTTCATTTAGGAAATGAAAGTATGGCTTCGTTAATGCTAGCAGTAATTGCCATTACCGGTATTCCATGTGGCATGGCATTTAATTGGCTTTATACTAAACTAAACAAATGGGTATGGGTTTTATGTATGCTTTTAAATGCGCTTGGCTTTTACTTAACTAGTAGCGCAAGAAATACCTATGTATTAGTAGCAGGATGTATTGTACTAGGAGCAGGTTTTGGTATTGTAATGCCGTACATCTTTAAATCGATCTCCTTAAGTGTCCCTGACAAATTAAGTAATCTTGCTACTACATTATGCTTAATTATGATGGACATTGGTGCTGTAATTTCTCCATTTGTTATTTCAATCATCGCTAAGAATTCAGATAAAGCTCTACTTTCCTCAGCTATCTTCTTTGGAATCGTAACCTTAATTGAAGTTGCTAGAAATATGTACGCCAATCTAAA
>CAJUTO010000040.1 GCA_910589675.1 uncultured Lactobacillus sp. | reverse complement strand
GAATGGACTTTTTATTTTTTATCAAGTGTTCAATTTAATTTTACAATCAGCGAATGTAATTAGTTTCTAAATTACATTCCCATACCCATACCTGGGTTTGGAGCTGCAGGAGCTTGGTTCTTGTCATCTTCTGGAGCGTCAGCAACAACAGCTTCAGTAGTTAATAACAAGGCAGCAATTGAAGCAGCATTTTGAAGTGCTGAACGAGTTACCTTAGTTGGGTCGATAATACCAGCCTTAACCATGTTTTCCCACTTGTTAGTTGCAGCATTGTAACCAACTTCTGGGTCTTCATGTTCCAAGTGATCTAAGATAACAGCACCATCTTTACCAGCGTTTTCAGCAATTTGACGTACAGGAGCGCCTAAAGCTTTCATAACAATCTTAACACCAGTTTCTGCGTCTTCGCTGTCACCCTTAACAGTGCCTTGGATGGACTTCATAACATCAACTAATGCAGTACCACCACCAGCAACGTAACCTTCTTCAACAGCAGCACGGGTTGCGTTCAAAGCGTCTTCGATTCTGTACTTTCTTTCCTTTAATTCGGTTTCAGTAGCAGCACCAACCTTGATGACAGCAACACCACCAGCAAGTTTAGCAAGACGTTCTTGTAATTTTTCACGGTCAAAGTCTGAAGTAGTGTCAGCAATTTGCTTCTTGATTTGGTCTACACGTTCTGCAATAGCTTCCTTAGAACCAGCACCTTCAACAATAGTAGTTGAATCCTTGGTTACAGTAACTTTGCCAGCCTTACCTAATTGATCAATCTTAGTGTCCTTTAATTCAAGACCTAAGTCTGAAGAAATTACAGTACCACCAGTTAAGATAGCGATATCTTCAAGCATTGCCTTACGACGGTCACCAAAGCCAGGAGCCTTAACAGCAACAACGTTGAACGTACCACGGATCTTGTTCAAAACAAGAGTTGGAAGAGCTTCACCATCAACATCATCAGCAATGATTAATAAGCTCTTACCTTGTTGAACGATTTCTTGTAATAATGGCAAGATATCTTGAATGTTAGAAATCTTCTTGTCAGTAATCAAAATGTAAGGGTTGTCTAAGTCTGCTTCCATCTTGTCATTGTCAGTTACCATGTATTGTGATAAGTAACCACGATCGAATTGCATACCTTCAACTACTGAAAGTTCAGTATCAATACCCTTTGATTCTTCGATAGTAATAACACCATCGTGACCAACTTTTTCCATTGCGTCAGCGATTAAGTTACCAACTTCAGTTGAAGCTGATGAAACAGAAGCAACTTGAGCAATTTCGTCCTTAGTACTTACCTTGTGGCTAATCTTGTGTAATTCGTCAACAGCTGCCTTAGTAGCAGTTTCAATACCGCGACGAATACCAACAGGGTTTGCACCAGCAGTAACGTTCTTCATACCTTCACGAACGATTGCTTGAGTTAAAACAGTAGCAGTAGTAGTACCGTCACCAGCAATGTCGTTAGTCTTTTGTGCAGCTTCAGAAACAAGCTTTGCACCCATATTTTCAAAATGGTTTTCTAATTCAATACTCTTGGCGATAGTAACACCATCGTTAGTAATGTCAGGAGCACCATAACTCTTTTCCAAAACAACATTTCTACCCTTAGGTCCTAAAGTTGTCTTAACAGTATCTGCTAATTTATCAACACCTTTTAATAATGAGTGTCTTGCATTTTCAGAAAATTTAATCTCTTTAGCCATATTATATGCCACCTTTTATTTCAAATTTTATTACTTAACGACAGCTAATAAGTCGCTTTCACGAAGAACTAAGTACTTTTCGCCTTCGTACTTCAAGTTAGTGCCAGAGTATTTATCAAAGAATACAGTTTCACCTTTTGCAACTGACATAGGAATTAAGTCGCCATTTGCGTTGCGCTTACCATTTCCTACGGCAATAATTTCGCCCATTTGAGGCTTTTCTTTAGCGTTAGAAGCCAGGACAATGCCTCCAACTTTTTCTTCTTCTTCGTCTTTTACTTTAACGATCACGCGATCACCGATTGGTTGTAACACGTTAGTCCCTCCTGTACATAATTTAAATCTATAATTATATTACTTAGCACTCATATATTATAAGTGCTAACTTACAATTACGATAGTACATTGTTTATAAAAGAAAAGCAAGTATTTAGACGCAAAAATTAGCACTTTTATCATCAGAGTGCTAAAAAGTGCTAATTTACTCATAAATGTAGATTAATTTTGGTAATTTTTGATAAAATTAAACACGCACAAAAAGTTAAATATGCGGTGGTACTTTCGTTTGAGGAGATGATGCCAATGGTGTAATTACTATTGTACAGATTCTTACTGAAAGGAGGTACAATTTGCTTCATGACAGCCATTTTTGGAGCTGTCCTTGCCTTTATTGGTTTCTTAGACTGTATTGTTCTAGCTTTAATAAAACTAGTAAGCGATGCAGACAAGTTGGCGCAAGCTGTAAAAAGACTGATAAAGTCTATCCACGATTTGTGGAAGAGAAAATAGAGCAAATGAAAAAGCCGCTCAATAACTTTTGGCAGAGTTGCTAGCGACTTTTTTGTTTGCATCAATATTTGCCACCGCACTTTTAGCGGCTTGTGATTTGAGAAAGCTATTGGTAGTAGCTCTCTTTTTTATGCTATAAATAGTTTACAGCATTACATTTATAAGTTCAATTTCTAGCTTTAATAAAACTAGTAAACAATGCACAAAAGCTTGTAAAAGCTATAGAGAAACTAGTAAAGACTATCCACGATTTGTGGAAGAGAAAATAGAGCAAACTAAAAAGCCGCTTGATAACTTTTGGCGGAGTTGATAGCGACTTTTAGTTTGTTATTAATCTTGCCACCGCATTTTAGCGGCTTGTGATTTGAGAGCTATTACCAGTAACTCTCTTTTTTGCTATAATAGTTTACTTCTTTTTTATTTAAATTGAAACAATAATATATTAAACTCTCTTAACAGTAATATCTCCCATATTGGCGCGGCCTTGAAGCACTAAGGTTGGACCCTCTGCTGGTTGATCACCATCAATAGTAATATCATTGAATCCTTGATTTAATTGATTATCCACCCGCCAAGACGTTGGAATGTAGAAGGTTAAATCTCCCATTGACATATTCACGTTAGCAATCACTTCATCCCCAGCTGGTTTTGCTGAATCAAGATAGACATTAACGTCTCCCATTGAAACATTTATCGTTACTGTCTCTAAATGCTGTGAATGAACATAACGTGAAGTAGAAGACATTTTTTCGCTAATTACAATATTGTCACCATTATCTGAACTTGTTGTATCAGAAAATACATGTTCAGCCTTAAATTTATGAGGTGCCTTTAAGTCAGACCAATTAGTACTGACTTTTTCACCATTAATAATTACAGTTGGCTTCCAACTTTTTTTGAAGATTAATCTTAAACCTCCCCAAACTAAAAATGCTGCTAAAAGCACTGTCCAAGGAACAATACTTTCAATGTGAAGAGGCTTTGCATAGATAATTAATAAAAATGCAATTGAAAAAATTGTTCCACCTAAACTTCTATTAATTATTGTTCCACCTAAACTTCTATTAATTAAGGAAGTAATTAATGTTGCCGCAAATACTACAGTCCAAAAAATTGTCCAGAATCCTAACTCTACTGGAATTAAATGCAACTGGTCTAACACTAAAAACGCTGCTGCTGCAAGCAGGCCTAAGCCCCAAAGAATCCTTCCAAAACTGGCCTTTCTCATGATAATGCCCTTCTCTCTTTTAATCTATCATTTAAATCTCGATAATATCGTCTAGAAACATAGACTGTCTTATATGAATCATGAAATTTAATCTGACAATTAGAGATCGATTTAGTAATAGCATAAATCTGATCTAAATTTAAAATTGTCGATTTTGATATTCGCATGAACTGTCCACCTAATAAGTTTTCTAATTCATATAATTTATATTTAACAAAATATGCATTCCTAGTCGTGTGCGCCATTACTTGCTTAGCATCTGTTTCAAAAAACAAAATATCATTAATACTTAAATAGTAGGAAGTGTTGTCCATCATTCCTTCAATTTGGTCAGGATGATCTGAATCCATTTGAAGTTGTTGATAAATTCTTTCTATTTCAGGTGTTAACTGACCAGCATGAATGGTTATTTCTGTTTCCTTCTGATCCGGATCAAGTTCAAGCTTAACTTTCACAATTCTCACTTCCTTGTTTCATTTTCGATAATTATATTAAACATGAATGTAAGATTAAAATCTAGTGAAGTTAACTAAGCGGTCATTTTATAGTTCTAAGTGGTCAAAAAAAGAAGTATGAATCAAGAGAGGGATTTTGTTTCATACTTCTACCAGTTTTTATCCTAGTAATCGCTCAGCTTGGGCAATTACATTTTTACCATTCATTGTGCCATAATCTTGCATCCCAATTGCTTCTAAGGGTATATCGTGCTTATTTGCATCCGCCTTAAGTTGATCTTCCATGTATTTAATTTGCGGTCCAATTAAAATGCAATCTGGTGCATCTTTTTCAATAATATCTTCTACTTGAGCGCCTAAAACAGTCTTAATTTCATACTTTTTCTCTACTTTAGTCGATCTTTTATTAATACTTCCGATAAGCAGGTGCTTGATAGTCTTCCATAAACTGTAGAATTTTATCAAAATCAGTTCCAAAATAAATTGCGTCTAAATAGATATTCTCTAAAAAATCATCTTGATTCATCCGCTTAAGGAGTTTATCTAAATAATCATAGAAACCTTCATAATTATAAAAAGCTACGGGCTTAGCATTGTCACCAATTGCAGTCCAAGAAATAGCCTGACTTATTTCTTCTAAAGTTCCAATACTTCCAGGTAAAGCTACCATTCCATCTGCTAGATTCATCATGGTATCTTTTCGCTTATCCATATTGGGAACCACACGGAAATCCTGTACTTTATCATAAGAAGCTCCGCGATCTTTTAATTCTTCAGTAATAATGCCGTGGACGATACCACCATTTTCTAAAACACCGTCTGCAACTGCCCGCATTAAGCCGAACTTTCCGCCACCATAAACTAATTCAATTTGGTGGTCGGCCATTTTCTTACCAAAATTATAGGCAGCCTTAATGTATTCAGGACGATTACCAGCCCTGGCACCACAGTATACTGCAAGTTTTTTAATCATTTTATCTACCTGATTTCTATCTCATTAATTTTTCTACGCTCATCTATCTTAAAATTATTTTCTCTTTAATTACAAATAAAAGCGCATAAAAAATACACAAGCCTACCTAAACTTGTGCAAAAGGACTATATTATAGTAAATTATTTTTTGTTCTTATCTTTATCTGAGTCCAAAAAGTAAATTAAAGTTTGCAGTTCAGTTGCTAAGTCAACATTTTGAACCCGAACACTAGATGGAGCAGATAAACGAAGCGGCGTGAAGTTCATAATTCCCTTAATTCCAGCATCAAACATTTCATTAGCTGTCTTTTGGGCGGCAGTTTGGGGAACACAGAGAATAGCAATGGTAATCTGTTGTTCACGCAATTGCTTCTTCATCTCACTCATGTCATAAACGGGCACACCTGACATAATTGTCCCAGTAATTTCAGGATTAATGTCAAAAGCGGCACTAATTCTGATATTATTAGTACGCTTAAAGTTATAATTTAAAAGCGCATGACCCATGTTACCAACACCAACCAAGGCAACATTGGTCAAGGTATCTTGATTTAAAATCTTTTTAAAGAAATTAAGTAAGTTCTTAACGTCATAACCGTATCCACGCTTACCTAAAGCACCAAAATAAGAAAAGTCTCGACGAATTGAAGCACTGTCTACCTGAACAGCTTCAGCAAGTTCAGTTGAAGATACTTTTTCTTTTCCTTCATCATTCAAAAATATCAAATAGCGGTAATAAAGTGGCAAGCGTCTAGCGGTAGCCTTAGGAATCTTAATTTCATCCATGAGAGGCCTCTTTCTTTCATAAAATAAAAATGTGAAATATTTACTAATCAAACTAATAATAGGCATTCTTCAAGGATAAATCAAGAAACAATTTTCACAAAGATAATATTTTCATAAAATTTAAAACATTTGCTATGTTAAAATAAGCTCTAGGAG
Source organism: uncultured Lactobacillus sp. (assembly GCA_910589675.1). Taxonomy (GTDB): domain Bacteria; phylum Bacillota; class Bacilli; order Lactobacillales; family Lactobacillaceae; genus Lactobacillus. Next base: position 3,407 of record CAJUTO010000040.1, on the reverse strand, counting down.
AAAATTATTATGATTATTGCACAAGCTCAAGACCTCGAACAACGTTTTGGAGGCAATACTATTTTCAGTAACATTTCTTTTTCTGTTCCTGATAATGCCAGAATTGGTCTGGTTGGTCCTAACGGAGCTGGAAAAACTACCTTATTAAAGATTATGACTGGTCAGCAAGAACCAACTAGCGGCCAATTTACCATTAATAAGGGATTAAAAGTCGGCTACATTGCCCAGGAAAATGCCCTTGATGAAAACAAGACTATCTGGGATGAAATGCTTACTGTGTTTGATAATTTAATTGAAAAAAATAAACGCATTACCAAAATGCAGGAACAAATTGCTGAACATCCTGAAGATGAAGACCTGCTCAAGCGCTATGACCAGCTTGCATACGACTTTGAACAAGAAGGCGGCTTTACTTATCAAGCTGAAATTAAGAGTATTCTTAATGGTTTCAATTTTAAAGAAAATACCTGGCAGAAAGTCATTGGAACTCTTTCTGGTGGTGAAAAAACACGCCTTGCTTTTGTGAAATTACTGTTGCAAAAGCCACCAGTTCTCTTGCTAGACGAACCTACTAACTATCTTGACTTAGATACTTTAGATTGGTTAGAAGCATTTTTGAAGAACTATCAAGGCGCAATTATCACTGTTTCTCACGACCAATACTTCTTAGATCACTTAGCTAACCAAATCTTTGAATTAAACTTTGGAAAACTAACTACTTTTAAGGGTAACTATAGCCAATACGTTAAAGAACGTGAATTGATGAATAACCAGCAAGAAGCTGCTTATGAGAAGCAACAAGAAAAAATCAAAAAAGAAGAAGAGTTCATTCAAAAGAACTTAGTTCGTGCTTCGACTACTAAACGTGCTCAGAGTAGACGTAAGGCTTTAGACAAGATGGAGCGAATTAAGCCACCTAAGCACAAGCAAAAAGTTCGTATTAACTTTACTAGTGACCGTCCTTCAGGAAAAGAAGTCTTAATTGCCAAAGACTTAACTATCGGTTATCCAGATAAAACAATGGTTTCTGACATTGATTTTCAAGTTAATAAAAATGACCGTGTTGCAATTATCGGACCAAACGGAATTGGTAAGTCTACCCTACTTAAAACAATTATGAAAAAACTTGAACCTAAGGATGGTTCAATTAAGTATGGTGCTAGCTTAGATATTGGTTACTACGACCAAGAACTTCAAAGCCTTGATCCTTCAAAGACAGTTCTTGATACCATTTGGGATCGTCACAAGACCATGCCAGAAAAAGACGTTCGCTCAATCTTAGCTTCCTTCTTATTTACTGCTGAAGATATTGATAAGACAGTTGGCCAATTATCTGGTGGACAAAAAGCTCGTTTAACCTTAACTGTTTTGTCTCTTGAAAAAGACAACTTCTTGCTAATGGACGAGCCAACTAACCACTTAGATATTGAAGCAAAAGAAGTGCTTGAACAAGCTTTAGATAATTATGATGGCACATTGCTCTTTGTTTCTCACGACCGTTACTTTATTAACGAGTTAGCTAATAAGATTATTTCAGTTCGCGATGGTCACGCTAAGATCTACAATGGTAATTATTCTTACTACTTAGATGAAAAAGCTAAACAAGCTGCTGCTGTTCAAGAAGCAAAAGCTGAACAAACTGAAAGTACTACTAGTGCTAATCAAAATCAGGGTAAACTTTCCTATCAAGAGCAAAAGGCTCATGATTCACAAAAACGTAAGTTAGAACGCGCTGTTAGTGATGCAGAAGCTAGAATTGAAAAATTAGAAAATGAAGAACAAGAGATTCAAACTGAAATGGCTAATCCAGATATTGCTGCTTCTTTTGAAAAGCTTGGACCTCTTCAAGAAAAATTATCTGCTGTTCAAGAGCAACTAAATCAAGCAAATACTGACTGGGAAAATGCTTTAGAAGCACTAGATGAATTTGAATAATTTTTGACCATCCGATGAGGGATGGTTTTTTATTATTTTAAAAATTTTCGGCTAATTTTAAATTCATGTTAAAATAGTACCTGTCAAAATGAATTGACGGGAGAAGAAAAATGAAATTTAGAAAAAAGATGTTAACTCTTGCCGCAATTGGAACGGCACTTTTAGCAGTTGGATGCTCTAAGACTCAAACTAAGGAGTCTAGTAGCAAAATTCCGACTAAGATTACCAAGAATACTACGGTAACTTTTTGGTATTCATTAACCGGTTCTTCTGAAAAAGCCCTCAAGAAGATGACTGCGGACTTTGAAAAAGAAAATCCAAAAATCAAGATCAAGCTTGAAAGCCAAGGCGGTAATTATGCGGATCTTCAGTCTAAGCTTTCCTCAACAATGCAATCACCTGATAATTTGCCGACTATCACCCAGGCTTATCCAGGATGGTTGTATAATGCCGCTAAGCAAAAAATGCTAGTTGACCTCACTCCTTATGTTAAAAATGATGACCTTGGCTGGGGCTCCTATGCTAAAAGTAATATTAAGCAAGCACTTTGGAACGGCGCAAAAATTAACAATACTCAATACGGAGTCCCATTTAATAAGTCAGTTGAAGTACTTTTCTATAATAAGACTTTACTAGATCAATATAATCTCAAAGTTCCGCAAACAATGGGCGAGCTTAAGTCTGCTTCTGAAAAGATCTATCAAAAGAGTGACCATCAAGTAACTGGGGCTGGTTTTGATGCTTTAAACAATTACTATATGTTGGGGATGAAGGAAAAAGGCATCAACTTTACTAAGAAGATTAACTTTTCTGGTAAAGATTCAAAAGAAGTAATTGACTACTACGCTGATGGGGTTCGTAAGGGCTACTTCATGCAAGCTGGTACTGAAAAATATATGTCTACCCCATTTAATTCTGGTAAGGTAGCAATGTTTATCGGTTCAACTGCTAATGAAGCATATCTAAAACAAGGCTTGAAGAAAGAATATCAATTTGGCATTGCCCCTCGTCCAAGCAAGGTTAATGCGCAACAAGGAACTGATATTTATATGTTTAACCAGGCTAGCGCTAGACAAAAGTCAGCTGCCTTCAAGTATCTAAAATTCTTAACCAGTAAGAAAGAACAATTCTACTGGACTAAAACTACCGGCTATATACCAGTTAATACGCAAGTCCTAAACTCACAAGCTTACAAGTCACTTAATACAAGTAAAGTACCAGCAATCTTGGCTGAGACTACTAAAGACTTGTACTTCTTACCAGTAACTAAGAATGCCACACCTGCTTATGACCAAGTTCAAGCAAGTATGCAAGCAATCTTAGCTGATGCTAAAAAGAAGAAAAATATTAATCCAGCTATTCAGACTGCCAAGCAAAAATTTGATGCTAGCTGGAAACAATAATTAAACATAAAAAAGGCTGTATAATTTTTCCTGTTGATGAATATCTATGATATTCTATCGACAGGATTT
>CAJUTO010000039.1 GCA_910589675.1 uncultured Lactobacillus sp. | reverse complement strand
TATCAAGCAGCTTAACTAAAAGTGTTCAATTTATTATTGCAATTTGCGAAAATATTATTCTTCCAGTTTTCCCAATCAATTAATCTAAATTTTGAATTTCCTTTGTTTTGAATCCTATCAAAGAATTCTTTTCCCAAATCATTATTTGTTAATTCGATTTTTATTTCTTTGTATTCATCATCGAATTCTTTTTCAGTAGCGCCAGGATTTAGCTTTAAAAATTGTTCCTTGAGAATAGGAAGCAAAATATTATTTTCTGGGTCTTTATTACTTTCTACTGTATGTTTGGGAATAAATTCATATCCTAATTTTAATAAATGAATCATCCCAGGAAATTGAACTCTTGTCATTTCATTAAATTGTGTAGCCATAAAAACTCCTCAAATACAAACATCTCTAATAGATAAATTATACAATAGAATTTAAACACAAAAAAATGGGCAAAAAGCCCATTTTAACACTATATTTAGTACTCCTAAATTTTGCTCAAACACACAAAAACACACTAAATTTGTTTTTGTGTTTACTATGTGTGAATTTCATTTTAATTCAAACTATTTTAAAAGATTTCATATCTTTTAAAAGTAAGTAAAAAGCCCTTCAAATTTAGCTATATTAAACTTCTTTGAAAGACTTTGAAATGCTTATTAACTTTTCTTATGCTGAATGCCAGGATCGAACTGGCGACCTCTTCTTTACGAGGGAAGCGCTCTACCAACTGAGCTAATTCAGCATTAACACTAGAATTATAACAAAGATCTTCTTCCCCTGTAAAGCATCAGTAAATTTTACAAATAAAAAAAGTCGAAGCACCACTACTTCGACTTTTTTTATTAAAAGTTAGCTGTATCTGGATCAGTAGCTAAGCCGCTAACTCCATGTAAACTATCTAATTTACTCATCTGCTCATCATCTAATTCAAAATCAAATACATCAATATTGGCTGCAATGTATTTATCGTGAACTGATTTAGGTAAAGGTAAAAATCCGTGTTCTAGAGACCAACGAATTAAAACTTGAGCCGGTGACTTTCCAACTTCATTAGCTATTTCGTTAACAACTTCATTTCCTAACAAACCACCAGTGCCTAAGGGACTGTATGCTTCACTTAATAATCCTAACTCTTCATTTACTTTCACTACATCTGATTGTAAATCACTTGGATTAAGCATAATTTGGTTAACGGCTGGTTTTATTTCTGCAGTTTTAAGCAATTCCTCTAGGTGATGCTTTCTAAAATTAGAAACTCCAATAGCTCTAATCTTACCCGCCTTAACTGCTTCTTCCATGGCTCTCCAGCTTTCTGCATTTGCTTCAGCCCAGTGATCTCGAAGAGCCAATGGATTAGGCCAGTGAATTAAATATAAATCTAAATAATCTGTCCCTAAATTTTGCAAACTTTTATCAATTGCAGCTTTTGCCTCTTTATAACCATGATCTGCATTCCAAAGTTTAGTAGTAATAAATAAGTCATGGCGGTTAATGCCACTATTCTTAATTCCTTCTCCTACACTTTCTTCATTTCCATAAGCTGCAGCAGTATCAATATGTCTGTAGCCACTATTCAATGCTGCTTCAATTACATGTTTTGCCACATCACCGTCTGGAGTTTGCCAAGTACCAAAACCAATAATCGGAATTTTGACACCATTATTCAATGTATATGTATCTTCAACTGAATTAAATTTCATATTTTTCCTCATTTCTTTAATTACTTACATTATAAAAGTAATTTTTGCTTTTTTCATGAAATTTGGATTTTTACAATTAATTTATTTAAATAAGTCATTAAAAGCTTCAGACATTGTCGGATGCGTATAAATCTGATCTCTTAAAACCGTATAGGATAAATGGGCCTTCATCGCTAAAGAAATCATGTTAATCAATTCATATGACTCAATTCCATAAAGTGTAGCCCCTAGAATTTTTTCAGTTTCTGGGTCAACGAGTGCCTTAAATAAACCTCTATTATCTTTTGCAACTTTTGCTTTAGGAATTGCTGTAACGGGCAACTTAAATAACTTGTATTCTTTTCCTAATTTATTTGCTTGCTTCTCATTTAAACCAACTTGAGACAAGGCGGGTGAAATAAATACACTATAAGGAACTACCTTTCGGTCACTAACCATGCGAGCACCCGTACCAAACAGTTGATCTTTAATAATTCTAAAATCATCTAAAGAAATATAGGTAAATTGAAGACCGCCTTTAACATCCCCGATTGCCCACACATTGTCCACAGTAGTTCTTAGAAAATCATCTACTTTTATAGCGCCACGATCAGTTGTTTCAATCGCGGTATTTTCTAAACCTAAGTTTTCAGTATTTGGTTTACGACCAGTTGCTGCCAAAATTCGGTCTGCACTAATCGTCTTTCTTTCTTCATTTATTTGATAGGTAATTTTTGCATTACTTGTTTCATCAGTAATTTTTTCAATATCAGCACCAAGTTCAAACTTAATACCAGCATCTTCCATATCTTTTCTTACTGCATTACTAATATCCTCATCTTCACGAGCTAAAAATTCCTTATTATGATCAAGCACTGTAACTTTACTACCATATTTTGCAAACATGCTAGCAAATTCCAATCCAATATATCCCGCTCCAATAATTGTTAAATTCTTTGGCATCTTCTTTTCATCCATGGCTTGAGTTGAATCAAGGATATACTTGCTTTCTTTTAAGCCCGGGATTGGTAACATCACTGGAACTGCACCAGTATTAATGAAAATACGGTCTCCTTTATACTGAACCTTTTTACCATTAGAAAGTTTTACTTCAATTTCATGATCAGCAATAAAATGCGCTTCTCCATCTAATACAGTTACAGTCTTTTCGTCTGCAAGCATATGATAGTTTTTCTCCCGCAATTGTGCAGTCATTTCATTTTTACCGTTTACCGCATCCACATAAGAAACGCCGTTAGCTGCTTCAATAATTAATCTTTTTGAAGGTAGGCAGGCAATGTTAATACAAGTACCTCCATACATCTTATTAGATTTTTCAATTACTAATACTTCTTCTCCCTTTTGTGCTAGAAACTTAGCTAAGGTTTTCCCACCTTTTCCAAAGCCGATAATTATGTTTTTAATTGTCTCCATATCATTTTCCTCTTACTTTTTACAAGTTTATTCTTTTAACTATTATTTTATACATAAAATATTAATTTGCATCTTTTATGCTTATAAATTTTTATATAAATATCTACATATACGAAAAAATGAGGATACAAAGTTGTTTCACAATTATACAGTTATGGCTAATCAACATAATATACTAATGAAAGAGAAATACTCTGATGACACTACGTTGAGTATTCAACAAAGTAAGATTTATGATGGTCAAGATGCTTTTTTATACACTAATCATCATTATTCTAAACTTAAATTTGTAAATTTAAGTTCAGCCCATGCGGCCGTTGATTTAAAAGAAAAATATTTTGCTTGTAAAATTGCCCTCTTAAACTTTGCTGATTATCTTTCACCTGGTGGCAGGTATTTACAAGGAGCAACTGCTCAAGAGGAAATATTATGTCATCAATCTAACCTATATCAAATAATAAGTAATTTTAATAAATACTATGAATGGAATAATCAGCATATAAATTATCATCTTTATCGTAATCGTGCTATCTATAGTCCCAATGTCGTCTTTACTAATCTTGATGGTAATTGATAAATACAATCAATGTAATTACCTGCGCAGCCCCCTATTATAGGGAAGCCCAACTATATAACATTTCTTATGAAGAGGCTTGCATGACTTTAAAAAATCGAATGTATTTTGTTAAAAACATAGCTAAAGATCAACAAATAGATTATTTAGTTTTAGGTGCATGGGGAGCAGGAGCATTTGGTTTTTCTTCAAAAGAAGTTGCTAAAATGTGGCATGATGTTTTTTCTCATCCCTCTTCAATAAAAGAAGTAGATTTTGCAGTTATCGATATTCACGGTAGCAATAATGCACAAATTTTCAAATCAGAATTTTCAAACTAAGCTATTATGATAAAATTAACTTGATTCGGTTATTATTTATTTAAAAAGGAGTAACGTTAATGCGAGTATTAGTTATCGGCGGAGCTGGTTACATTGGCTCTCACGCTGTTAGAAAATTAATTGAAGAAGGAAACGATGTTGTTGTCCTTGATTCTCTCTACACTGGTCACAGAAAAGCTGTCGACAAGAGAGCTAAATTCTATCAAGGTGACATTGAAGATACTAATTTAGTAAGCAAAATCTTACGTGATGAAAATATTGACGCAGTAATGCACTTTGCTGCTTACTCATTAGTTGGTGAATCAGTTAAGAAACCTTTGAAATACTACGATAATAATGTTTCTGGAATGATTTCACTACTTCAAGCTATGGAAGATGCTAAAGTTAAATATTTAGTCTTCTCTTCTAGTGCTGCTACTTATGGTATTCCTGAAAAATTACCAATTACTGAAGACACTCCATTAAATCCAATTAACCCATATGGTGAAACTAAGATGATGATGGAAAAGATTATGCACTGGGCTGACAAGGCTAATGGTATTAAGTCAATCGCCCTTCGTTACTTCAATGTAGCTGGTGCTTCAAGTGATGGTTCAATCGGTGAAGATCACGGACCTGAAACTCACTTGATTCCTAACATTTTAAAGAGTGCTATTGCAGGCGATGGTAACTTCACTATTTTTGGGGATGACTATAACACTAAAGATGGTACTAACGTCCGTGACTATGTTCAAGTTGAGGACCTAATTGATGCTCATATCTTAGCTCTTAAGCACGTGATGGACACTAATAAATCTGATGTCTTTAACTTAGGTACTGCCCAAGGATACTCTAACTTAGAAATTCTTGAAGCTGCTAAGAAAGTTACTGGTATCGACATTCCTTACACTATTGGTGCAAGAAGAGGCGGAGACCCTGACTCCTTAGTTGCTGATTCAAGCAAAGCTCGTAAAGTTTTAGGCTGGAAGCCAAAACATGAAGATGTTGATGACGTAATTGCTACTGCTTGGAACTGGCACAAGAGTCACCCAAAGGGTTACGAAGATAAATAAATAAAAAAATCCATTCAATCATCACGACTGAATGGATTTTTTTATTGCAATTGATTAACGCATTTTCTCATTTCTTCAATATCTAAAATACTATGAGCAAATTCTTTTCTCACTAATTCATCGGGCAGATATTCATCATATTTATCAAATACCGGTACTTCATTTGGATACACTAGCTCTAATGGGTCAAAATCTTTATTAGCTTCTTCTACTAAAATTTCTAAAAATTCTTCCTTACTTACATCCATTGCAAATTGCATAAAATACGGACGACTAGAATTAAAGCCGCGCAAGCCAATTCGCTTAGCACACTTAATTTTGATTAATCTTTCTAAAGCTAAGAATGCATATGTCCCTGTCCACGGAAAGAGACACCACATTTTTCCACCTAAGTTAATTAAGTTACTTTCTAGCATACCCGAAGTTTTAGCAGTATCACGCACTTCTTTAAGACGCGCAATAGCATGCTTCATTAGATAGGGGTATTGCTTTTGCTCGGTTAAAATTTTATTCATTCTTTATAAAATCTCAGGCTGAATATCGCCTGCAACATCCCCAAAATATGCCGGAATACGTCCTTTAACAGGATGGCAATAGACTTGATGTCGTTTACGATCTACATCCTCTACTACCCAAACACGGCCCGCTATCGCTATTTTATCCCCAACGGGCGGCGGTTTAACAATAGTTCCCAGCTCTTCTGACTCTGACTTAACAGCATATTCTTCATTTTCTTGAAAAACAGCATAAAACTTAAAATTATTAACTACACGCTCACCGCTTAAACCTACAATTAAACCACCATTTTCAGTTTGCTGAATATGATCTTCTTTAATTAGATGTCTAAGTAATACTCGATAATCATCTTGACTAACATTCCGAAAATAATGCAGTGTCAATACTCGCGACGCTAGCTCTGCAGGCGTCATTTCACCATTCGAAGCTAAAGTAGACATGGTCTGATGGTAGAGCAAACTATATGGTAAGCGATTTGGCTCAGGAGGTTCTACCCATCTTTCTTCTAAATAGAGTTGAACTAAAGCAATCCCTTGTAATAAAGACCAAGGAATAATTTCAGGAAGCATAGCACGGGATTCAGGATGCGATTCGCGCATTACAAACCACATTTCAGAAGGATTGCCTCTACGCCCTGTCCTCCCCATCCTTTGTAAAAATCCAGATACAGTAAATGGCGCATCAATCTGAAAAGCACGCTCTAATTTTCCAATATCGATACCTAATTCAAGTGTGGCGGTAGCACAAGTAGTCATCAAAGAATCTTCATCTTTCATTTCTGCTTCAGCAGTTTGCCGGTAAGCAGCAGACAGATTACCATGATGAATTAAAAAACGATCTGGTTCATGTTTTACTTCACAGTATTGTCTTAATATCTGACAAACTGCTTCACATTCTTCACGGCTATTAGTAAAGACTAAACATTTTTTGCCGCGTGTATGTTCAAAAATATAAGCCATTGATGGATCAGCTGTGTTTGGAGCTTGATCACTTTTCTCATCTAAAACTGGTTGAGCAGGATCAAAATCATTGCTATCAGCCTGTGGGCCATTATCGTAAAAGTGTTCCATTGATAGCCGCCAAACTTGTCCACTTCCTTCTCCTTTAAGAGCACTAGTTTTACGTTTAGAACCAGCACCTAAAAATGCAGCAGCAGATTTTGTATCACCAATTGTTGCAGAAAGTCCAATACGACGAGGATCAACACCGGCTATTTTAGATAATCTCTCGATTAAACAAAAGGTTTGGCCTCCACGGTCAGATCTTAAAAAAGAATGCAATTCATCAATTACTATATATTTCAGATCATGAAACAAATTAGGAATATCCATATGTTTATTAATCATCAATGACTCTAAAGATTCCGGTGTGATTTGTAAAATACCAGAGGGATGTTTAAGTAATTTTCTCTTTTGTGTCTGGGTCACTTCGCCATGCCAACGCCATACAGGAATATCAACATCCTGACAAAGTTCGTTTAAACGTTCATATTGATCATTAATTAATGCTTTTAGTGGTGAAATGTACAGTACACCCACTGATTGAGGAGGATTTTCATAGAGATCAGTTAAAATTGGGAAAAAAGCAGCTTCCGTCTTACCAGAAGCAGTCGAAGCAGCTAACAAGACATTATCTTGACTATTAAAAATAGTTTCTGCTGCTCCAACTTGAATGGAACGGAGATTTTTCCAACCATGTTCATAAATATAATCTTGAATAAAGGGAGCAAAACGTGTAAAAATATCCATTTTTCACTTAAATTCTAAACTCAGCAAAATCATCAGACTTTTCATTAGAAACCGCCTCTGATTCGGCATAAGAAAACTTATCCGAATTAAGTAATTTTTCAACGTCAGTCTCTGGATTTTGCCAAACAATATCTAATAATTCAATAAAATCACGAATAATCTCACGTGGCGTAATATTTGTTGATGCTCCCACACGTGAATATTCAATTTTTATGAACTTTTGTAAATCATCCTCTGTAATTGTTTTTTCATACCCATATAGATTAGCATGCATCTCTGCAAGTTTTTCAGTTAAGACAAGCATTTCTTCTGGGGTAAGAGGATCAAGCTTAATAACAGGTGCATACATATCTCTATTGCCAGCTTCAGAAAATTTACCGCTAGCAAGACGTGAGCGCAATGCTTCATATGAATATACTCCGCGTCTCTTATCTTCAATTGCCTGCGGAGTTCCACCCATAATAATTCCAAGATACTTCGACTTTCCTTGTAAGGCATCGTTGTACATTGTTAATATCTTTTCATAGTTATATTGGCGGCTAATACTATTTGGAATCTTATAAATATTGACCAATTCATCAATCATAATCATCAAGCCCGCATATCCAGCTTGTCTAAAAAACGATGCAAATAATTTTAAGTACTCATACCAATCGTCATCAGATATTACAATATCGACTCCTAATTCTTTTTTAGCCTGTGTTTTATTGGCATATTCACCTCTAAACCACTTAACAACTTTGGCTTTTGTTTCCTCATCATCATTGATATAGGCTTGATAGTACATTTCAAGTAACTTCGCAAAATCGAATCCATGCACTAATTCAGAAAGATTAGAAATTACTGCATAAATTTTCTTATTGACTGCGTCTTCAAAGGCCGGAGTATCATCATTTAATCCTGTCTCTGATCTAACTTGCATTTGAACCGAATTAATCCAGCGATCCAAAATTAAGGTTAATGCTCCACCTTCAGGTCTAGTTTTGGTGGAAAGGTTTTGAATTAGTTCTCGATAAGTTGCTAATCCTTGCCCTTTTCCACCCTGCAGCCGTCTTTCTGGCGATAAATCACCATCAACCACAACAAAATTTTTATCCATTACATAATTTCTAATAGTTTGAAGTAAGAAACTTTTCCCCGAGCCATACCGACCCACTATAAATCTAAAAGAAGCTCCTCCGTCTTTGATTAGCTCTACATCATGTAATAAAGCTTCAACTTCGGCTTTTCTTCCAACAGTAATGTATGGTAATCCGATTCTAGGTACTACTCCACCTTTTAAAGAATTCAAAATAGTTTGAGCTATTCTTTTAGGCACTTTTCTATTTTTATTAATAGCCATACTTTAGTTTGTTCCTTTCAAAAACATATCTTCTAGATCTTCTTGGTAATCTTCAATTACTGTAGGTATATCATTTATAAACTCAATGACATTATCACCAAATTCATCAAAAAGTTTTTCATTTATGTTATCAATTATAACGGCAGCCATTAAATGATGCTCTTTAAGATATTTGTTTAGGTCTTTTCCCTTTAAAAGCAAAATTATGGTGACCATCTCTTCTGAGCTCAACCCATAGTCTTCCTGCTCATCGTTTACAACAGTTTCTTCAATTTGCTCCCTTTCTTTTTGCTCAGCTTGAAGTTCTTCTTCAGTTAATAAACTGTCTCGAGTCCCTGCTGCATCCTCTCGAATTGTAGATAACTGGGACAGGTTAAATTCAATTTTAGGCTGTTTTAATTTTTGTTCCTCTATTTGATATTCCTTAATTCCATCCCTAATAGCCTTAAGATAATGCTTTTCTATTTTTCTAGGTTTTAAATTTCGTCCCAAATTAAAACATAATCTTATTTCGCGATCTACTTCATGCAAAAAATTACCCATAATACTTTTTTGACCAGTCAATCCCCAGTAAGACTCACAATACCAGGTATTCTTTTCTTCATCATAAAAATATTTTCTAATTTGATCAATTTCATAGCTAGTTGTCTTTGGCTCTAGCTGATGATTAAATACGGCAGCTGAAAATAGTTGAATTGTCATCTGATTCTTATAAGCAATATAACTAGTAAAAAAATCAAATCCATCATTACGTAAATCTAAAATTTTGTGCCAAATTAGAACTAAAAGATATTCAAATTTTTCTATACTCTTTTTATACAAGGGGCAATTGCTAATCTTATAATTAGATAACTTCATTAAGTTTTCTGCAACTTCGTGGTTAGAAAATTGATCTGGGTATAACAATTGTTCATACTTTTTATCATTAGTCTGTTCTTTAACAAAAAACGTATTATTTGTTTTATTTATATTATAAAAAATAATATAATCGCGAATCCATCTTTCAAGATAAGCACTCATTTCCGGTGAAAATTTTTGAGCATAATTTTTATTAAAAGTAATTAACTTATCTAATCCTTCTTCTGGATCCTTAATTCCAATTCCATTTAGTAATTCATACAAATAAATGTAAGCATAGGAATCTGAAATTTTTTCATAGATATTTTGTTTAATTTTCGTACGCCAAGTAAAATACGTTCGTGCCTGCCCCACTGTTAAGTCGTGGTAAGTTGGATAATATCGTAAGAAAGACTGGTGGCCCTCATAGTGATCTTCATATGAAGCCACTAATTTACCCTGTAAATAAAAATTCTGTTCTCTACAAACCGATCCTGGTAAAGAATATTGATAGGACTCAATCATCCTTTTTATTTCTTTAGGAACAATGAAGTGCCTCATAATTGTTAGACATAAAATCTAATAATTATGAGGTATTTTT
>CAJUTO010000038.1 GCA_910589675.1 uncultured Lactobacillus sp. | reverse complement strand
TAGCTCAGTTGGTAGAGCAAAGGATTGAAGCTCCTTGTGTCGGCGGTTCGATTCCGTCCCGCGCCATCAGCCTGGAGGAGTAGCGAAGTGGCTAAACGCGGCGGTCTGTAAAACCGCTCTCTCTGAGTTCGGCGGTTCGAATCCACCCTCCTCCATTTAATAGGGATATCGTATAATGGTAGTACATCGGTCTCCAAAACCGCTGATGTGGGTTCAATTCCTACTATCCCTGTTTAAACTCATGGCGGAATTGGTGAAGGGGTTAACACACCGGTTTGTGGATCCGGCATACATGGGTTCGAATCCCATATTCCGCCCTAGCATTGGGATATAGCCAAGTGGTAAGGCATTAGACTTTGACTCTAACATGCGCTGGTTCGAATCCAGCTATCCCAATCTATTAACAAAATATGTAACTAATGGCGGTGTAGCCAAGTGGTAAGGCAGAGGTCTGCAAAACCTTAATCGTCGGTTCGAGTCCGACCTCCGCCTTTTAGGCTAAATTGCTATTGAAGAGATTATGGCGGTGTGGCGGAATTGGCAGACGCGTCAGACTCAAAATCTGGTGTCCATTTTGGACGTATCGGTTCGACCCCGATCACCGCTATATATTAAGCAGTTCACGGAATGTGAGCTGCTTTTTTTGTTTTTATAATATTTTTTCTATATTTTCAATTAAAAATTGCACATGTTTTGTGTAATCTCTATAATACCTATTATATGGAGGTATTTAAATGAATATTGGTCTTTTTACCGATACATATTTCCCTCAACTTAGCGGTGTAGCTACGTCCATTAAAACTTTAAAGGATGCGCTAGAAGAGCAGGGGCACAATGTATTTATTTTTACGACAACTGACCCGCATATTAAGAAAGGAACAATAGAACCTAACGTTTTCCGTTTTAGTAGTATTCCATTTGTTTCTTTTACAGATAGAAGAATTGCATTTAGGGGTTTTTTTGAAGCAACAAAAGTAGCTAAAGAAGTTAAGCTGGATATAGTTCATACTCAAACTGAATTTGCCTTAGGGACAATCGGAAAATATGTTGCCCATCAGTTAAAAATTCCAGCAATTCATACTTATCACACTATGTATGAAGATTACTTACATTATGTTTTAAATGGTCATTTATTGCGTCCATATCATGTAAAACAATTTACACGTGGATATTTAAAGAATATGGATGGAGTGATTGCACCCAGTGAACGTGTAGAAGCGTTATTAGAACGTTATGGGGTAAAAATTCCTATTAGAGTCATTCCCACAGGGGTTGATATAAAAAGCATGAATGAGGCTGATAATCGCGATATTCGTGCTGAGCTCGATATAGATAAAGATGCACCTGTAATTTTAACTTTAAGTAGAATTGCGGCAGAAAAAAAGATTGATCATATCCTTGATGTGATGCCAGATATCATTGAAGAATTTCCTAAAGTTAAATTAGTAATTGCAGGCGATGGCCCTGATGTAAAAATGTTAAAAGAACATGTTGAACGCTTAACTTTAGAAGACTATGTCATTTTTACAGGAGCAATTGCTCATGAAGATGTGGGTAATTATTATAAAATGGCAGATTTATTTGTGTCGGCCAGTGATACTGAAACTCAGGGGTTGACATATATCGAAGCCTTAGCAGCAGGTACTCAGTGTGTAGTATATGATACTGATTATACTGAGCACGTTTTTGATGATGAAATGTACGGTAAAATTTTTACTACTAAAAAAGAAATGTTAGCTGATATTTTATGGTATTTACGGCAGGGGAAAATTAAAATTCCTCAGGATAAATTAGAAAACAAAATGGATCAAGTTTCAGCTAAGCATTTTGGATTAGAAGTGTATGATTTCTATCAAGATGTAATTAATAAATATCAAATAGAACACGAAGAGGAATTAAATGATTAGAATTAATATGTTCTCCCAAGCTGATTCCGTTAAAGGACAAGGAGTTGGATCTGCTTATAATGAATTAACAGGACTGTTGAGAAAAAGATTAGTAGATGAATTTTATGTTACGGTAAATAAATATGGTAGTAGTGATCTGACTC
The DNA here is from genome assembly GCA_910589675.1 of uncultured Lactobacillus sp. Classification (GTDB taxonomy): domain Bacteria; phylum Bacillota; class Bacilli; order Lactobacillales; family Lactobacillaceae; genus Lactobacillus. Next base: position 8,075 of record CAJUTO010000038.1, on the reverse strand, counting down.
ACTATCATACAATTAATCCTACATATTACGCTAATAGCTTTTCTCCAGCCCGTGGGCGTAAAATAGGCTACGTTCACTTTTTGCCTGACACCCTTGAAGGATCAATTAAATTGCCTAAAGTGGCTAAAGATGTCTTTTATAATTATGTAATTGATTTTTATAAGCGGATGGATCAAATTGTAGTAGTCAATCCAATTTTTATTGATAAGTTGGCTGAATATGGAATTAATCCTAAAAAAGTTCGTTATATTCCTAATTTTGTTTCTAAAAGTGAATTTTATCCTAAAAATCAAGTAGCTAAGAATGCATTCCGACATGAATTAGGAATTCCATTAGATAAGTTTGTGGTTTTTGGAGACGGCCAAGTTCAAGAGCGTAAAGGTGTAGATGACTTTGCTAAAATGGCTAAAGCTAATCCAGATATTCAATTTATTTGGGCCGGAGGATTTTCTTTTGGTAAAATCACGGATGGGTATGATCACTATAAAAAATTAGTAGATAATCCTCCTAAGAATTTGAAATTTACAGGAATTGTGAATCGTGAGAAATTGGTAGATTATTTAAATATGGCAGATTTATTTGTTCTCCCTTCCTACGATGAACTCTTCCCAATGTCAGTTCTAGAAGCCTTTAGTTGTGGGACACCGGTTCTTTTAAGAGATTTAGATCTTTATAAGGCGATTATTGATGGCTACTATATGAGTGGAAAGAATTTTGAGGAAATGGATCAAGTGTTAAAGCATGTGATCAATAATCCAGCTGTTTTGAAGAAATATAGCGATCTTTCTTTAAAAGCTAGTGATGAATATTCTGAAGACAATTTAACTAATATTTGGAGTGACTTTTATCACGAACAATATGATCTAGGTAGAAAGTTAGGTCAAATTCGTTAATGAATAAAAAACATTTATGGGGCATACTGGTTGTATTAGCAATCAGCGCCTTTGTACTTTATAGCGATCTGAAAACTACACCAATCAATGAATTAATCAAAGCGGCTCAAAATATAAATATAGTTGCTTTTGTTTTGATTTTCGTTTTGATGATTTTGTCTTATGTGTGTGAAGCATCTATCATTGCAGTTTTAGCACACCGAAAAAATGAGCCTAGAAGAAGCAAGTGGTCGTTTTTTAGAATTCCAATTATTCAAGCTTTGTTTAATGCCATTACTCCCATGTCGACAGGGGGACAACCAGCACAACTTGCGGCCATGATTCAAATGGGAATTGAGGGAGGAAGAGCTACTTCACTTCTTTTGATGAAATTTATCATCTACCAAGTAGCTGTTTTTATTGCCTATGTTCTAACTATCCTCTTTGGGTTTCATATGGTGGCGACTAGTTTTTCTGGTTTGGCAATTTTTATTGTGATTGGTTTATTGATTCATGTAGGTTCAACCTTATTTTTATTGGCAATAATGTTTGCTTACAAGTGGACAAAAAAAGCTACAAACTGGATAATGAACGTTTTAGCCAAGTTTATGAAAAAAGAGCGGGTTGAAAAATGGCGCCAAGCTACTATGGAAAAAATTGAAACTTTTTATGCCGAGAGTCAAAAGTTAAAAAAAGAAAAGAAAAAGCTTCTTGTCGCTACCATTTTAACTTTATTACAGTTACTAATTTTTTATTCAATACCTTATATGGTTCTACTCGCATTAAATGTTCATGCTTCTTGGATAGCTGTTACCCAAATGAATATTATGATCATTATGTTTATGGCAATTATTCCAATTCCAGGGGCATCTGGAGGAGCTGAATATAGTTTCCAAACTTTATTTGCTACATTCGTTTCTTCCCATGGATTGTTGGTTTTAGGGATGTTTTTATGGAGATTTGCAACCTATTTCTTTGGTATGATCCTAGGTATTTTTGGTTGGATATTTAAACCTAAGAAAATCAAGGGACCTGAAAATGATTAATTTTTACTAAAAACAGATGTCTAGATAATTGACCAGTAGTAAGATTAATTAACGAAGAAAAGGGGGATATAATGTCCAACAATAGATTCATCCAGTGGTTGACCCGTACAAAACTAGGATTTTTTACCCTGGTTTTAATTTTATTTTGGCTAAAGACTTACTGGGTATACATTAATAAATTTAACTTGGGTGCAGTTGGCCCAATGCAGAATTTTTTATTGCTAATTAATCCATTACCAGCCGGGATGCTTTTATTAGGAATCGGATTATTTTTTAAAGGAAGAAAGTCATATTGGATTATTGTTATCATCGATTTGCTTTTAAGTATTTGGCTATTTGCAAATATTTTATACTATCGGGAATTTTCCAATTTCTTGTCACTTTCTATCATCAAAACATCTGGTTCTACAGCAGATAATTTAGGGAAAAGTATTGTTGGCATTACAAAACCTTCTGATTTTTTAGCGTTTATTGATGTGTTGATTGTAGTAATTTTACTTGCTACAAAATTAATAAAAATCGATATTAGACCTTTAAAACTTAAAGTAACAAGTTTAATTGAAGTTTTGGCTCTTTCTTTTATGGGATTTAATTTATTGATGGCACAACATGATCGTTCAGGACTTTTGACTAGGACTTTTGACAATAATTATATTGTTAAGTATTTAGGGATGAACGAGTATGCAATTTATGATGGGTTTAAAACAGCTCAAACTAGTGCACAAATGGCTAAAGCCAATGTTTCAGATATTAAATCGGTCCGAAAGTATTTAAAAGCCAATTATGTTAAACCTAATCCAGAATATACTGGAGTTGCTAAAGGTAAAAATGTCTTAGTTATTCACTTAGAAAGTTTCCAACAATTTTTAATTGGATACAAGTGGAAGGGAAAAGAAGTAACTCCTAACTTAAATAAAATTTATCATGCTAAAGATACCATTAGCTTTGATAATTTCTTTAATCAAGTGGGACAAGGGAAAACATCTGATGCTGAAATGATGTTGGAAAATTCTCTCTATGGACTCCAAGCAGGCTCAGCTATGTCGAGTTATGGTACTTCTAATACTTTTGAAAGTGCCCCTGCAATTTTGAGTCAAAAAGCAGGTTATACTACGGCTGTGATGCACGGAGGAGCAGGTTCATTTTGGAATCGAAATAACGCCTATAAGTCATTTGGCTATCAATACTTCATGCCTTTGTCTTATTATGTAAATAAGCCCGATTACTATATCGGTTATGGTTTAAAAGATAAGATTTTCTTTGATCAGTCAATTAAGTATATTGAGAAATTACCACAACCATTTTATTTAAAGATGATTACAGTAACTAATCACTATCCATATCAAATTGACAAAAAGAATCAGACAATTTCAAAAACTGATACCAATGATGAAACCGTTGATGGTTATGTTCAGACGGCCCATTACTTAGATCAAGCCATTGGTGAATTAATGAAATGGATGCATAAAACAGGTCTAGATAAGAACACGTTGATTATGTTTTATGGAGATCACTACGGTATTTCTGGAAATCACCATAAAGCCAGCGCCCAACTACTTAAGAAGGAAAGTTTTAATGACTTTGATAATTTACAATTTCAAAGAGTACCTTTAATGTTCCATATGAAGGGACTTAAAGGTAAAATTGATCCAACTTATGGTGGAGAAATTGACGTTTTGCCAACTTTGCTTAATTTATTAGGAATTAAAAATCAAGATACTATCCAATTTGGTCATGATCTTTTGAGTAAGAATGCACCACAATTAGTAGCACAAAGAAATGGTGACTTTATTACGCCCGAATATGCAAAAGTGTCAGGTAGTTATTACTACACCAAAACAGGGAAAAAGATTGTTGATCCTGATAAAAAGTTAAGGACAAAATTATCCTCACTTTCTAATCAAGTCACTACTCAACTTTCCCTTTCTGATAGAGTGATTGATGGGAACCTCCTTCGCTTTTATAAACCCGTTTGGTTTGAAAAGGTGAAGCCAAGTGATTATGATTATAATAAAGAGGTTGCATTGAAGAAGCTTGATTCATCAAGCAATAAAACTTCCTTATGGTATAAAAATCATAAGAAGACAACTCAGTCGAAATTTAAGACTGACGCGCCGGAGTTAAAAAATAAATCTGCAAAATAATTGATTTTGTGATAAAATTGTTCAGTAATCGTATCTGTGTATTGGAGGCAGCGCATTGTACAATTTATTTATGACGCTACTAATTATTGTTTCAATCTTAATCGTCATCGCAACGATGATGCAGCCGCAAAAACAACAAGATGCATTAAATGCCCTTTCTGGCGGTGCAGTTTTTAGTGGTCAAACCAAAAAACGTGGTTTTGAAGCATTTATGGAAAAAGTAACTTCAGTGTTGTTGGTGCTATTTTTCGTATTCGCTATTGTATTAGCATATTTATCTTCAAAATAATAATTGTTTGTAACCTCCCGATCAAAATGTATGGGAGGCTTTTTTATATTTTTAATAAGAAACGGAGATTAACGATATGGCACAAAACAATAAGACTTTGGCCGGTGTATTAGAAATTTTTCGGCATGATCCTCAAAAACAATATCGGGTAGATCAAATAGAAAAGATGAGTCGACGTGATCGCTTAGGTAATTTTAGTGATATTATCAAAGCTCTATCTGTGTTGGAACACGAAAAAAAGATCATTACAGACGGTAAGGGTCAATATCAATTGGCAAAAGAAAATACTGTTGTTGAAGGTGAATTTAAGGCCAACGATAAGGGTTTTGGTTTCGTTCGTTTAGACGATGAAAATGCTGAAGATGTCTTTGTTTCAAGTGATTACACTGATTATGCAGTTAATGGTGACCGCGTAAGGGTTAAAATTACTGCTGGGGGAAATCCTTGGAATGGTAAGGGACCTGAAGGTCGCATTGAAGAAATCGTTGAACATGGCTTGGAGACTTTAGTTGGCGAATTTCATCCTATGACTGATGAACAAGTAAAGAAGAGTCATTTTATTGGCTATGTTTTAAGTAACGATAAAAAGCTTCACCGGTATCGTGTATATATTTCTGAAAATGGAATTACTCCTCAAATGGGAGACATGGTAAAGGTATCTATTAAAGATTATCCTAACAAAGAATATCCAGAATCAATGACTGGTGCAGTTACTGAGGTAATTGGTAATAAGAATGATCCAGGTGTTGATATCATGTCAATTGTTGCCGCACATGATGTTAAAACAGAATGGCCTGAAGACGCAATGGCTCAAGCTAATGCAATTCCTGATCATGTTACTGAAGAAGATAAAAAAGGCAGAGTTGATATTACTGATCAACCTGCAGTAACTATTGATGGGGATGATTCAAAGGACTTTGACGACGCGGTAGTAGTTTGGAAACTTCCTAACGGAAATTACCACTTAGGTGTTCATATTGCGGATGTTTCTCACTATGTTACTGAAAATACTCCTCTTGATAAGGAAGCTTTTGCTAGAGGAAACAGTACCTATTTGGTAGACCGTGTTATTCCAATGCTTCCATTCCGTTTATCAAATGGTATTTGTTCTTTAAATGAAGGTGTGGAGCGTTTGGTACTTTCTTGTGATATGGAAATCACGCCAGAAGGTAAACGAGTAAACTACAGTATTCATCCATCTGTGATGCGCTCACATGGTCGTATGACCTACAACAAGGTCAATAAGACTTTAAAGGGTGAAATGGATGGCTTAGAAGATAAATATGTAAAATTGCGTCCAATGCTTGAAGATATGGCCGATTTGCATAATATTCTTTACAAGAAGCGTCATCAACGTGGAGCTATTGATTTTGAAGAACCAGAAGCAAAAATTGTAGTTGATGACAAGGGTAAGCCAACTGATATTGTTTTACATGAACGTGGAACCGCTGAAAAGATGATTGAATCCTTCATGTTGATGGCTAATGAAACTGTGGCCGAAGACTATTACAAGAAGAATTTACCATTCTTATACCGTGTTCACGAAACTCCAGATGCTGAAAGAATTACTAGTTTCTTTGAATTCTGTAGTGCCTTTGGATTAAACGTAAAGGCTGATCCAAACGATGTTAAGCCTATTGATTTACAAAAAGTGGTTTCTAAGACTGAAGGAACTCCTGAAGAAGCAGTTGTTCAAATGATGATGCTTAGAAGCTTAAAGCAAGCCCATTATTCAGATGAAGCTTTGGGTCACTTTGGTTTGGCAGCAAAGTATTACACTCACTTTACTTCACCAATTCGTCGGTATTCTGACTTAATGGTTCACCGAATGATTCATTCTTATGCAGATAATAAGAGTGAAGAAACTCAAAAGCACTTTGCCAGTCAATTGCCAGAAGTCGCTGAACAAACTTCAACTCAAGAAAGACGTTCAATTGATACTGAACGTGAAGTAAATGACTTGAAGATGACTGAATACATGGCAGATCAAGTAGGTCAACATTTTGATGCGGTAGTTTCCTCAGTAACTAGTTTTGGTATGTTTATTCAACTTCCAAATACAGTTGAAGGTTTAATTCATATTTCTAATTTAACTGATGATTTCTACAGTTTTAATGAAAAGAGATTGACTTTAACTGGACGTGGTACCCATAAACAATTCAAGATAGGGATGCCAATAAAAGTTACTTTGATTAATGCAAATGTGGAACAACATCAATTAGACTTTGAGATTTATGATCCTAATGCTCCAAAACATGCGCATCATGATCGCGGAATGAATAATAAGCGTCATGGAAATCGCGGCTTCAGAAATGATCATGGGCGTCGTAATAATGGACATGGGCAATATCGTGGACGTGCCCAAAATAACGTTCATGTGGGAGCTAGAAAACACTAGGACTGGATTTTATGAAAGAAAAACAGGAAAATCTAATTGCTCAAAATAAAAAAGCAAGACATGATTATTTCATAAAGGATACTTTTGAAGCAGGAATTGCTTTAACGGGAACAGAAATTAAATCAATTCGTGCACGCCGAATCAGTTTGCGAGATGGGTACGTGCAAATTATTGATGGTTCTGCTTTTTTAGAAAATGTTCATATTAGTGAATATAAAGAAGGAAATCGTTATAATCATGATCCTTTAAGAAGCAGGCGCTTGCTTTTACATAAAAAAGAAATTAGACATTTAGCAAAAGCCCAATCTGAAAGAGGAATTGCTATTATCCCTCTTAAGGTCTATTTAAAGCATGGTTTTGCTAAAGTTTTAATTGGTATTGGGCAAGGTAAAAAAGAATATGATAAGCGTGAAACGATCAAGAAGCGAGATCAAGATCGTGAATTACGTCGTAAATATCGAGTTTAGAAAAATGAGCATCCAAGGTAGGGATGCTCATTTTTTGCTTTTTGTTATGGATATATAATATTTTACTTATAGTTAATAAATATTTTTTAATAATTTTGAATATTTAAATTGTATATTCTAGTCTAACCTGGTATAGTTTTATAGGTTTATCAAAAAAATATATATAATAAATTATAATTAATAAACCAATTATTAAAACGTTATAGTTATAGAAAGAAGGTAAGGATTAGAATATGATAAAATATGAAATCATATTAAAGAAGAAGTTGAATGTTAAGAAAATAGATAAATTTACAATTACTCGCTTATGTAGCTTAGCAGGAACTTCACAAAATGAATTTCAACGACGTTATGGTACAATGGCAAATTTTGTTACTCTTGTTTTAAATAAAAAATTACGTTATATTTTGAGAACTTATAATAAAAATATTGAACAATTAGTTTACGATGTTCTCGTTGAATTACATGATAACAAAATTTATTATGCTAATTTATTCATGTTGATCTCAAAAGGAAGAAAAGTAGGAGAAGTAGAAAGAAAAATTAATGCATACCAAAGTCTTAAAAAGACTCTTTTTGAAGGATTAGAGGATTATATGCGTCCCCGAGGACCTTTTTATGTTAAAGCGATTGATGATTGTTCGAGTCATATTTGTTCACGAATTCAAGTTTGGATTAGTCATGATTTTAAAGAAGATCCACAAACTATTTTTAAAGAATTTCGTAGAAGTCTAAGAGCGATCGAGCATCCAGAAGATCGCAAATAGAGTAATTGAAGTAAAGTTATTGAAATTTTTTCAATAACTTTATTTTTTTATCAAAAAGTACTTGCCAAAAAAGAATAAATCAGGTATATTAA
>CAJUTO010000037.1 GCA_910589675.1 uncultured Lactobacillus sp. | reverse complement strand
CGAATGGACTTTTTATTTTTTATCAAGTGTTCAATTTAATTTTACAATCAGCGGAAAAAATATTATACTAAAAAAAGTAACTAATTCTTTAAATAGGAAATTCTATATTAATTAACACATTATTAATAAAAAATGGATTTATATAGTATAATCTAATAAAAATATTAAATAAGGAGGATCAAATTATGCCGACAGTAGTATTAAATGCTCATCAAAATTTACAAGACAATAAATAGGTGAGCGGAGAATAATTACAATTCATTTTGTTGAATCCGTTCATCAAGGAGGACAAAATGAATCACGTTAAAAAATTAAATCAGTACTTCAAAGAATTAGCTAGAACTTATCATTTATTCTTTAAATCAGCACCTCTAATTGCGACTTGCGTTTTATTATTAGCACCCTTGCAAGCGGTAGTTCTGTTAATTGCCGTAGCAGCTGGACAAAAGGTAATTGATCAAGTTACTAATCATTCACCCTTTATGGAAATGATCATTGTATGGATTGTAGCGACTGCGTTTCAACAGTTTTTACCATCTTTATCAACAATGGTGCAGGGAATTTTAACTGATAAATTAACAGGTTTCATTAACATTAGTTTGATGAAAAAATCTGAAGATTTACAGTCAATTAGGATTTTTGACGACAGTAAATACTTTGATGATTTACAAATGCTTCGAGATGATGCAAGCTGGCGTCCAGTTAATTTGATTGTTTTTGGAGTATCAGTTTTGCAGTCGTTTCTAACGTTAGCTTTTATGTTAGTGTACTTGGCTCGCTATAATTGGTGGCTGGCGCTTTTATTATTAGTTGTAATGGTGCCGCAAAGTATTTCTTATTACCGTATTCAGCAGCAATCATTTGAGACAATGGTTGAAAGAAGCAAGAATGCTAGATACTTACATTACTATAGTAGTTTGTTGTTAGACCGCAGGGATGCTAAAGAAGTTCGACTTTTTAATATGTTTCCTAAAATTACTGAAAAGTATACGACCTTATTTGAACAGACTAAAAGGGATGTAAATCAAATTCGTAAAAAGCAACTCGCTGTTAGTTCATTATTTGTTCTTCTAACTGTTGGAGTGGTTGGTTACGGTTTTTATTGGTTTACTAACTCGGTGAGAACTGGTGCTCTAGAAGTTGGCGTTTTGTTAATGTTTGTTTCTGTAATTGGTTATATTTCCACAAGTATGGCACGAGTAGTGGAAGATAGCAGTCTACTCTATGATTCCTTACTGTGGATTGAAAAGTACTTTAATTTTCTTGAATATCACGATGATTTTAAAAATGGAAAGCAAGAATTTCCTGATGAGTTTAAGAAGATTGAAGTTAAGGATCTTTCATTTACATACCCATTTTCCGATGATGAAGTTTTACACAATATTAGTTTTTCAGTAAATAGTGGCGAAAAGATCGCAATTGTTGGTGAAAATGGATCAGGAAAATCTACTTTAGTAAAGTTGTTAATGCGATTTTATGACCCGACTACTGGAGCTATTTCAATTGATGATGATAATTTAAAAGATTTTAGTATTTTTGACTTACATAAAAATTTATCAGCTACTTTCCAAGATTTTTCTCGTTTTAAGTTAACGCTTAAAGAAAATGTGATTACGGGATATTCATTTAATGAAGAGCGAGTAAATAATGTTTTGAAAGCAGCAGGCTTAAATAATTTGCTGGCAAATGATCATCTGCAACTAAGCACGATTCTAGCTAAAGATTTTGAAAATGGAACTGACTTATCCGGTGGTCAATGGCAGAAGATTGCTTTAGCACGAGACTTATACGCAAATGGTAAAATTGAATTTTTAGATGAACCAACAGCAGCGTTAGATGCTAAGAGTGAAGCAGAAATTTATGAGCGATTTTTAAGAGAAAACAACCAAAAGACGATCTTCTTTGTTACGCATAGACTGTCTGCAGTTAAGTTTGCTGATAAAGTACTCTTCCTTGATAGTGGAAAAGTTAGTGGCTTTGATACTCATGCTAATTTATTAAATAAAAATGCAAAATATCAAGAAATGTATAACTTACAGAAAAATGCATATATTTAATGTTAGAAAAATTCTTCATGCAAGCAGGCATGGAGAATTTTTTTATATAATTCATATGAAAACAGAGTGAAGATCAATTCTAATTGACTTAAAATTATTCGTAAATAAAGAAATAGGAAAAATATGGTGGGAACAATGGAAAGAACCGAGATAGGCAAATTTTTATATCAAGAACGTAAAAAGAGACACTTAACACAGAAAAAATTTCTAGGGGGAATAGTTTCCGTTTCCCAGTATTCACGCGTAGAAAGTGGAGAGCAGGATTTAAGGACGAGTGAATTTTTTAAAATAGTGCAGCTGAATCATATTAATATTACTGATTTATTAAATCCAAAGGATCAAAGAGACAGTAAGGAACTAGAAGATAAAAAACTAAATGAATTGGCTGTTGCATTTTATGAACGAGATCTTAATAAGATAAAGCAAATTAAAGAAGAGTCTAAAAAAAATGATGGTCTTACTACTTTATTACTAGACGCTACTTTGATGGAAAAAATTTTAGAAAATAATCTTGATGATCTTGATCCAAAAATAATAGAAAAATTTTCAAAAAAACTAGATGAAGCTGAAGATTGGACAACAGATAAGGTTTTTCTACAATTATTTGGAAGTTCAATGATGATCTTTAATATGGATCGATTGAATATGTATATGAAAGAAATTGTGAAAAGATATGGGGACACAATAAATCAATATTCTTTTGAAAGACAGAGAAGAATAGGTTCTATCTGTATTAATTATTTAGGGAGAAGCTATAAAGACAATGATAGAACTCAATTAAGTCAAGTTTTGTTGATCCTTTATAATATGTCAGCTATTCCAGATTTATTAATGTATAAGTTACTTGGCCAATATTTTGAAGCATTATTTACAAATGATAGAGAAAAAGCTGATGAGTTGCTAAAAGTGTTATCTTTCTCAGGTTATGAGATATTCGTAATGAACTTGCCAAAATAATTTGCAAATTTGCAAATTTTAACAAATATAGCTGAGAAATGATTATAGTTTAATTAAACATTTATTCAATCGCTAGAAAATAATAATATGAAAGGGCTAGTTCCATGAACGAATATTTAAAAAATATAAAGTACCGTACCCTTCTAAATTCTGACTTAATTGATTCAATTGGTAATAGCTTATATGATATTGTTTTTGTCATTTATGCTAGTACTGTTCCAAATAAATCTCTTGCTGTTTCACTCGCTTCAATGGCTACTATAGTACCGGCTTTATTATCAGTGATAATTGGTGTTTGGGCAGATCGAGCTTCTAAAAAAGTAAACTATATGATTCTTACTCGTTTGAGCCAGGCACTACTTTTTATGGCACTCACATTTTTAATCGGTTTGAATAAATCTTTTGGGCTATTTTTAGTATTGCTGCTGATTAATATCATTTCAGATATTTTAGGAAATTTTGGAAATGGTTTATCGCTTCCGCTCTTGCAGCATTCGGTTGCTGAAAAAGATTTAAACTCAGCAATGGGATTATATACTGCTTCTAACACCACTATTCAAGTAGTTTTTCAGGCTATTGGAGCTACATTAATTGTCGGCTTTAATTATAATTATCCGCTTTTTGGATTGATTAATGCAGTGACATTTGGTCTTGCTGGACTAATTATTTTTGCTCATAGGCAACAACTCCAAGTTGCTGAAAGCCAGATAAAAATTTTGAATAATGATAATACAGGATCAAATAGCTCTCTCAGAAATTCATTTAATCTCTTAACTAGAAAAAAGAGATTATTAATAATTATAATATTAGCTGTTTGCATCAATTTTTTAGGTGCAGCCATGATTCCATTAATTAATGTCTCACTTTTAAAATATAAAGCATTATATTTTTTAAATTATGGGTATACTGTTGCTGGAATAAACATTCTATTTTCAGTAGGTACTATTTTAGGTGCTTTATTTGTTAATGATTTTTTTAAGAAAAGTTCTATTGAGAGTTTGCTAAGTTACTGTTCACTTTCCTTGTTACTACTAGCTATCGTACTTATTAGACATACATCGTTTTGGCTATTAGCAATTATTATTTTAATTACAGGATATTTAGCTGGAAAAATAAATCCTCGCCTCAGTGCTTTAATTATGACGATAGTACCTGATACGCAGTTGGCATCTACAAATGGTCTTTTTCAAATGTTAGTATTAATTGGTGCGCCTATAGGACAAGTATTATTTTTAGGAATAGCAAATGGATTTTCTCCTTTATATAGCTGGATTCTATTTTCAATATTGGCTGTAGTTTTAGTGATTATAACTTCCTTTTTCAAAGTGAAATTAAAAAGATCTATATCCCTCTCAGTTGATGAATAGTATAAAATTCTTCATGCAATTAGGCATGGAGAATTTTTTTGCGTCTCAAGAGTTAACATTTTTACGTTATAATAGAACATAGGTTTTTGGAAGAAAGGATATTTGGTAACGAATGGCAAAAAAAGATACGACACCGATGATGAAGCAATATTACGAAATTAAGGAACAATATCCCGATGCGTTTTTGTTTTATCGTGTGGGTGATTTCTATGAATTATTTGAAGATGATGCAATCAAAGGTGCACAAATTCTAGAATTAACCTTAACTCATCGTTCAAATAAAACTAAAAATCCAATTCCAATGGCAGGCGTGCCTCATTTAGCTGTGGATACTTACGTTAATACTTTAGTAGAAAAGGGCTATAAAGTAGCACTTTGTGAACAACTTGAAGATCCGAAAAAAGCTAAAGGGATGGTTAAACGCGGAATTATTCAATTAATTACGCCGGGTACCATGATGCAAGAGCGGCCAGATCAAGCAAAAGACAGCAACTATTTAACTTCTGTTATTTCTACAAATTCTGGCTTTGGTTTAGCCTACAGTGACTTATCCACTGGGGAAACTTTTTCCACTCATCTAACTGACTTTGAAGCAGTAGCAAACGAATTATTGTCACTTCAAACACGAGAAGTTGTGTATAACGGCCACTTAACTGACTTAAATAAGGACTTTTTGAAGAAGGCTAATATTACTGTTTCTGAACCTGTTGAAGTTAAAGGTGAACATGCAGAAATTTCTTATGTAGCTCAGAATTTAACTGATGACGCTGAAATTAAAGCTACTAAGCAATTAGTTGCATATCTTCTTTCAACCCAAAAGCGTAGTTTAGCCCACCTGCAAGTTGCTCAAAGCTACGAACCAACGCAATACTTACAGATGTCTCACACGGTTCAAACTAACTTAGAGTTAATTAAGTCAGCTAAAACATCTAAGAAGATGGGTTCTTTATTCTGGCTTTTAGATAAGACTAGTACTGCTATGGGTGGACGTTTATTAAAATCTTGGATTGAGCGACCACTTCTTTCAGTTACAGAAATTACACGTCGTCAAGAAATGGTTCAAGCCCTTCTTGATGATTACTTTACCCGTGAAAAAGTTATCGACAGCTTAAAGGGTGTGTATGACTTAGAAAGATTAACAGGTCGAATTGCTTTTGGTTCAGTTAATGCACGTGAAATGCTTCAATTAGCGCATTCTTTAGGTGCAATTCCTGAAATTTTGAATGCACTGCTTGAAACAAGTAATCCACATCTGCAAAACTATGCTAAACAAATTGACCCACTAAAAGGAATTCATGACCTAATCGTCAACACCATTGTGGATAATCCGCCACTTCCAACGACTGAAGGTGGATTAATTAGAGAGGGCGTTTCAGAACAATTAGACCGCTACCGGGATGCCATGAATAATGGTAAGAAGTGGCTATCTGAAATGGAAAGTCATGAACGTGAAGTAACTGGAATTAATAATCTAAAAGTTGGTTATAACAAAGTCTTTGGCTACTATATTGAAGTTACAAATTCGAATAAGAGTAAGGTGCCAACTGATCGCTACACTAGAAAGCAGACCCTAACTAATGCAGAACGTTATATTACGCCTGACTTAAAGGAACATGAAGCTTTAATTTTAGAAGCTGAAGCAAAATCAACTGGTCTAGAATATGATTTATTTGTAAAGCTGAGAGAAGATGTTAAAAAGTACATCCCTGCCTTGCAAAAACTAGCTAAACAAATCGCAAGTCTAGATGTTTTAACTAATTTTGCGACAGTTAGTGAACAAAATAATTATGTTCGTCCTAACTTTGTGACTGATAAGCAAGAAATTAATGTAGTTAATGGACGCCACCCAGTTGTTGAACAAGTCATGACTGCAGGTAGTTATATTCCAAATGACGTGAAGATGGATCAAGATACTAATATTTTCTTGATTACTGGACCAAATATGTCTGGTAAATCAACCTATATGCGTCAGATGGCTTTAATTGCAATCATGGCGCAGATTGGTTCTTTTGTTCCAGCTGATAGTGCAACCTTACCAATTTTTGACCAAATTTTTACTCGAATTGGTGCAGCAGATGATTTGATTTCTGGCCAGAGTACTTTTATGGTAGAAATGAGCGAAGCAAACGACGCTTTGCAACATGCAACTAAGCGGTCGCTAGTTTTGTTTGATGAAATTGGCCGAGGTACAGCTACTTATGATGGAATGGCACTTGCTGGTGCAATTGTTAAGTACCTTCATGACAAAGTTGGCGCAAAGGCCTTGTTTGCTACACACTACCATGAATTAACCGATTTAGATCAAACGCTCAAGCATTTGAAGAATATTCATGTAGGAGCAACAGAAGAAAATGGAAAGTTAATTTTCTTACACAAGATTCTTCCAGGACCTGCCGATCAATCTTATGGTATTCATGTTGCTCAATTAGCAGGTTTACCACACAAGGTTTTGCGTGAAGCAACAACAATGCTTAAGCGGTTAGAAAAGCAAGGCGCTAGTGAACTGCAACCAGCTAGTGAACAACTTGATCTCTTTGTTCCTGAAGAAGCGAGTGCACCAGCAATTTCAGATGATGAAAAAGATGTATTAGATGAGATTCAAAATGTGTATCTTGCTGACAAGACACCCCTCCAAGTTATGGAATTAGTGGCTCAGTGGCAGCAGGAATTGAAAGATAAGGACTGAGAATCATGAGTAAAATTCATGAACTGTCGCCTGAACTAACTAATCAGATTGCAGCTGGTGAAGTTATTGAAAGACCAGCGAGTGTTGTAAAAGAATTATGTGAAAATTCTCTTGATGCAGGAAGCAAGCGAATCAGAATTGACTTTATTGATGCTGGGTTAAAGCAAATTACAGTTCAAGATAATGGTAGCGGAATTGCTAAAGATCAAATTGATTTAGCCTTTACTCGTCACGCAACTAGTAAGATTGCGACTGAACGAGACCTATTTAATATTTCTACTTTAGGATTTCGCGGAGAAGCTTTAGCCTCAATTGCAGCTGTTTCTCATGTAGAAGTAACGACAAGTAATGATAATTTAGGTGGCGTACGGGCAATTTTTTCAGGTAGTGAAAAGAAGCTTCAAGAGGATGCAGCTTCGCCTAAAGGAACCAAAATTACAGTTAGCGACTTATTCTTTAATACGCCAGCTCGTTTAAAATATTTGCGCTCTGAAAGAACTGAAATTTTAAAGATTGTTGATATTGTTAACCGTTTAGCTTTAGGACATCCAGACGTTTCGTTTACCTTAACTAATAATGGCAAAGTCTTGTTAAAGACCAATGGGCGTGATGATTTAAGGCAAGACATAGCTAATATTTATGGTCGGCAGCTTGCTGAAAAAATGAACATCCTTAAGGGAAAGAGCCCAGACTTTGAGATTAGCGGCTTAATTTCTGATCCTAATACTACTCGGTCGAACCGCAACTTTATTTCCTTATTATTAAATGGACGCTATATCAAAAACTACCGGTTAACCCAAGCAATTATGGCTGGCTATGGCAATAAATTAAGACCGCGTCGTTATCCGATTGCAGTAGTAAAGATTGAACTTGACCCTCTTTTAGTTGATGTCAATGTTCACCCAACTAAGCAAGAAGTGCGTTTGTCAAAGGAACAAGAGTTAGAGCGTCTGTTAACTACTAGTATTTCTGAAGCTTTAGAACAAAATAATCAGATTGATTCAGGGTTAAATAATTTATTAGCGCCTAAAAAATCAACTAATATTGATCAATTGAAATTCAACTTAAATAAAGATGTAGTTAATACTGCTCGTCCTGTTGAATTTACTCCGCAAGTTGAACCTGACCAAAACGCTGAAGTGCATGAAACTGGTGCTAATTTTGTTAGCTTAGACCAGGTGCGTAATGATGATAAATATGTGATTACGTCAACGTGGAATGACAACGTAAATCAACAAGTACAATTGAGTCCTTTTGATGAAGAAAAGGATATGCAAGGAAAAGATGATAGTATTATCTCATCTGGAGATGAAATTTTAGCTAATAATCTACCTGAATTGACTTATATGGGACAAACTAAGTCTTACTTGATTGCTCACCATGAGGAAGATCTGTATTTAATTGATCAGGTTAACGCATATCGCCGTTTAGCTTATGATCAAATTCTTCAAGATTTAAATAGTGAAAATATTTCTCAGCAAGGTCTTCTTAGTCCCTTAATTTTGGACTTTAGCAATGTTGATTATTTGAAATTAAAAGAAAATCTAGAAAATCTTCAAGAATTTGGCTTATTTTTAGAAGATTTTGGTCAAAATAGCCTGATCTTGAGAACATATCCTATGTGGCTTCAGCCCGATGCTGAAAAAAATGTCCGGATGATTTTGGACTTATATTTAAATCAAACTGAGCATGATATTTCTAAGCTTAAAGCGCAAATTGCTGGCGAAATAACTATGCGTCAAAGTGCTAGAAGAAGAATGCTCAATCCAGTTGAAGCACAAGAGTTGTTAAAAGAATTAAGAAATAGTAGTGATCCTTATCAAGATTTTGAAGGAAAAATAATTATTATCCAGTTAAGCGAAAATGATCTTAACAAGATGTTTAAAAAAGATGAGTAGGTAAAATGTTTGAATATCTCAAGGGAATAGTAACAAAAATTGATCCAGCTTATATCGTTCTAGATGTAAACGGAGTTGGCTATAAGATTCTTTGTCCCACTCCTTATAGTTATGATGAAAATCAACCTGCAACAATTTACGTTGAGCAAGTTGTAAGAGATACCGGAATTACTTTGTATGGTTTTTTGTCTTTAGAAGATAAAGAATTATTTTTAAAATTATTAAGTGTTTCAGGAATTGGACCTAAGTCTGCTGTGGCAATTATGGCTGCTGAAGATACTGATTCTTTGGCTAGTGCAATTCAAAATGGTGAAGTAAAATACCTGACTCGTTTCCCGGGAGTAGGAAAAAAGACTGCTTCCCAGATTGTCTTAGACTTGAAGGGAAAACTAGGCGACTATGTAAAAAAATCAACTGCTGCTGCCGATCTTACTCCAAGTCTGCAAGATGCTTTACTTGCCTTAGTAGCACTTGGTTATACCCAAAAAGAAGTTGATCGAATTACGCCAAAATTAGCAAAATTACCTGAAAACACTGCTGATGGTTATGTTAAGGAAGCATTGGCTTTACTACTTAAGAAATAAAATTTAGAAATTAATTGATGATAGGGAAGTGAAAGATGTGAACGAGGAAGAACGAATTATAGGAGCAGAAAGTAGTGAAGAAGATGAAACAATCGAATTATCGCTGCGTCCGCAACTACTTGCTCAATATATTGGACAAGATAAAGTTAAGAGCGAGATGAAAATATACATTAAAGCAGCAAAACAACGTGATGAAGCTTTAGATCATGTTCTTTTGTATGGACCTCCTGGATTAGGTAAGACTACTTTGGCTTTTGTAATTGCTAATGAAATGGGGGTTCATTTAAAGAGTACATCCGGACCAGCAATTGAAAAGGCTGGAGACTTAGTAGCGCTGCTTTCAGAATTGAATCCGGGGGATGTTCTATTCATTGATGAGATCCACCGTTTAGCAAAACCCGTGGAAGAAGTTCTCTATTCAGCAATGGAAGATTTTTATATCGACATTGTTGTTGGAGAAGGTCAAACAACACATGCAGTCCATGTACCGCTACCTCCTTTTACCTTAATTGGGGCAACCACTAGAGCGGGTCAACTGTCTGCGCCGCTAAGAGATCGTTTTGGAATTATTGAACATATGCAGTACTATTCTGTTGAAGATTTGGAAAAAATAATTCAAAGATCTAGTGTAGTCTTTAATACAAAGATTGATCCTGAAGCAGCAATTGAATTAGCACGTCGCTCTCGTGGCACGCCTCGTGTTGCTAACCGCTTGCTTAAACGTGTGCGTGATTTTGCTGAAGTAAAGGGTGAAGAAGCTATTTCGTTAGTAACAACTAAGCACTCACTTCATTTATTAGAAGTTGACGATGAAGGACTAGACCAGACGGACCGGAAGCTTTTAAGAATGATGATTGAAAACTATGGCGGAGGTCCAGTTGGGATTAAGACAATTGCAGCTAATGTAGGGGAAGATACAGATACAATTGAAGAAGTATATGAACCGTACTTACTGCAAAAAGGTTTTATTACTCGAACTCCTCGAGGCAGAAGCGTTACACAAAAAGCTTATCTGCAATTAGGTTATCCACCAAAAGATGAAAAGTAAGTTTTTAGTTAAGCTAAAAATACGGTATAATTATTACTTGAAAGTTAATTAATAAAAACAATGAGGTGTAATACTTTGAATACATTTTTCTTAGCACAAAGTGCTGCCGGTATGAATAATATTTTTATGATCATTGCAATGATTGCAATTTTTGTTTTCTTCTATTTCTCAATGATCAAGCCACAAAAAAAGCAACAACAAGAACGTATGAAGATGATGTCTGAACTTAAGAAGGGCGACCAAGTAATTATGGTTGATGGTCTTCATGGTAAAGTTGATTCAATTAATGATAGTGATAAGACTGTCGTTATTGATGCGGACGGAATCTTTTTAACATTTGAAAGAATGGCTATTCGTCGTGTTCTTCCAACTGCTGCAGCTCCTGCACAAGACCTTAAGTCTAATGAAGCTAAAGAAGAAAAAGTTGAAACTGAAGAAAAGACTGTTGAAAAAGACAGTAAGCCAGAAGAAAAAGCTACTGATACAACTGAAAACACTAATTCAGAAGATAAATAAAGAACGTCCGCAAGGACGTTTTTTATTTTTTTATGTGTGTCGGGCATGATATTACATCTAGTCCGTTGAAATACGGAT
>CAJUTO010000036.1 GCA_910589675.1 uncultured Lactobacillus sp. | reverse complement strand
ATGCTTTATTATCGCTTTTACAAGTAAAGGATATTAATCAGGTAACTATAAAGGAGATTGCTCAGAAAGCAAATGTAAATCGTGTCACGATATATCGTCATTATAATGACAAATGGGACATATTAGAAAAGATCGAAGAAAAATTTCTTCATAAGCTTGACGCTCCACATTCTAAAATGATCGTTAATCTCCAGCTAAAAACCCAAAGTACAACTGAATCTCCGGACTTAACAGCACTAACAAATTTTTTAAAAGTTTTTCAAGAAAACTTTTCCTTGCTTCATATTTTAATGGGTACAAATGGCAATTTGGGTTTTACTAACAAACTTATGACCTATTTGATTAACTTAGAGATAAAGTCTCATCCTTATATGCTTCTTCATATGCCTAAAGATAAACAGGAAATGTTTTCTTATTACAGTATTTCTGCATTGATAGGAGTAATTCAGTACTGGAGAAAACATCCGAAATACTCGGCTCTCCAAATAGCAAATTTTTTCTTTGAAGCTCGAGTAGGGGCTATAAAAGAACTAGAAGATACATAGTTGAGATTAAAACTCTAAATATATCTAGGTTTTGTTATAATAATTACCGACGATAAAATATAGAAAGAAGATAAATATGCCACTTAAGATAGATAAAACCGTTTCTAAGGATGCTAAGACCAGAACTTTATTGAAAGATTTGCTTAAAGTTCACCAAATTCATCAAGCATATCTAGTACGAGAGTTAACTGATGCGGATGAACAAATTTTGGAAAAATCTTTTAATACTACTCGCGAAATGATGCCCGAAATTACTGCAAAAAAGATAAAATTTGAAGATAAGAAGTGGGATTCTTTATTTAACTTGGTAATGGCGGAACAAATTGCTTTTGCTCAAATACTTACTGATGATAACAGCAATTTAAACAATTATGTTCAAGTGAAGAATCAAGCTCAACAAGCTTATGCTTTAGTCGAAGCTGTAATTAATAAAATTGAAAATGATTAATATGTAAAGATGATTCGTAGACATATGACGAATCATCTTTATTTTTTCAAGAATAATACAGATGCTAAAGAAAAAATTCAATTTAGAATGTTTTTTATATTTTGTAAAAATAATATATTAATTATTATTTAGTAATAATTTTATATAAAATTTCGGGATATTTGTGTAGTAATATATTACATTTTGAAAAATAGTATGTTATCTTAACTTTTTTACGTAGATGTGAACACTAGCTTAAAATAACGTAAAATAAAAGTATCATAAAGTAAAAAAATTATTTACTTATATCTTTTAATATAACTCTTATCGTGTTATATTAAGTATTAGTAAGTACTTGCTAATACTAGCTTTATAAAAGCTGGTTAAAAATTTAAATAACTTCTTTTAGAAAAGGAGAGACCCAAAAGACCTGAAGCCTTTGTAGATCTCTTTGCTAAAAAGAGATTGAGTTATAACAAAAAGTTTATGTCATCAAGTTAAAGTTATAATTAAAATAATAGTGAATTAGTTATTTATAATTATATTTGCTGTTATAATATTAATATTTTAGTCAAGTTAACTTATATTGATTGTTGTAAATTTTAGCGAACTTAATGAACCTAGATATTACCCCTATCTTTTACTCCATACTCAATCTAGGTTCGATTTAAATTCATTTATTCCTTCTTAAGATCAATGTTGCTGTTAAATATTATTTTTAAAAATACTTCTGATAAAATTTTAAACAATCACTCTCTATTACATTGCTAACTACCTTGATTGAAATTATTTTACTTAATGGTTTACTCAAACGATATTATATTTTTCACACATTCCCCAGTGTGTGAGTTCGTTATGAATATTTTGAATTAGCAATTTTCTTAATGTACATGTTTAAGTGGATTTATTTAAACATGATGATATTATTGCATTATTCCTCCTTCAACTTGATTATTGTTATATTAAATTTGTTCACCCCAAAACGCTCTAATAGAAATAATATTTTTGAATAAACTGAATCTTTGAACTCTTCAGTGAGGGTTAGTACAACTTGATAACAAGTGTTAATAATTATGACTTTAAAAATCACATTCGTATAAAGTAAAGCACGGAAGACTGAGAAAAAATTTTTTCTTAGTCTTTTTTTGTAAAAAAATAGCTTGAAATTACTTCCAAGCTATTTGATGGTTAAAGGCTTTCTTGAATATGAGTAGCTAAATAATCATAAAGCATGCCCTTTTTGATTTCGGTGGTATCAATACCCAATGCATCTGCAATTGCATAAGCATAAGCCCAGGCAGTGGCAGGACCACGACTAGTGATCACCTTTTTGTCATTGTCAGTCACGGTGATAGTTTCTTTAAAATGGCTTGTAGGAGCATCTTTTTCAATTTGTTTTTCAAAGCCTGGATAACAGGTATAATCTGCATTGTCCAAAACACCATAACGGCCAAGAGCAATTGGAGCTGCACACATTGCCGCATCCCACTTACCTTGTTTATGACGTTTAACCATTAAGTCAGCTAATTTTTTGTCATCACGTAAGTTTTCAGCGCCGGTTCTTCCTCCGGGAAAAGCTACTAGGTCATAATCTAGTAAACTATCATCGACTACTTTATCACAAGTCAATTTAATATTGTGATCACCTAGTACATTAATGCTCTTTAAACCAACCATATCTGTTTCAACGTTTAAGCGACGTAAAACATCGACTACACTAAGTCCTTCGACTTCTTCGCAGCCGTCTGCGAAAACTACAGCAACTTTTGTCATAAAATCTTCCTTTCAAATAAAAACTATAAGTTAATTATAGTCTTTATTTGAAAAATCTAGAAAGATAGAATTTAAACATTTGAAGTGGTGTATAATTGATGAAACCGTAATAGACGAGGAAATAAGAAATAATGGGAACAATAGGGACAATTATCTTTTTAATTTTTGCAGGCATTTTAGCGGGAGTCGTTTCTGCGGTGGCAAGTATGGCGTCCTTGGTTTCCTATCCAGCACTGTTAATCGCAGGCGCTCCTCCTGTAATGGCTAATATTACTAATACAGCAGCTTTGATTTTTACAGGTTTTGGATCTGCTTTGTCATCTTTAGAGGATATGAAGGGACATTGGCGTGAAGCGGCTAAATATGCACTCTTTATCTTAAGTGGAGCGCTGCTTGGGAGTATTTTGCTTTTGCGTTTTCCGGGGACGGTTTTTGAAAAATTAGTTCCTTTCTTCGTGATTTTTTCAGGAGGGATGCTAGTTTTAAGTGGAAGTAAAAAATTTTTTGATTTAGATGGTGAACATTCTACAGGTAAAACTATCGCCGCATATATTGGAATATTATTTGCGGGAATTTATACTGGATACTTTGGAGCAGCGGCTGGAGTGTTAAACTTAATCTTTTTAACTTATGTTAGTGATGCCAGCTTTGTCACTGTAAATGCAATGAAGAATATCTTAGGCTCGCTTGGAAATCTAGTAGCTTTAATTGTATTCATTGTTGGATCTAGAGTAGATTGGAAAATGGCAATTCCTTTAGCAATTGGATTATTTGTTGGAGGGTATCTAGGTCAAAAGAGTATTAAGTATATGTCGCCAACTTTGGTTAGATGGATAACAGCAGCTTTATCATTAGTATTAGCAGGATACTTATTCTATACCGCATATTTACAATAGATTTGGTAAAATAAAAGTAGTTGTTTGAGAATAATTAAGTAAGGAAGAAGGGATTTGTACTTGGCAACAGAGGTTTATTTAGTACGTCATGGAGAAACAATGTTTAATCAATTGAACAAAGTTCAAGGATGGTGTGATTCACCTTTAACAGTAAAGGGAATTGATGATTTAAAGAGAACTGCTGATGCGTTAGCGCAAGTTCACTTTGATAATATGTATTCTTCAGATTTAAAAAGAGCAATTGATACAGTTCATTTGATGAAGAATGCTAATATTGTTTCTAAAATTGGTAAGATTAAAAAGTTACCCGAATTCAGAGAAGTATTCTTTGGCAGTTTCGAAGGTGATGATATCAATGAAACTTGGAAACAAGTAGCACTGGCTGCAGGAATTGGTCCTGTAGATGATGTGCAGAAAATCATTAATCAGATAGGGATTTATAAATTTAGAGAAGCTACTAAAAAAGCAGATCCTCGTCACTTAGCAGAAAATAAGCAAGAACTTGATGAAAGAATGGTTCGCGCAATTGATGTCTTGAATGATCTTACCAAAAATGAAAAAAGAGTTCTTTTAGTATCACATGGGGATTTCATAAAGACTCTTGCTATCAAATATTGGGAAAAAAGCGATGGCTTACATGATGTTCCTTTTCCTGATAATGGAAGTGTTACTCGTGGAATACTTCATGATGATGGTAAATTTGAAATTGTTGATTACAATGTAAACGCAGAAAATCTCTAAAAAGTCCTACTGCAGAAGCAGGACTTTTTTTGGTACACTAAGAAGCGAAAGGAAAATTTGTGATGAATAAAGATCATACAACTAAGCGCTATATTTTTGTTACGTTACTAAATGTAATTATTACAATTACGGAATTTTTTGGAGGAATAATTTCTGGATCACTTGCATTGTTATCTGATGCTGTCCATAATTTGAGTGATGTGGGGGCGATTATTCTATCTTTTGTTGCCCATTTAATTAGTAGAAAAAGTCGTAATAAAAATAAGACCTTTGGCTATCAAAGAGCTGAAACTTTAGCGGCTTTTACTAATGGAGTTATCTTAATTGTCATCAGTGTAGTGTTATTTGTAGAAGCTATTCAACGTTTTTGGAAACCAGAACCCATTAAGGGTGGCATTATGCTGGTGGTAGCTTTGATCGGGTTAGCAGCTAATTTTATTTCTATGTGGGCAATGCATAAAGATGCTAAAAAGAATTTAAATGTGCGTTCAACTTTTGTTCATATGATGAGTGATGCTTTATCAAGTATTGCAGTCGTAATTGGCGCTATCTTTATTTATTTTTGGAATGTAACGTGGCTAGACCCGCTTTTAACAATGTTAGTTTCTGTTTTTGTTTTGCATGAAGCTTATGAAATTACAATGAAAGCTGCAAATGTGTTAATGGAATCCAATCCAGATATTGATTTAGATAAGGTTAATAAGATTGTATTATCATTTCCTGAAATAAAAAATATTCATCATGTCCATGTTTGGCGCTACAGTGATGATTACATTATGTTAGATGCCCATGTAAATGTCTCAAAGAATCTTACTGCGGGTCAATTTGAAAAAATTACCCAGGAAATAGGAAAGAAATTGAGAAAAGAACTCGGTGTGAATCATATTAATTTGCAGGCGGAATGTGAACGTGGAAAAAATGATGATATGATTGTTTCCGATTCAAAGCATGAAAATTAGGTGATAAGAATGACTTTTGAAGTAAATATATTTACGTCAATTATTGTTTTAATTGTTGGTTTATATGATTTGGCATGTGCTTGGAATCGAAGAAGACAGCCGAATAACAAAAAGGGTGTCAAAGCCTATGCGGTTTTAGGAACGATTTTTACAATTGCAGGAATTATATTGCTAATAAGTTGTTTAAGAGGCTAAAATGGTAAAGTTAGTTTTAGTAAGACATGGTGAAAGTGTTGCAAATGCAGCTAATGTATATACAGGATGGAATGATGTTCCTTTAACTGAAAAAGGGCGCGAACAAGCCAAAATGGCGGGAGAAAGAATTCGACAATTAGCAGACTTTTACCCTACCCATATTCATACCTCAGTCTTATCTCGAGCAATTGTTACAGCTAATATTGTAAGTGATGTGTGCGATTTTTTATATTTGCCTATTACTAAGACTTGGCGCTTGAATGAACGTCATTATGGGGCGTTAAGAGGCCTTAATAAGGATGTTTCACGCAAGGTGTTTGGTAAAGATCAAGTATTAGAGTGGCGACGTGGTTTTTATTCTATTCCGCCAAAACAAGGTTCATCAATGATTGATCGACGATATAAACTGTGTGATCAACATTTGATGCCACGTGCAGAAAGTTTATATCAAACTCAACTGCGGTTGATGCCTTATTATTATGATAAGATTGCTAGTCGAATGCTTCGAGGAGAAGATCAAATAATTGTCGCTCATGGATCTAGCTTGAGAGCTTTAATTAAAAAGATTGAAAATATCAATGATCATGATATTGTTAATTTAGAAGTTCCTAATGCGGAGCCAATCGTATATACAATGGATACGCAATTGAACATTATTGATAAAAAAATTCTTAGATAAGTACGGTTTTTCCGTACTTTTTTCTTTTCTCATTTGTAACATGAAAACTTGGGATTTTAATCATAGTGCACTTCATGTTAAAATTACTACGATATATTAAGTATTTTTAAGATTTAGTTTGGGGTATTTTAGCATGCGTAAAATATTTTTACTGCGAGGTGCACCAGGCTCAGGCAAATCTTCTTTTATTGCCCGACATCATTTACAACCATATGCAATTAGTCGGGATCAAATTCGATTACTATTAGCGGATTTAACTGTATATTATGAAGAAAATGAGGATTACTTACATCAGGTAATCCCACGCCATGTTACTGTGCGTACTGAGCAAATGGTAGATAATCTCGTGGAACATAAAATGTCATATGGAGAAACTGTTATCGTTGATGGGACTCATATTGTCCCAAGTACGATTGAACATTTTAAGCCACTAGTTGATAAATATCATTATGAGTTGTTTGTTGTTGACTTAATGCAACATAATACTCTGGAGAGTTTGCTTAAGCGTAACGAAGTTAGGATGCATTATGATTGGGTAAAACCCGAAGTTGTTAAGCAGATGTATCGTTCATATGAAGCTCATCCCGAAGTACCTGATTGGGCTCATGGAATTGTACCAACTCAAATGGATAAAGCACTTTCTCAAAGAGAAAGTAACTTGGATCATTATTCACATGTGATTGCCGTTCCGGATGGAGTTAAGGAAGAAGACTTTCCTCATGTGCACATTTCTAATTTTTACTTTTCATTCAACAATAAATTTACGGAGAAATATGGAACTTATCGTAATGTGGTGACAATTGCTAAGACTCGTGAAGAAGCAATTGAAGAATTTAAATTACCTTATTTTGTATTTAAATTTCACCACAAGCATTTCCTTATTTCTGCATATCCAATTAGAAATGAAATGCTTGATCCAATTAGAAAGAGCAAGGGTGTTTGGACATATAGTACAGGTTTGTACAATGTGGCCGACTTTTTAAAGGAATTTCCTGAGAATAAGAACCAGCATGTTCATCAATTCAATTTGAGCAAACTTGATCCAACACGTTTGCTTCATATTTGGTAAAAATGCTTGGAAAATAAATTTTAATGAAAACTGTCCGGAAATCTTCGTATTTTAATGCGGGGATGGATAGAGCTAATCAGAGTATTTCGTGTTGAAGAAATACTCTGATTTTTTATGAAAATGCACCAAATCGGTCCTGTAATTTACATAATTGGTAGTTTTTAGCTTTTAAGATGGAATTATCTGTAAGATAGTTTTACGGAGAAAAAACATTGCTACAGTGCAAAATTACAAAGAAATATGGTGTTGAAAATGGTAAAAGGTGAAAGAAAACTTGTAAGTAATTATTTTGTAATTGCCCTAGCATCTTCGTTATTAGGGTGTATAAATCTCTCTAATCATGGGTTTGAGAATATTTTTTCTATTCATGGGATTTACATAATGATTTTGATAAGTCTTTCGTGGATTTTTACGTTTGGATTAATGATTAGTTCTAGCTTGCGATATAAAGTGGATAACCACGATTACATTATGCGCTTGTTTGGCTAATATATACTGTACTGATTAACTTAACTTAATGAAAATGAACCCCGAATTTCTAATAAGAATTTCGAGGTTTTTATTATGGGCTGTCAAAATTGGTATCAAGAATCAGTAAAAAATACCTAATAGGTTTAATAACCTGTAAAATTGGTAAATTTTGAATTTTGAAGTGGAAAAGTCTGTATCATGAAAATACAAGTTGAGATGAATTCTCACTTAGAGATTTTGAAATGAAGAAAGTTAAAACTAGGAAGTACTATGGATGTAGCATAATTGTATCAGCAACAAGTTCAAAGTGGAGTTGCTGGAGGCTTAGGTGCTTGGAATAATTGTAAAGGTTAATAGCTAAAAAAGATGGAGTTAAAAATGACAAATGAAGAAAATAGTCTCATCATTAGGTTTGGAGTAATTGCCATATTATTGATGACCTATCTTTGTATTAAGCTGTCAAATAATAATTTTGCAGATTTACTTTCTGTTAAGAATATAATTTTAGTTTGCTTAGTATTAGGTGCATGCATTTTTACAACTGCGTTAGTTTTTAGTTCCAAATTAAGATACTTAGTTATTAAACATGATAGTATTATAAGGCTTATTAGTATGTTTTACGGATTAATCGTTATAGTCCTATAATACCTAGATAAATTCTAAATAATACCAAATTAGTCATGTAATGGACTGAATTGGTATTTTTTATATTTCTTTTGAAAGAACATGATATAGTTATGGGTATAAATAAGTTAGGGAAAATCGTGAAAGGATAAAATATTATGAAGAAAAAGGTTGTTAAGAAGACTGTTTTGAAGGAAGAAGAGTTAACAAAGATTGTCGGTGGAAGTACCGCACGGGTGGGTTTTAATTTTTTGAATAAAAAGCTTTGGAATAATATATGGAAGAGGTAGTCTTAGTCGTTTTCCTTAATATTTTTTCTGGTTTGGCAGATGTATGGTGCTTTTTTGAAATATCAAAAATAGAATCTAAAAAGAGACAGATTCTATTTTTGTGTATTGCTAATATTTTTTTAGGGTTGTTATTGTTTATAGGCAATATTGGGGTAATCTTCACAAACATACTCGAAATCTTGCTTTTTGTATTATATTTGAGAAAAAATAATACATTAGAAATGCTATTTGGTTCAATAATATTAGTATGCACATTGGATTTATTAGTTGATATTGTGTCTGATATGATCACTCAGATTATGTCATTTACTTTGGTAGGACAACTATCACTACGTTTCTTACTAATGCTAATGATGATAGTTGCAATAAAACTAGGTAACGGAAAAATATATAATTATCTAGCAAACCAAAATAACAAAATTTTCGTAGGCATATTAGTTTACACTTATATTTCTACGTTGAGCATCTCTATTATATATATTCAAAGCAGGTCTTTTACACCATTAACTTTGTTTTTTTCATTATATATTCTTCTCCAAACTATCTTCGCTATATTTATATATCGCGAAATGACGTTGATTCAAAAAAACTTTTAAATAAAAAGGATCAAGAAAAATTAGAACAAGAACAACACCAACTTGAAGAATATACTTCTTATCTTGAAAAAAGCCAAGATGATCTTCGTGCTTTTAGGCATGATTACAAGAATATTCTTAATTCTTTAAAGGTAAGTGCTCAAGAAGGAAATGTTCAAGAAGTCGTTCAAAAATTAGACAAGTATACTGAAACTACTTTGAATTCTGCGGCCTTACTTAAATATAAAGACGTAAATCATATTCACATTAAGTCAATTAAGAGCATTATTATTTCCAAGCTAACAGAATTGTATAATTTGGATATACAATATAATTTTGAATGTCGGAATAATATCCATAATTTGCCAGACCATATAGATGAACTGGATCTGGTACGGATTATTGGCATCACTTTCGATAATGCAATCGAGGAAAGTAAAGCATTGATTGGCGAAAAGCATAACATTCGAAGTGCTGAAGTCCAAATAATGGTATATTCTGATGGTCCTGGTGAATTTGAATATGAAATCAGAAACAGAATCCAAAATAAAAAGATCTCAACTAGTCAAATTCAACAACGTGGTTTTACTACAAAGAAGAACCATAAAGGGCTCGGATTAGCTAATATTAAAGAAATAGAAAATAAATACCCTGATATGTCAATTTCTTATACCATCCAAGATGGCTGGTTTGACTTTTACATGACAATTGATACGGAAGATGGTGAAGAAAATGAGTAAGTTCCCAATTATTGTATGTGATGATGATGAAGATTTGGCTAATCAGTTGGCTAAGAATATTAATGCATCTATTCAAAATTTAACAGATGACAATGAAAGTTATACCAAATTGGATGAATGTGTTACATTCGTTGCTAATAATTTTGCTCAAGCAGTAGGATATGTTGTTGCAAATGATATTAAGAATGGTATTTACTTCTTAGATATTGAATTAAGTCGTGAGTCTGAAGCTAAGAATGGGGTGGATTTAGCTGAATTCATCAAGAAGAATGATGAAAATGCTCAAATCATCTTCGTAACAGCCTACGATAAATACGCCCCATTAACATATCGCCGTCGTATCGGTGCAATTGACTATATTAGTAAAGCTATGTCATCTGATAAGATTATTCAGCGTATTGAGGAAACATTGCGTAATGCCATTGATAATCTATCTAATAGAATCAAGTTTGGTCAACGTGATTTCACTTATAAAATTGGGCGCCGTATATGTAAAGTGGCTGAAGATAATGTTCTTTTCATTGAACACAGTACCGCCCAACATAAAGTACATCTGGTTACTGAACATGGAGAGGTAGAATACAAGGGAAATATTAGTCAAATTGATCAAGAAAACCCATTCTTAGTAAAAGTTTCTCAATCTGCCTTGGTGAACCCCAAGAATATTGGTGCAATTGATACGAAGGAACGCACTATTATATTTAATGATGATCAGATAGTAAGCTATTCTAGAGCGTATAAAGCTGTAGTTAAAACGCTTGTAGCTAAATTTAAAAATATTAAAGTTAGTAGATGAACTACACCGGCACTAAAGTACCGGGTTTCTGGGAACACTAAGTAGTATTTAGGATCTTACAGAAGATATTGCTATCGTCATACCTAACTCACGGAACTTAGCTATTTACCACGGCCAGTTCCTGACCATTTAGCGTTGCTTTATGCAAGATATTAACTGCCGCATTAATATCTCGATCATAATGAACCTGACATTTAGGACAAGTCCATTCTCGAATTTCCAGCGGCTTGGCTCCGCTGTTAAATCCGCATTTAGAACAGATTCTGGAGGTGTTCTTGGGATTAACGGCAATTAATTCCTTGCCGTATCGTTCACACTTATACTCCAGCATTTGTCTAAACATGCTCCAAGAAGCATTGGCAATTGCTTTGGCTAGGCAGTGATTCTTTTGAAGGTTCTTGACTTTCAAATCTTCAATTGCAATCACATCATATTGTCTAACCAAGTGCGTTGTCAGCTTATGGAGGTAATCTTTGCGTTTGTTGGCGACTT
>CAJUTO010000035.1 GCA_910589675.1 uncultured Lactobacillus sp. | reverse complement strand
CTATCAAGCAGCTTAACTAAAAGTGTTCAATTTATTATTGCAATTTGCGAAAATAATTTAAAACTTAATACAAAGTCTATTGATGACTTTAGTGGTATTTTTGCAGATATGAATCTTAATAATTCCAGATTAGGAAATACAACAACAGCTAGAGCTAAAGCATTGACTGAAATCGTTAATTTAGTAGATAGAATTGAGTATAAGGACGAGAACGGTAAAGATATTCTAGGACGAATATATGAATATTTAATCAAAGAGTTTGCAAGTAATTCTGGTAAAAAGGCAGGAGAATTCTATACACCTCATGAAGTATCACAAGTCTTAGCCAAATTGGCAACTGTATCATTTGATCAAAGTACGCTTTATCCAAGAGTATACGATTTTACTTGTGGCAGCGGATCATTACTTTTAACTCTGAAAAATGAAATAAAAAATAAGATCAGATATTATGGTCAAGAATTGAATACTACCACATATAATCTTGCTCGTATGAATTTAATGATGAATGATGTTAAATATGATCATATGAAATTAAGAAATGCAGACACTTTAGAACAAGATTGGCCGAGTGAGATAAATGAACAAGGAATTGAACGACCATTAAAATTTGATGTTGTTGTTGCTAATCCGCCATATTCACAGCGTTGGGATAATAGTGATCGTAAGTTAAAAGATCCACGTTTTAAAGATTATGGATTAGCTCCAAAGACTAAAGCTGATTATGCATTCTTACTACACGGTTTGTATCACCTAGATCAAAGCGGAACTATGGCAATTGTTTTACCTCATGGCGTTCTCTTTAGAGGAGCAAAAGAAGGTAAAATTCGTGAAGCTTTACTTAAAAATAATCAAATTGATGCAATTATAGGTATGCCTGCGGGATTATTCTATTCAACTGGAATTCCTACTGTTGTATTAGTGCTTAAGAAAAATAGAACTAATAAGGATGTTTTATTCATTGATGCATCAAAAGGATTTGAAAAAGGAAAGAATCAAAACAAATTAAGAAAAGAAGATATTGATAAGATACTCAATACTTATAAAGAGCGTAAAGATGTTGAACGTTATGCTCATGTAGCTTCATTAGATGAAATTAAAGAAAATGACTTTAATTTAAATATTCCTCGATACGTTGATACTTTCGTTCCAGAACCACCTGTTGATTTGAAGAAGGTGGCTGCTGATCTTCATGAAACCAATATTGAAATTCAGAAAAATCAGAAAGAATTAGTAGGGATGCTTAAAGAATTAACATCTGACGATGACGATATAATGGATGGATTAAACGCCATTATTAAGGAATTGGAGGAAGAAACTCGTGACTAAAAGTGACGATAAAAGAGTACCAGCACTGCGTTTTAAAGGCTTCACTGACGAATGGGAGCAACGTAAGTTAAAAAATTTAGTAGATTTCTATAGTGGTCTTACCTATCATCCTGAAAATATTCGAGAAAAAGGTACTTTTGTAATCAGATCTTCTAACATTAAAGATGGTCAATTAGTAACTGGAGACAATATCTTTGTAGCTCCCGAAATAGTCAACTCTACTTATGTAAAAAAAGACGACATAATTGTCGTTGTACGAAATGGCTCAAGAAAATTAATTGGAAAACATACAAAGCTAAATTTCAATCTAAATAATGCTGTAATTGGAGCATTTATGACTGGAATTCGTTCAAATAATAATAATTTCATAAATGCGATATTTGACTCAGATAATTTTAAAAGAGAAATTCATAAAAATTTAGGTGCTACGATTAATCAAATTACGACTGGTGAATTAAAAAGAATGAATTTTTATATTCCTAGTTTAACCAGTGAACAAAATTATTTAGGCAATTTAATGAAAGTATTAGATAAATTAATCACGCTTCAGCAACGAAAATTGAGGCAATTAAAGTTACTGAAAAATGCCTTACTTAAAAGAATGTTTACTGCAAAAAAATCTCCTACTTTAAGATTTAGAGATTTCTCTAAAGATTGGAAGTTACATAAATTACAAGATATTACGGATAGATTAGACAACGCAAGAGTTCCTGTTACTGCTTCTAAAAGAATAGCTGGCTCAACTCCTTATTATGGTGCTAATGGCATTCAAGATTATGTAAAAGGATATACACATGATGGAGAATTTCTATTAGTAGCTGAAGATGGTGCTAACAATATAAATGATTATCCAGTTATTTGCGCAAAAGGTAAAATTTGGGTTAACAATCATGCACATGTTCTTCAAGCCAAAAACAAAAAAATAGATATTTTGTTTTTAATGTATGCATTAAAGTTTCTTAACATGAAAAAATATTTAGTAGGTGGAGGTAGAAGTAAATTAAATGCTGAAACCATGATGAAATTAGCACTTAAATTACCAGAATTAGATGAGGAACATAACATAGGAGTTTTAATAAAAAATATGGATGTATTGATTACGCAATATAAATATAGAATACAAAAAATAAATAAATTTAAACAATTCCTCCTCCAAAACATGTTTATCTAACTACAAAAGGACATCACTAATAGATGTCCTTTTTGCTTAACCTAATTGTGATAAATGATGCAAAATTTTATCATTATCTTTATTTTCAAGTTCACGAATAATGTGAATATATGTTTCCTGTGTTGTAGTTGTATTACTATGTCCCAATCTTTTAGCTACGCTGGCTATAGAGACTCCTTCATACAAAAGCAACGAAGCATGCGTATGACGCAATCCATGAATTGAGATGATCGGAATATCTAGCTTTTCACAATACGTCGCTAACTTCTGATTTAACGTAGAATTATACACTCGCTGATTCTTATCAAAGAATATCAATTGGTCGTCTTCTTTAGAACGAATTAAGGATTGAAATTGTTGCATTAGCTGCTAATCTACCATAACAGTACGATTGGATGATTCATTCTTAGTAGGTTGAAAATGACCTATTTTTTCTTTGTAATTCCATGATTTATTAATAATTATTCTCTGCTTTTCGAAATCAAAGTCTTCTTTAGTTAAAGCTAACGCTTCAGCGAAGCGTAAACCAGTTTTTGCAATCAATAAAAAGAACCAGTCCCAATTAAGCTCAGAATTTAAATCTAATGATCTAAGTAATTTTTGTAAATCAAACAAGTTTAAATATTTTATTTTCTTTTCACTAGGACTACATCCTTTAATAATTGCACGCCTTGTAGGATCATTCTTTAACAAGCCATCATCGAGTGCATCAAATAAACTTGCCTTTAAATGATGATGAAAATCTAAAGTTGTAGTCTTTTCATGATTACGCGCGTACAAGTTTAGAATTTGTTGATAGTTACGACGATTAAGCTCATTCATATGTAGATCTGGTGCAAGTTCTTTCAAGCGCTTTTGAACTAAATAATACTTATCAAGAGTGATTTGTCGAACAGCATTGTCTTTGTAAATATGAATCCAATCCAGATAATACTTATAGAATAACTTGGTGCTATATTTCTTTTGTGACATAGAAAAACCTCCTTAAAATATTAAGTCACGTACTTAATTGTTTAAGGAGGTTCTATTTTTGCAAGAGTTTTTAGATAAACATATTTTGGAGAAGGAATTGTTTTAACCTTTTCGCAGAATTAATAGATAATTGTACTTTTCTAATATTTATGCTTAAGTTTTCTATTATTGCTGATAAATTATTTTGAGCTTTAATAGAGGGAAGTAATATTTTTAAACTATTTAAATTTTCTCTAGTTATTTGTGGCTGTGCTCCACCAGTTACAAAACGTTTTAGATCAGTAAAAGTGAGTAAAGTATATAAAAATTTTTTATTGATATATGTTTCATCTACATTTATTACCATAGAATTTCCTGTTATCCAAACTGGTCCCTTAACGTAGTTAGGATGTCCTGCACTAGCACCTCGAGCACAAATTGTAACTTGATCGGTTTCATGATTATATTTATTGTAAAAACCGATATAATCATTAGCACCAAAAACTGGAATACCTTTTGGTAATAAATCTTTCTTTGTTATTGTAGTTGGTTGATAAATTCGAGCTATATCTTTTAGATATACTGCTTTCCATTTAATCTCATTATTTGAAGCTAATTTATGCGAAACCACTAAGTTATATGAAACTATATTTTTCATCAGTTTTAATAGTTTCAATTTTCGTTGCTGAAGCGTGAGTAAATTATCTAGTTTAGAAATAAGTGATCCAATCTTATTTTGCTCACTTACATTAGTAAGATATATTTGTGATTCTCTCATTTTATCAATGAAAAAATATTGTCTTACTCCACCTTCTTGAAGTCGCTGAATTTGTTTATAAAAATATTCTGATCTAAACCAATACTGTAGAAATACATCATCAATACTATTATCACTTCTAAATATTTCATATAAAGAGCTTACGAGTACAGGAGTGATTGTGTTTTGATAAGCTATAGACCCTACATTAATTCTTGCTGGATTATAGGCGAAGTACTTTGGCTTTACAATGTAATTACTCGATTTATCTGTTTTCGAATATGTATTATCTTTTCCAAATTGCTCTTCTTGAGGTATAAAACCATTCTTATTAGATATAGAAAAAGCTGGAAGAGAAAGATTATCTTTATTTTTTTGTTTTGAAACTATAATATGTTCTCCCAATTTACGTTGCTCCCAAACAAGAATATATAAATTTGAAATAATAATCTTTGATATACTTGTTTTTATAATTAAAGATTAAAATGTAGAGATTATAGTAATTTATAGTACATAGAAAGTCGAGATGACGAGGTTGAGTGATAATTTAAGTGCCGATGCTAATAGGAAATATGACTTACTTTTAAAGAAAAATATGTTGGATGATTTTTCAATTGATGCTGGTTGGATGCCTATAAAATCTTATACTAATTTGTTAACAGATAAAGATAAGTTTAAATATGGTACTTTGAATTATAAAAATGGATCGATGACATTAGATCTTTTCCAAGGATGGCCATTAAAACATGGAGCTATTACTTTTGGGACAAAATTAAGACGAATTGACAATATTTTTGGATGTATCGCTGATAGTAATATGTATTACGTATTTATTCCTAATATTGCCAAAAGTGATATGCTCGATCTTCATTTAGCTATAACAAAACAATCATGGAATTTAATACAGTTTTCCATAACAGATTATCTTCCAGATGAAAAAGTCACATTGAATAATTTGATTTTAGATTACAATATGTTAGATAAATGGATTGCTCCGGCACAGAAATTTGTGTTTAAAGATGATATGTCTTTATCAATAGTTAGTTCTGATAATATATTTCTGTCTAATTTTACTTTTAAAGGACAGGTATTTAATGTGTTTTTAGTGGGAGATATTTCTCAAAAAAGTAAAAATAAAAACCGAAATGTTATCTATACTAATAAATCGTATTTATTAATAGAAGGCGAAGATAACATTTCAACTTCTGATGCAATATACTTCGCCACTGAATTTAGAAAGATATTGTCAGTAATCCTTGCTTGTCCAGTTAATACAACGCAATTATCAAAACGTGGGATAAAAGGGGATAAAGCTACTCAGGTTTCTGAAGATGTATATTTTTTAGAAACGAGATCGCAGAAAGAAATGCCTGAATTAAGTGCATTTTATACGTTTCAATTTAATACAGATATTAATTTCAGTAAAATGGTGTCAAATTGGTTTAATGCTAGTTCAGAATTAAAGTTGCTAATACAAGATTATTTATTAACAGTAAACTATACAATGAGTATGCAAAATATGCTAATAAATTTAACACAAGGAATCGAAGCATTTTATAGAAAAGAAAAAGTTATATCTCGTAAAAAGGTAAAAAAGTATCAACGAAATTTATATCTACTTGAAAAAATAGAAAAGATGTTAAGTACTTTTTCTAATAAATTCATAAATACGATTGAAAAAGATATAGGTTTGAATATAAACAAGTGGGCAAAGTTAATAAAGAATACTCGAGTTTTTATTGTTCATGGAAATAAAAAAGGAAAAATTATTGAAAATACAACAGATTTATGGCATTCAGTACAACTACTTCAATATTTAGTACAAGTATTTATTCTACAAGAATTAGGAATGATAAATTTAAGTGAACAGAAAGAATTTAATCAAATAGATAAAATATTTAGCTCTGAAATAATTTGATGTTTTATGGCCCTTTTGTTTTATGGGCTTCCTCAACTGGTCTGTAATTATATTAGACATATTTTAAATTAAGAATTGCTTTAATATAACATGATATTTGATCGGAAAAATAGGAGTAGAAAGATCCTACTAAATCTTAGTATTACATGGACCATGGACTTTGATTTAATAGGATTTTTATTTATACAAAAGTTTTAAAGTATCTAAAATAAACTTTCTTTGCTCGAAAAAATATGCGTGCTCCCAAACAAGAATAGTGTAAATCTATGGTAATAATTTTGATATACTAGTTTTGAAATTTAATACTAGAAGATGGAAAACAACAATGACTAATTTCACAGATATGAATCGGCAAGATCAACAAGCTTATTTAATGAAACCAATAATTGATGAATTGAAACAAGTTGGCGGTCAGTCGACTACTAAAGACCTAAAAAGAGCAGTAGTTGAAAATGATAAAAATATTCCAGAAAATATACTAACGATGTATAAAACATCAAGAAAGGGAAGAAAATACTTACCATTTAATTTTGCTTTTAACTTTGCTATTTCTAATTTAATTATGGCGAGAATGCTTGAAAGACCCAAACAAGGGATAGTAACTTTGACTGAAAAGGGGCGCCAGTACAACGGAACTAGTGAAGAATTAAGTAATTCAGTTTACAAAATTTCACTTCCTCAATGGCAGGAAAAAATTAATAAGAATAAAAAAGTAAAAAATTCTCAAAAAGACATTAAGGAAGATGAAGCAATAACTGATGAGGAAGATTGGAAGAGTAAACTTCTTGATGCGCTGCTCAGTTTAAGTCCTGCAAAGTTTGAACTATTTTGTCGTGGTTTAGTAACAAAAATGAATGTAGATATTGATGAAAATATTGGTACTAAACTTACGGGTGATGGCGGACTTGATGGTTATGGCTATATTAGAACTGATGATTTTAGGACGGCACGTGTAGCGATCCAAGCTAAAAGATGGGATCCTAGTAATTCAGTATCATCACCAGAAATTGATAAGTTTCGTGGAGCAATGGATAAGTTTAGAGCTGAATATGGTATTTTCATCACTACTTCAACTTTTACAAGAGATGCTATCAAAACATCCCGTGCTGGTACACGAGTAATTACTTTAATTGATGGCGATCATTTGTTAGATTTAGTCGCCAAATATGAGTTATACGTAACTAAGAAAGTTGTTACAACCTACGAATTAAATGATTTTTTTGAGGATAAGGATTGAATGATATCTAGAAAACAGATTAGTAGTTCGACCAAAAAAACTAATCTGTTTTTATTTTTTTGCAAAATTAACCTAAATGGTTTATAATTTTAACTATAATGACAAACAAAAAAGAACCAGATGTTGCAGCAAATGGTTCTTAGAGAAGATATATTAAACTTCATACGCACTTTTAGTTTAACATATCTCCTCGTATTTTTTAATTTGTAAATTGAGAGGAGAGAAAAATGTCTATATTACAGACTAATTTTACTAAGGGAGATGAATACCCCATTTTAAAAGTCCAATCAAAAGATCTATCTATTCCGTTTCAAATCATTAGATTTTCTGATAGAAAAGATGCGTCCTTACATGATGCAATTAGCTTTTACGAATGGGATAATAAATTTGAAAATAAACTAAAAGAAAAAAATCTTCCTAAAGTAATACCTGATTTATTTAAGGCTGGTTCTATTATTCAGCCAGACTATAGTTTATTTGCTGATGCACCATTAATCCTACAGAAAATGGCAGTTTTTAAGAAGAATAAAGTAGCTGTTGAATTACAAGAACATGGATTAGAAGTCATTCCAAATTTACGATGGGGTGATGAGAGATCTTTTGAGTTTGCTTTTGCAGGAATACCTAAACATCAAATTTGTGCAATAGGAACTTATGGGCAAATTCAAGATAAAGAAAAAAGATATCTCTTTGAATCTGGTTTGGAAGAGGCTTTAAGCAAAGTTGAACCTAAATCGGTATTAATTTATGGATCAATGCCAGATAGTATATTTGCGTCTTATAAAAAATATATTAGTTTCTATCAATATCCAAGTTGGCAAGCAATTTATGCTAGGGAGGCCTGCTAATGGGATCAGGATACAGAGGTTATTACAATACTATCGGTGCTATAAATCGGCTTAAGCCACAAAAATTATTTATTGAGCTAAAAGAGAGTGGACATAAATATAACCAAGATAAAGTTGTAATGATAACTAAAAACTATTTTGGTAAATTGATGTGGCTCGAAGAGGGAAATAATAAGAGTGGTTTGAAGCATATTCTATTACGTCATGGTAACAGTTTTGATAGTAAGACTAATATTCCATTATTAATTAAGAAAATATTGCAAACTAAACCTATAAAGCGAATAAGCCGACAAGAAGGTAAGCAATTAGCTGATGTTTTTTTATACGAACGTGACGGAAAGCTATATTTAATTGCATACGGAGATAATGGCTATATAGTCAGTTTTTATCAAGTTGGAAAGGTGGCACAGTAATGTTTAAATTGATTAAAATAATGAATTATGAAGTTACTCGTGATCTCGTTTTTGAAAGCATTGAAACAAAAAAGAAATATCAAGTATTTGATGATTCAGATATTCTAGGAAAAAATCAATTTGATTTTTTAAAAGTAAACCAGACCTATAATTGTAAATTTAGTATATTTGGTTCTGTAGATAATACTGGTCAAGAGTTTAATGTTATTGGATTAAAAAAAATAGGATACATGGATTTTGCTAAAATTCAAAATATGGTAGGTGATATATTTTATTTTCCAAATAGTTCTAAATTTAAAGAAAATGGCATAGTTCATATAAAAGTTGATAGGTATGATTTAATTGAGGTGAATGGTATAATTCACGATCGAAGTCTAACAAATTTAATGAAATAAAGGAGATAATTAGCATGGCTGCTACGGCACTAGGTAAATTTCTTAGAAAAATAAGGGTAGATAATGATGAAAGATTATATGATATGGCTAAAAGAGTAGAAGTTAGCTCAGCATTTTTATCTGGTGTTGAAAATGGAAGAAAGAAGGCATCGTCAAGTCTCATTGAGAAGATAATAAGTGAATATAAATTAAATCTTCAGGAACAAAAACAATTACAAGATGCAATCAGCATTAGTGAAGAAAAAATAGATATTTCACAGTTCTCGCCTAAAAAACAGGAGGCAACTTTAATGTTTGCTAGAAAATTCGATGATTTAAGTGATAAACAGTTAGAACAGATTAAAAGTATTCTAAAGGGTGATAAAAATAATGATTAGTTATGATTCTATTTATGAAGCAACCCCTGAATCACGAGAAGATCTACGAGATTTGGCAAATAGGCTTCGAAAAGCTTTAAAAATTCCTTCAGATCAGATTTATATTGATGTAACAAAAATGCTAGAAGAATTATATGACCTAGATGATGATTTTTCGTTTGATGTTGTTTCTGACAATGAATTGGAATATGGGGTACAAGCGCAAACTGATATTATTCATAATCAAATTATTATTAAAGAATCAGTTTATGAAGGTGCAATAAATAACAATGGTCGGGATAGGATGACTATAACACATGAAGTACCGCATTTAATTTTACATCAACCCAATACGCTTACCTTATATAGACGTACTGATAAGATTCCTTTGTATAAAAATCCTGAATGGCAAGCTGAATGTTTTGCCGGTGAATTTTTAATGCCATATAACCTAATAAAAAACATGAGCCAGGCTGAAGTAATGGATAAATGCAAGGTAACCGCTAGTGCAGCTCATTATCAATTAACGCATATTTGATATATAGATCGTTTTAATTACTCTAACTAATTAAAACGATTTTTTATTTCAAATTAAATAACATAACCATAACTCAGCACTGCCAATTATTATACAAAGCCTTATTCAACACTTATAATACTTCTTGTAAGCGATAACAAAAGGCGAGGAATATAATTATGGAACAAGAAACAAAGGCTCCAGTTATTGACTGGAAAGCAAATTATGATGTTATTGTTTTAGGCTTTGGTGGAGCAGGTGCTACGGCTGCTAGATTTGCAGCTGATAATGGTGCTAAAGTAGTAATTGTTGATGTTGCTCCTTATGGTCATGAAGGCGGCAACACTAGATATTCTGCCCAGCTTCTTGGCATCGGGACTGATTATGATAAGTTAAAGGAATACTATCATGGCTTAACGCATCCGATGGACTTGCCAGAAGATATGGTTGAAACCTATGTACGCGGAATGTGTAATATGCGGGAATATGTAAAAAATATTTGGGTGTTAAATCAGTTAGTTTTATCAATGATTTTAGTAAGATACCAAAGGAATATCGGGCTGAAGTTGCTCAAGAATACCCTGAACTAAAGGAACATGAAGCACACGACTATACTTTGGTTCACAATGGCTGGTTTGATGCAGCTCTTTGGAAACTTTTAAGACAAAAAGTTCTAGACCGCAAAGACAAGATTGATGTCTGGTATGAGGCACGTGCTAGTCATTTGATTCAAGATCCTGTTTCTAAAGTGATCAAGGGTGTTCAGATTGAAAAATTAGGTCAAAAGATCAATGTCTTGGCAAGACGAGGCGTTATTTTGACAACGGGTGGTTTTGAAAATAACAAGGAAATGATACAAAACTACTTGGCTGCTCCTAAACTTGCTCCATTAGGTACTATTTACAACAAGGGTGATGGTATTTCGATGGCGCAAGAAGTCGGTGCTAAGATGTGGCATATGTATAATTACGAGTCGCTTGGCTTACTGCATGGATTATCATTTGATACACCAGAAGGCGAGAGATCTAAGCTAGTTCTCGGTTGGCCAGAGCTTAACCACGGTAGCGTCTTTATGGTAGTGGGTGATGGTAAGCGTTACTTTAACGAATCTGGTCCAAACCGTCACGGACACATTTTTGATCATGGTATTTGGCGCGTTCCACGCAGTCATGAGAAGCCATATATTATTTTTGATCAAAAACAATATGAAACTATTGAAGCAGGGCAGATTCCATACGATAAGTTCAATGAAAAATTGATTAAAGCTGATACGCTTGAAGAGCTGGCTAAAAAGACAGGCGTTGATGCAAACGGCTTAAAGGAACAAGTCGAGATGTTTAACCGTTTCGTAGAAAATGGTCATGATGATCAATTTGGTCGAGATATTAAGTCAATGGCTAAATTTGCGGAAGATGGTCCATTTTACGCAATTAAGATGGCCTACAATGTTTTAAATACGCAGGGAGGACCAGAAAGAAATACTAAAGCTGAAATTCTGGATGTTAATAACAATCCAATTCCGCACTTGTATGGTGCTGGTGAATTAGGTGGTATTAACGCAAATCAGTATCAAGGCGGTGGTAATTTAGCTGAGTGTTTGATTTTTGGTAAGATTGCTGGTGAACAAGCAGCTAATGTCACGGACGAAGTCACAGATGAAGCTTCTGACAAGTATAACGGAATTAACGAATTAGCTGACGGTGACAAGGTTAAGGATATTAAGCTTGATAAAGATCAGTATCTTGGCGAGTCTAATGCGGGTATTGGTGGAAAGCTTGTTGTGCGCGTTACTTACGACAACGGAATTAAAAATGTCGAGATTGTACAAAATCACGAAAGTGAAGATGTCGGCAAGCGAGCACTAAAGGTCATTCCAGAGCGGATTGTTAAAGAAAACACTCCAGATGTTGATGCAGTTTCTGGTGCCTCTGCTACAAGTCGTGCAATCAGCGAAGCCGTCCGCAAGGCTTTGAAGAATATGAAGGAATAAAATAGCTTACAATCACAATGCGGTTGTAAAAACGGTCGAAAAGTTTTTCGACCGTTTTTTGGTATAATTTAAATTAAAAATTACGCAAATTGCAATAATAAATTGAACACTTTTAGTTAAGCTGCTTGATAGATT
>CAJUTO010000034.1 GCA_910589675.1 uncultured Lactobacillus sp. | reverse complement strand
AAATACCTCATAATTATTAGATTTTATGTCTAACAATTATGAGGCACTTCAGTTTAACATTATACTCACTTAGCATTTTTTATTTATTCTTTTTTAAATAGAGGTGGTATAAAACGGAAAATCCAAGTAAAACAAATGTTGTACCTTCTAGCCATCCACCAATTACGTCTGAGGGATAGTGGACATGACAGAAGATCCTAG
This sequence comes from uncultured Lactobacillus sp., assembly GCA_910589675.1. Lineage (GTDB taxonomy): Bacteria > Bacillota > Bacilli > Lactobacillales > Lactobacillaceae > Lactobacillus. The sequence continues at coordinate 12,021 of CAJUTO010000034.1, read as the reverse complement.
TGTAACCAATAAAAAGTGGGAAAATACTCCAAATAATAATTAAAATAGTGCGCCAGGATTTATTTTTTACTAAAAGGATAGTTAAGACTATTAGAATACCAAAGAAAGTTGCACTACCTACTGAGTGGCCCGATGGAAAGCTATAACCATCAGCAAAAACTAAATGGTGAACTAAGGGGCGATGACGTTCAACGACATGTTTGGTAATCCAATTATAACCATTGGCACAGATCATTAAGCCGGCTGAGAAGAAAGCATAGGCGAATCTTTTGGCAATCAGCAAGCAAATAAATAAAATTATCGTAGCAATGGTTAAAGTACTAGTATTACCAATTACTGTTAATTTAGTGGCAATCGCTACATTAGTAGGATTGTTGTTAGAAAGTAGATGAATAATAGTTTTGTCAAAAGAATGTATAAAAGGATTTTTATAAATGACCAAGAGTGCCCAAATTACATAAAGAATTAAAAAAATAAATCCAGGAATAAGGGTATCGTGGATAGTTAAATTGTTATATTTCTTTTTCAAAAAAATTTCTCCCCTTGTAATTTCTAGTAGATGTGGTAAATTATAATCATTATCCATCAAAAAATAAAGACTAGGGAGTAGTAACAAGTCAGAGTTGTTATTAGAGATGAGCTGGTTGGTGTAAAGCTTAACAATGATGCTGTGAACTTGCCCTAACGACAGGTCTATCGTTTGCCTTCCGCGTTAAGGGGCACGAGTGTCACACATTGAATGTGTGGAACTTAGGTGGTAACGCGAAATTAACTTCGTCCTATGATTTTAATCATAGGGCGTTTTTTAGTTTTAAGGAGAGATATTTTTGTATAATCACAAAACTGTAGAAAAAAAGTGGCAAAAATACTGGGCTGAGCATGATACTTTTAAGACAGGCACTGATCCTAAGAAAAAGAATTATTATGCTTTAGATATGTTCCCATTTCCATCTGGTAAAGGTCTTCATGTAGGACACCCCGAAGGATATACTGCAACTGATATTGTTTCAAGAATGAAGAGAGCCCAAGGCTATAACGTTCTTCATCCAATGGGCTGGGATGCATTTGGTCTTCCAACTGAACAATATGCCTTAAAGACTGGTGAAGACCCAGAAAAAGTTACTAAAGAAAATATTGCTAACTTTAAAAAGCAGCTGAATAAGCTGGGTTTTTCGTATGATTGGGACCGCGAAGTTACTACTTCTGATCCAAATTACTATAAGTGGACTCAATGGGTTTTTGAACAAATGTATAAGAAGGGCTTGGCATATGAAGCTGAAGTTCCCGTTAACTGGTCTCCAGATCTAGGCACAGTTGTTGCAAATGAAGAAATTGTTGATGGTAAGACTGAACGTGGTGGCTATCCAGTTTACCGTCGAAATATGCGTCAATGGATGCTTAAGATGACAGCTTATGCTGATCGTTTGCTCGAAGATTTAGATGATTTAGATTGGCCAGAGCCAGTTAAAGAAATGCAAAGAAACTGGATCGGTCGCTCAGAAGGAGCTCAGGTTACTTTTAAGGTTAAGGACAGTGATAAAACATTTGATGTCTTTACTACACGTCCTGATACTTTATTTGGAGTTAGTTACACTGTTTTAGCTCCTGAAAGTAAGTTAGTTCAAGAAATTACAACTCCTGAACAAAAAGAAGCTGTGGATGCTTACATTAAGAAAATTGAATCAAAGTCTGATCTAGAAAGAACTGATCTAAATAAAGATAAGACTGGTGTCTTTACTGGTGCTTATGCCATTAACCCAGTAAATGGAAAAGAAGTTCCGATTTGGATTTCTGATTATGTTTTAGCAAGTTATGGTACTGGTGCAGTAATGGCAGTACCAGCTCATGATGATCGTGACTATGCTTTTGCAACTAAATTTGGTTTGCCAATCAATCGAGTTATTGAAGGTGGAAATTTAGAAAAAGAAGCCTTTGGTGGAGATGGTAAACACATCAATTCTGAATTCTTAGATGGCTTAAACAATGAAAAAGCTAAGAAGAGAATGATTGAGTGGCTTGAAGATCATAATGTAGGTGAAAAGAAAGTTAACTATAAACTTCGTGACTGGGACTTTAGTCGTCAACGTTACTGGGGTGAACCAATTCCTGTAATTCACTGGGAAGATGGTACTACTTCACTAGTTCCAGAAAATGAATTACCATTACGTTTGCCACATGCAACTGACATTAAGCCATCAGGTACTCCAGAAAGTCCACTTGCCAATTTGACTGATTGGGTAAACGTTGTTGATGAAAATGGTCGAAAAGGTAAGCGTGAAACTAATACTATGCCTAACTGGGCAGGTTCAAGTTGGTACTACTTACGCTATATTGATCCACATAACGATAAAGAATTGGCTGACTATGATTTACTTAAGAAGTGGCTCCCTGTAGATCTTTACATTGGTGGGGCAGAACACGCTGTTCGTCACTTACTCTATGCTAGATTTTGGCACAAGGTTCTTTATGACTTAGGTGTTGTACCAACTAAAGAGCCATTCCAAAAGCTTTATAATCAAGGTTTGATTTTAAAGAATCATGAAAAGATGTCTAAGTCTAAAGGAAATGTTGTTAATCCTGATGAAGTAATCGATGAATATGGTGCAGATTCACTTAGAATGTACGAAATGTTCATGGGCCCATTAGATGCTTCAATTGATTGGGATGATAATGGTCCTGCATCTACTAAGAAATTCTTAGATCGTGTATGGCGCTTATTTGTTAATGATCTTGACCTAAAGGCAATCCCTCAAGAAAAAATTGTTGACGAAAATGATGGCGAACTTGATAAGGTATATGCCGAGACTGTCAAAAAGGTTACAGAAGACTTTGAAGCTTTACACTTTAATACTGCAATCAGTCAAATGATGGTCTTTATGAATGCAGCTCAAAAAGCTAAGACTATTCCACGTGAATATGCAGAAGGATTTGTACAACTTCTTGCTCCTGTTGCACCTCACATGATGGAAGAAATTTGGTCAGTATTTGGTCATGATGAATCTATTGCATATGCGAAATGGCCAGAATATGATTCTGCCAAATTAGTTGAATCAACAGTTGAAATTATGGTTCAAGTTAATGGTAAGCTTCGCGGCAAATTTAAGGCTGCTAAGGATAGTGATAAAGATACCTTAGAAAAAGAAGCTCTTGCTCTTGATCATGTTCAAAAATTCTTAGAAGGAAAAGATGTCAAGAAAGTCATCGTTATTCCAAACAAAATTGTTAATATTGTTGCTAAGTAATTTAAGTTTTTCCTAAATAATTAATATTTGTAAATACAATTTACATTAATGAGTAATATATAATTCAGACGCTTAACTGGATATAGGGAAAATTTATCTTTATGGAAAACAATACTAAAAATACTAAAGAGACAATGGTCAAAGGCTCCGCATGGATGACTTTTGGCTCTATTGTGTCACGAATTTTAGGAGCATTGTATATTATTCCATGGTATGCCTGGATGGGAAGTCATGGAAATATTGCCAATGCTTTAACAGCGAAAAGCTATAACATTTATAGTTTATTTATTATTATTTCTACCGCAGGTATTCCCGGAGCGGTTGCCAAGCAGGTAGCAAAATATAATGCTTTAAATGAATATGATATTGGGCGAAAACTGTTTAGACGCGGCTTAATTTTGATGGCCATGTTTGGTGTGATTTGTGCAGCAATTATGTACTTTGGTGCTCCAATTTTAGCTACTGATGATATCATTGGTGCCCTTTTGCATGGGGCTAAAAGTGATCCGCGTCAAGTTGCCGTGATGAGAAGTCTTTCTTATGCAGTTTTAATTATTCCAATTTTGAGTATCATGCGTGGGTATTTTCAAGGTTATGCAGATATGATGCCTCCAGCTATGTCTCAATTTGTTGAACAATTGGCACGTGTAATATGGATGCTATTGACTGCTTATATTATTATGCAAGTTCAACATGGATCTTATGTTCATGCAGTAGTTCAATCAAATTTAGCTGCAGCTATTGGTGCGGTATTTGGAATTTTGCTCTTAGTATGGTTTTTATATCGTAGACGAAATGAACTAAATGCATTAATGGAGCAATCAAATCATGCAATTAAAATTTCTACTGCTGGAATTTTCTGGGAGATTATTAATCAATCTATTCCATTTATTATCATTGACTCTGGAATTACCTTGTTCCAATTAATTGACCAGTATACCTTTCATCCAATGATTGCTATGTTTGTTCATGCTAGTTCTGATCAAATTGAATCATGGTATGCCTTATTTGGATTAAATGCAAATAAATTAATCATGATTATTGTATCTTTAGCAACTGCAATGTCAGTAACTGCTATTCCGCTTTTATCAGGTGCCCATGCACGACGTGATTATGCCAGCATTTCTAGCCAAATTGAAAATACCTTGGAATTATTCTTATTTGTTATGATTCCAGCTTCATTGGGTATGGCTGCTATTGCAACGCCAATTTATACAATTTTTTATGGCTACGATCAATTAGGTTCAAATGTCTTGTACTTATCATCATTTACGGCAATTAGTTTAGGCCTATTTACAGTTTTAATGGCAATTTTACAAGGTCTATCAGAGAACGGACTAGCTATAAAGTACCTGGTGTTAGGAATTATCATTAAATTTGCTGTCCAACTTCCGATGATTGAATTCTTTAAAGTATATGGACCACTCTTAGCTACGAATATTGGCTTGATTATTACCATCTGGCTTTCTTTAAAGCACTTAAAAGTTAGATACAGATATAATAGTAGTCGTACATCAAGACGGTTTATTGGAATTGCAATTTTTTCAATGGCAATGTTTGTGATAGTTACCGGGGTAGTTAATTTTGGTGGAAAAATCATTTCACCTGAACGTAGGCCAACCTCATTTGTTCTTGTTACACTTGCGGTAGTTATTGGTGGTTTACTCTATGCTTTTTTAACAGTGAAATTTGGTTTAGCTCAAAAGATCATTGGGCCAAAAGTTGATAGGGTCTTAGAAAAATTACATATTAGAGTTTAAAAGAGAAAAAGGAAACTTGAGTAAGATACTTACCTAAGTTTCCTTTTTTGCCCCTGCCAAGGAAGTCTATTATATAATATTTCCGAGAAAGTGAGGAAGAAAAATTGGATAATATGCTTGTATATGCTGCAAAAGAGAAGCGAAGTTTTAATGAATTTCCCTTAAATGAAGTAGATAGCATGATTTTTTCTCAATTAGCGTATTGTAATTTTGATACTTTTCCTCAGCATCATAGTTTACAAAGTTTGGCTTCTGATGACGAGATTAAGACTTTAACTCAAGGAAATCTTGGTGGAAAGAATACTGAAAAGTTAATCAAGATTATGCTAGAAAATCCCCGCTTTAAAAAACTATGTTGGCACAATGTGGTTAGTAAAGTAGATGCAAAAACACAAATGCAATTTAATGCTGTTACATTTTGTATTGCAGAAGATCAATACTATATTGCATATCGGGGAACAACGGCTACTACCATCGGTTGGAAAGAAAATTTTAATATGTCTTTTAATGATTGGGTACCAGCTCATTACTTTGCTCGTTCTTATTATCGAAAAATCAAAAATTTGTTTTCAGGGAAATTTTATCTTGGTGGGCATTCAAAGGGCGGAAATTTAGCTTTTGCCGTTGCATTGAACCTAAAAGAATCCGACCTGTCACAGATTGCTAGAATCGACTGTTTTGATGGACCAGGTTTTCATAATCAAGAACGATTAAAGAATAGATTCTTAAAATTAAAGGGTAAGATTCATAAATATATTCCGCAAGGCTCATTGATTGGGATATTACAAGATGATCTGATTGGGGAAAAAGATTATTGTACTGTTGTGGCAGCTTCTGGAAATAGTTTGCTCCAGCATGATATGTTTACTTGGCACGTTATTGATGATCGATTTGCAACCGTAAGGCAATTAGATAGCACATCTGAAGTTTCATGGAAGGCAATTGCTGAATGGCTAAAAAATACAAACGATACGGAAAGAAAAGATTTTATTGAAATGCTCTATCTAACGGTGAGTGACACTAATCAAATTTATTTCAGGAAACTGTTAACGCCTAAGACGACATATAAATTAGCTACTCGTTTGATAAAAAATAGTTCTACCCAAAAGAATGTTTGGGAACCAATAATAAGAAAACTTTTTAAAGCCTGTGTGAATTCAGGAGCAGCAGCTTTTAGTGAACAAAGAAAAAATCAATTATCAAACTTTAAAAGAATTTTAGATGAACAACGCAATAAATAGGTTAAGTTATAAAAATCTATCTTGAATTAAAAACTACCTGCTTATCTAGAAAAAGAGTAAAATAACGATTGAAAGAGGTGGACAAAATTGAAAAAAGATACATATATGACTTTACTAGGATTCCGTGATACTTGTTATAATGATTTCAATTTTGATATTGATGAGAAAGATTTTTATTTAGGAACTGATACCTATAAAAAAATTGACAAGATATTAAAGGATGCACAGAATGAACAATTATTAGTTCAGTTTGAAGAGGGTACTCATCTTTATCAAGATTATGATCCAGAATACTTGAGCGTAGCACAAAAGAGAGAAATTCAACATGATATTAATGCAGCTCGTAACTTTTTGGATAATTACGACGGGGATGCAGACGATAGGCATGATAATTATGCAGCTTACCTAGATGATAATTCTTTGAGTTATTCTTTTGGTCCAGATAGTAATTTAGATGAAGTACAAAATAATTTAAATGATATTGAAACCAATGGTGTAATCATCTGGCAAAGACGAAAAGATGAATATATTTTATTACCACATACCATTCATAGCCTTGAAAGAATTAAAAAACAGATTGCATCAAGTAAACGTGTCGATGATAAAAAATTGCGTTATGCAATGGAGCGCTTATTTGACAATATAACTGATTTTCTTAAGCCATTTAGTGATAGTGAATTAGGAAAATACGAAAATACAATTTCACAGGAGCTTAGAGATAATTTGGAACATTATGCTTTAAGTGTTCAAACTGATGCACGTGAAGTAGCTGCAGATAAATTAACTAAATATGCAGTGCAACTTGCAGAAAAAGAAAATAATGACAGTATTTAAAGTAAAGCTCATCGATTAGATGAGCTTTTTTGGATAGGGCAAAATGAAATCTATTTCACAAGAATTAATATCTAGAGTAATAAAGAAAAGAAAAAGTGCTACCCATAAAGGTAATTATGGCCGCTTACTCCTAATTGGAGGAAGTAAAAAATATGGTGGAGCACTGATTATGGCAGCAGAAGGCGCATTAAACAGTGGTGCAGGCTTAGTGACAGTTGCTACAGACCAAGTCAATATTGCCGCTTTACATACTAGAGACCCAGAGATTATGGCTCTTAATTGGGATGAAAGCATAGAGTTAAAGAATTTAATCAAAAGTTCTGATGTAGTAGTTTGTGGAATGGGTCTTGGATTAGATAATAAAGCACAACAAATTTTAAGGCTAGTTAGAGATAACATCACCTTAAAGCAAACACTAATCTTAGATGCTAGTGCACTAGATTTAATTGGTCAGCAAACGGATTTACTACCATTAAATTCAAAAATTTTGATTTTTACTCCTCATCAAATGGAATGGGAGCGATTAAGTGGAATAAAAATTTCTGATCAAAGTGATGAACTAAATCAAGTAGCTTTAGATAAATTAGTTAAAAATAAGAATGCGATTTTGGTTTTGAAATCCAATCACACTAAAGTTTATGATCAAGCAGGGCATATTTATTTAAATCCTTTTGGTAATCCAGGAATGGCTATTGGTGGTATGGGAGATACATTAGCTGGAATTATTGGTGGATTTTGTGGTCAATTTATACCTAACTTAGAAACAGTGGCAGCTGCTGTGGGGATTCATTCTTTAACTGCTGATAAAATTGCAGAGAGGCAATATATTGTTCGACCAACCCAATTATCGGCTCATCTTCCAGAGATAATGAAGCAATATGAGAAATAATTAAGTAATGACGAAATAAGTTAAATTGCATAAAGAGAAATTGGGTGACCGAATGAGACATGCAAAGAAGAAATCTAGGAAAAAGTATTTATGGTTAATTAGCCTTGTAATAGCAGCTATTTGTTTTTTTGTATGGAAAAACAATTTTAACTCAAATAGAATGCCAGCTAATTATCATGCTGACCAAGTAGATTTAAACGTTAAAGCTACCGTAGCAATTAATGCAAAAGATGGATCAACCATTTACGCTAAAAATGCTAATCAAAGCTTGCCGATTGCCTCAATGACCAAGCTTTTAACCGTTTACTTAACTCTCCAAGCAATTAAAGAGAAAAAGATATCTTGGGACACAACGGTTACTCCGACTCAAGAAATAGTTGATTTGGGCTCAAATCCAGATTACGCAAGTGTTCCACTTAGGCTAGGACAAAAATATACCGTCAGAGAACTATACGATGCGGCTTTAATAAAGTCGGCAAATAATGCAGCTCGTTTACTCGCGATTGCAGTTAGTGGAAGCGAGACAAATTTTCTAAATCAAATGCGCCAGCAAGCTCGTAAATGGAAACTCAATAATGCTAAATTCGTAACTGTTGATGGTTTACCAGAGAAAAAGAAAAATTTTTTAGGGATGACGACAACAGTTGAAAATAAAATGAGTGCCAATGATATGGCGATTGTAGCAAGAAAATTAATAACTAATTATCCTGAAATTCTAAATACTACGAAACTAGCTAGAGCATATTTTCAAAATACTCTTATGACTAATAGTAATAAAATGTTAAACGGTCTCTCATACTATGATTCGACATTTCCTGTTGATGGTTTAAAGACAGGTACTACTGATGGCGCTGGTTCATGTTTTACTTGTACAGTGAATAAAAATGGAAAAAGAGTGATTACAGTAATTTTAGGTGCTGAAAATGATAATGAACGGTTTGTGGAGACAAAAAAGTTATTAAGTTACTGTTTTAATTAAAATTTTACTATGCATTAGATTTAATATTGCACTTTCCCTAAGTTTGCTGATATAATCTTCATGACAAAAGGTTAAAAGTAGTAGTATTGCATATGTTTTCAGCGAGTCTATGTTTGGTGGAAGTTAGACAATGGGGCAATATGAAGGCGTGTTTAACTTTAACTTTAAAATCAATTAATAAGCGGATACTTTGTATCAAGTAGAGTGGTACCGCGGGAACTTTCTCGTCTCTTTCTAGTTTACTAGGAAGAGACTTTTTTTATGCAAGAGGTGTTATAAGTGGATTTTAAACAAAAAGTCGTTGATTTAGTTAGTGAACAGGTAGATTTACCTAAAGAAAAAATTTCTATGTTAATTGAAAGACCAAAGAATCCTAAGATGGGTGATTATGCTTTTCCAGCATTTGCTTTGGCTAAAATTGAACATAAAAATCCTGCTTTAATTGCTAAGGATATTGCAGAAAAAATTAGTGATGATAATTTCACCAGTATTCAAGCAGTTGGACCATATGTAAACTTCGCAATTGATCATGCAAAATTAGTCAATGCAACTTTAAACGATGTTCTAACTGAAAAAGAACATTTTGGTGATCAAAAACTTGGAGAAGGGAATGTTCCAATTGACATGTCTTCTCCTAATATTGCTAAGCCAATGTCAATGGGACACCTACGTTCCACGGTGATTGGTAATTCAATTGCTAAGACTTTGGAAAAAGTTGGTTATACTCCAATTAAAATTAATTATCTTGGGGACTATGGTACCCAATTTGGTAAATTAATTACTGCTTACCGTTTATGGGGTAATGAGGAAGATGTTAAGAAAGATCCAATCACAAATCTTTTCCATTACTACGTTAAGTTCCATGAAGAAGCTGAAAAAGATCCTAAATTAGAAGATGAAGGACGTGCTGCCTTTAAGAAACTAGAAAACGGTGATGAAGAAGAAATCAAATTATGGAAATGGTTCCGTGAAGTTTCCTTACAAGAATTTAACCGTATCTATAAAGAATTAGGAGTAACTTTTGATTCATATAATGGAGAAGCATTTTTCAATGATAAGATGCAGCCAGTGGTTGATGAATTAAGAGAAAAGGGCTTACTTGAAGAATCTCGTGGAGCTCAAGTTGTTAACTTGGGAGAAGATGAAAATCCAGCTTTAATTTTAAAATCTGATGGCTCTAGCCTTTATATGACTCGTGATTTGGCTGCTGCCTTATATCGTAAAAAAGAATATGACTTTGTTATGTCATTGTATGTTGCTGGTGGTGAACAAACTGGTCACTTTAAGCAATTAAAACAAGTTTTGAAGAAGATGGGGTATGACTGGTCAGATAACATTCACCACATTCCATTTGGTTTGATTACTCAAGGTGGAAAGAAATTATCTACTCGAAAAGGAAACGTTGTTTTCTTAGATCAAGTCCTAAAAGATGCAGTTTCTTTAGCAGAACAACAAATTGAAGAAAAGAACCCAAATCTATCTAATAAGAAGCAAGTTGCTCATGATGTTGGTGTGGGCGCCGTTGTATTCCATGACCTAAAGAATGATAGAATGGATAACTTTGATTTTGATTTGGAAGAAGTTGTTCGTTTTGAAGGGGATACTGGTCCATACGTTCAATACACTAATGCTAGAGCTCAAAGTATTTTACGCAAAGCTAATAAAGAGATCTCAATGGATAATTTAAGCTTAAATGATGATTGGTCCTTTGCAGTTGCAAAAGCATTAGCTGATTTCCCTGCTATTGTAGAAAAAGCTTCAGAAAAATTTGAACCATCAATTATTGCAAAATATGCCTTAGATTTAAGTAAGAAATTTAATAAGTATTATGCAAATGTTAGAATTTTAGATGAAGATGATCAACTAAACGCTCGTCTTGCATTAGTTCAAGCAACTTCAATTGTTTTAACTGAAGCTTTAAGACTTTTGGGTGTAAATGCACCTAAAGAAATGTAATATTTCTTTAAATAAAAATATTCACTGAATTTTTTTGAGCTAAAGTATGTTAATTTTTGCACTAATGGGTTAAACTAGTGATGTGTTAAAAATTTAGGAGGTATTTTTTTAATGGCTTATTTAGTAAATGGTAATGACATTTTCAAAGCTGCTCGTGAAAACCACTACGCTGTAGGTGCATACAACACTAACAACCTTGAATGGACTCGCGCACTTTTAAGAGGTGCTAAGGAAACTAGAACTCCTTTATTGATTCAAGTTTCTACTGGTGCTGCTAAGTACATGGGTGGTTACAAGACTGTTAAGGACTTAGTTCTTAACGAAATGGACAACATGGATATCGATGTTCCAGTTATTTTGAACTTGGACCACGGTGACTTTGAATCAGCTAAGGAATGTATTGCACTTGGTTACTCATCAGTTATGTTTGATGGTCACAACTTACCAACTGACGAAAACTTAGCAAAGACTAAGGAAATCGTTAAGTTAGCTCACGAAAGAGGTATCTCTGTTGAAGCTGAAATCGGTAAGATTGGTGAAAACCAAGGTGCCGATGGTGGTGAATTAGCATCAGTTGAAGACGCTAAGACTTTCGTTGCTGCTGGTGTTGACAAGCTTGCTTGTGGTATTGGTAACATCCACGGTGTTTACCCAGAAGGTTGGACTGGCTTAAACTTCGATCGTTTGAAGGAAATTGCAGAAGCAGTTCCAAACGAACCACTTGTTCTTCACGGTGGTTCAGGAATTCCTCAAGACCAAATCGAAAAGGCAATTCAATTAGGTATTGCTAAGATTAACATCAACACTGAATTCCAATTAGCATTCCAAGCTGCAACTCGTAAGTACATCGAAGACAAGATGGACTTAGACAAGGGCAACAAGGGTTACGACCCACGTAAGCTTTTGAGAGCTGGTACTGACGCAATTACTGATTCTATGAAAGAAATGATTTCATGGATGGGTACTGCACCAATCGACACAAAGGAATCATCAGTTCAATTTGATGAAGCTTCATTAAACGAAGAATAATCAAAAACTATATTAAAAAAGACCTCAGAAATTGAGGTCTTTTTTTATGTGTGTCGGGCATGATATTACATCTAGTCCGTTGAAATACGGA
>CAJUTO010000033.1 GCA_910589675.1 uncultured Lactobacillus sp. | reverse complement strand
GATCCGTATTTCAACGGACTAGATGTAATATCATGCCCGACACACATAAAAAAATCCATCTCTCGATTATATAAAATCAAAAGATGGATTTAAATAAAACTAATTTTCATAAATATCATTAAGCGCTTTTTCAAATTCAGGAAGCCAGCTCATTTTATATCCAGCACGAGTGGGATGAATATCGTCAACCATATAGAGTTGACGGTCTTTTTCATTGTAATCAAAGCGCTTGTCATCCCACATATTAAGAAACTTAAATTTCCATTTCTTTTGTAATTCTTTTGTTGCTTCTACTAATTTACCATATTTTTCAGAATCAAAAGATGGATTAGAATAAATCAAAACAGGACAATTCCAAGTCTTTTTAACATATTCTAAAATGAATTCAATTGCTCCAATACTAGTTGTAATATCATATTTGTCACTTTCACTAATTTTACCTAAAGGAATATCAGCTTTAGCATCATTAGTTGAAAGTTGCAAAACAAACGCACTTATATTTTCTAAAATTGGGAGTTTCTCTAAGCGTGCCACATAAGAATTATCACCATTTTCAGCTAAGGTTGTTCCTGAAACAGCTTCTTTAAATGGATAAATCCCATCTTTTTTCCTTAAATAATCTACGAATGATTCACTTAAGGCACCTGCACCATAAGTAACAGAACTTCCTAAAAAGGCAACCTGCTTATCTTGAAGCTTACTATTGGTAGCCTGACTCGCACTTACACTGTATTCAACCTGATTACCAGAGGCTTTAACTATCTTTGTCAAAAAGTCTTCATGTTGACCAGCAAACTCTAATAATTCAGGAATATTTTCTTCTGGAACCTTCAAATTATCAAAAACTTGTATTAAATTCATGATCCTATTCCTCAAATATTTTTTTATATTGATTATAGCCTTCCTCTTCTAGCTTATCATATGGAATGAATTTTAAGGAAGCAGAATTAATACAATATCGTAAGCCTCCCTGATCAACTGGTCCATCAGTAAAAACATGACCTAAGTGGGAATCAGCAATGGGGCTTTTCACTTCTGTTCGCTCCATTCCATGAGATTGATCCCGTTTATAACTTAATTTTTTTATTGGCTTCGTAAAACTCGGCCAACCACAGCCTGCATCATATTTATCTTGACTTGAAAAAAGTGGTTCACCAGAAACTACATCGACATAAATTCCTTTTTGGTTGAAATCGTTATATTTTCCACTAAAAGGCATTTCAGTTGCTGCATGTTGTGTAACTTCATATTGTTCATAATTTAATTTTTTAAGAGCTTCTTTTTTATCAAACATTTTTTCACCTTCTAAAATTAAAGATATCAAATTTTAACATAAAAATGTTGTCTCATGATTTTTGTTTCTATACAATAATCTATAATATTAGAGGGGGATTTTTTTATGCCAAAATTAGCAAATGATTTATCACTTACAAAAAATACACGATTAAATTCTTTAGGACCTTCAAAAATTAGAGCTTTTGATGAAAAAGCTTCTCAAATCCCAGGAATTATTAAATTAACGATTGGAGAACCGGATTTAAATACACCAGATCATGTTAAAGATGCAGCTATTGCCGATATTAAAGCAAACGACTCGCATTATGCACCACAAGCAGGTAAGCCTGAATTATTAGAGGCTATCAGCAACTATCTCGATCGCAGCCTTGATGTTAAATACGATCCAAAAACTGAAATTTGTGTTACAGTTGGAGCCACTGGAGCTTTAAATGACGTATTCATGTCAATTTTAAATCCAGGTGATAAGATTTTAGTTCCTACGCCAGTATGGGCTTTATATTTTCAACTAATTAAATTAACAGGAGCTATCCCAGTCCAAATTGATACTTCAAAAGATGATTTTATCCTGACTCCTGAACATCTTGAAACAGTACTCCAAAATGAAGGAAAAGGCGCTAAAGCAATCATTTTAACTGATCCATCTAATCCAACAGGTCGTGTTTATCCAGCAACCACTTTAAAGGCACTTGCAGAGATTATTACCAAGTACCATCTTTTCTCGGTTACGGACGAAATATATGGTGAATTGGTTTACGATAATAATGTTCATCATTCTTTATCTCAATATATTCCTGAGCGTAATATTCTAATTTCAGGACTTTCAAAAGCATACGCAATGACTGGGTGGCGTTTAGGATATATTGCTGCTCCTGCAGATATTATGAAAACTATTCAAAAAGTAAATGCTTTTCTTGTTACCTCCGTAACCGATAATGTTCAGGCTGCCGCAATTGAAGCACTAAATAATGGCCAAGCAGATCCTCTTGAAGCACGCAAAATTTACGAAGACAGATTGGAATTTATGAAAACTGGTCTAGAAAAATTAGGCTTTGAAATGTCTACACCTCAAGGAGCCTTCTATATTTTTGCTAAGATCCCTGATACTTTTGGTACCGACGACGAAGCCTTCGCTAATGAATTAGCCACTAAAGCAAAAGTTGGTGTGACTCCAGGTCGCTATTTCGGTAAGGGCGGTCAAGGATATGTTAGAATGTCTTACGCTTCTTCGACCGAACAATTACAAGAAGCCTTAAAACGAATTGCAAAATTTGTTGAAAATATCTAAATAAATAAAAAATTGCATTACCTACTTTAAAAGTTAGGTAATGCAATTTTTTGTTACTCAAATTTTTAACTAAGATTATTCATCCCAAGTTGAGTTCTTATCGGCATCTTCTTGAGCTTCTTTTTCAAGACGTTGTTCAGTTTCCTTAACGCTATCTTCGTATTGTTTTTCAACTTCAATACCAATATCCGTTAATTGTTTATCAGCAACTGGAGCTGGAGCATGCATCATTGGTTCAGAAGCGGAAGCATTCTTTGGAAAGGCGGTAACATCACGAATGTTGTCCTTACCTGCTAACATCATAGCTAATCGATCAAGACCAATAGCAAGACCAGCATGTGGTGGGAATCCCATATCTAACGCATCCATTAAGTAACCAAATTGTTCATAAGCACGCTTCTTAGTGAAACCTAAGGCCTTAAACATCTTTTCTTGAATTGAACGTTTGTGGATACGGATTGATCCACCACCCATTTCATCTCCGTTCATAACAATATCGTATGAACGTGCATGAGCTTTATGAGGATCAGTATCTAACAACTTAATACCTTCGTCATCTGGCATAGTGAATGGGTGGTGAGCAGCAATCCAGCGACCTAAACCTTCATCATACTCAAACAATGGCCAGTCAACTACCCATACAAAGTCAAAGACACCTTCTGGAATAATACCAGTTTCATGAGCAAATTCACGACGTAGGTGATCAAGTGAATCGGTAACAACCTTCCACTTGTCAGCAACAATAACGATTAATTCGCCGCCTTCAAGATCAAATTCTTTCTTCAAAGCTTCTTTGTTTTCATCAGTTAAGAAACGAGCAATAGGTCCTGAAAATTCGCCATCTTCATATTTAACCCAAGCTAAACCTTTAGCATTGTAGCGCTTGATGTAGTCTTGTTTTTCTTCAATCTTTTTACGTGAATATTCTTTAGCACCATTCTTAACAGCGATCCCTTTAACTACGCCGCCATCAGCAATTGCACCAGAGAACACCTTAAAGTCACTATCTTTAAAGATTGGGCTTAAGTCATGAAGGTACATTTCATAACGAGTATCAGGCTTGTCAGAACCATACTTGTTCATTGCTTCGTCCCAAGTAATGCGCTTGATTGGAGTCTTTAAATCGATGTTCATAACATCTTTCATAATCTTCTTTAAAAGACCTTCAGTATAGTCTTGAACACCTTGTTCATCTAAGAAAGAAGTTTCCATATCGATTTGAGTAAATTCCGGTTGACGGTCACCACGTAAGTCTTCGTCACGGAAACAACGAGCTAATTGATAGTATTTATCAAAGCCAGCACCCATTAATAATTGTTTAAATAATTGTGGTGATTGTGGCAAAGCATAAAAACTACCTGGATAAATTCTTGAAGGAACTAAGTAGTCACGAGCACCTTCAGGAGATGATTTACCTAAAATTGGAGTTTCAATATCAATAAAGCCTTGTTCATCGAAGTATTCGTGAACTGCCTTCAAAATCTTTGAACGTAAAATAATTGCTCTTTGAAGAGTTGGACGACGTAAATCAAGGTAGCGGTACTTCAAACGAGTTTGTTCTGCCGCATTAATATCATCTTTGATTTCAAATGGTGGTACTTTTGATTTGTTTAGTACGTCAATTTCAGTAGCATCTACTTCAACTTCACCAGTTTTCATTTCTGGGTTTACACTTGAACGCTTAACTACTTTTCCTTTTACTTCAATTACATCTTCATTATTCAATGAATCAGCAATTTCCATTAACTTTTCACCGGAATCTTTGTTAACAACAACTTGTACGATTCCTTCACGGTCACGAAGGTCAATAAAAACTAAGTTTCCTAAATTACGAACACGTTGAACCCAACCATAAAGTGTTACTTCTTGTCCTTCATATTTGCTAGTAATATTACCAGCGTAATCAGTTCTTTTGTCCATATGTTCCATGTTAATCCTCCAATTTATTTATAACATCTTGCATATTATTTATATCTTCTAAGCTAAGATCAATAGTTTTACCATCACTTAAACGCTTAATATTTAAAACGCCATTTTCTAATTCTTTAGCTCCCAAGGTAATTACAAATGTTGCATGAACGCGATCAGCTTTTCTAAACTGTTGCTTAAGCTTCTTTTGGTCAACATCATATTGTGCACTAAAGCCTTGTTCACGTAAACTACGTGCAACTTCAACAGCTTTAAACTCAGTTCCTGCACCAATATTAGTAATAAAGAAATCTATTCCTTCTTCTTGGAAAAGGTCTGGATTTTGCTCTTTCAATACAAGCATTAATCTTTCTTCACCAATACCAAAACCAACTGCAGGTGTTTCTGGTCCATCAAACTCTTCAACTAAGTGGTTGTAGCGACCTCCACCTAAAATTGTCGTTGCTGATTCCCATAGATTCTTATCTTCAACCATGAACTCAAAAATAATTCCAGTGTAGTAATCAAGACCACGAACTAAATCATCATCCATTACATAGTTAATGCCCAATTGCTCTAACATATCAGTAATTGTTTTAAAGTTTTCCCGAGATTCATCATCTAAGTAATCAACAATCTTAGGAGCATTAGGTAAAAACTTCTTATCTCGTTCATCTTTTGAATCCAAGATTCTTAATGGATTTTGACTTAAGCGACGTTGTGAATCTTCAGAAAGTTGATCTTTAACTGGTGTAAAGTAATTTACCAAAGCATCATGATATGCTTCACGAACTTGAGCATTACCTAAACTGTTAATGTGTAATTCATAATTTTTAACACCTAATTCAGCGAGTAAATCATGTGCCATCATTAAAGTTTCTACATCTGCTAATGGACTGTCAGAGCCAAAACTTTCAACACCAATCTGGTGGAATTCACGTTGACGACCGGCTTGTGGTCTTTCATATCTAAAAGTATTGTCAATGTAGTAAACGCTAAATGGCTTTACAACATCTGGTCCATAAAGCTTATTTTCTACATAAGCACGAACTACACCAGCAGTTCCTTCAGGACGCAATGCAATGTGACGACCACCCTTATCGTTAAAGTCGTACATTTCTTTTGAAACAACGTCTGAAGTTTCACCACTAGAACGTGAAAAAACTTCATAATTTTCAAAACTAGGTGTTCTTATCTCACGGTAATTAGCTCTTTTAAAAAAGTTCCTAGCGATAGATTCTACTTTTTCCCATGAACCAGATTCTCCTGGCAAAATATCGACTGTACCTTTTGGTCTTTGAACTTTCATTTAATCATCCTTTAATATATTAATAAAAAAGCGCCCTTGAACTGAGTCAAGGGCGCAATAAATTAGCACGGTACCACCTTTTGCTTGCTGCGATTAACGCTCGCGAAACGATCCATTATCTGCTAAAGGTGTCACAGATCGCAACCTATCCGCTATTCTCACCAAACAAGCGGTCTCTGAGATAGATCATGCTAATCTACATTCTTCGTCATCGATAATTCCTTTTTAGCTTATATTTTTCAGTCAACAAAGTCAACCTTTGTAAGCCTTTACTTAAATATTTTAAATGTCTAATACAATTGTAAAGGGACCATCATTTTCTAAACTAACCTGCATGTCAGCACCAAATTCACCTGTCTCAACATGGAAGCCTTTATCCTCTAGTTCATGATTAAAGTCTTCCCATAATTGTTTTGACTTAGGTGGACGCATAGCTTCTACAAAACTTGGTCGATTTCCTTTTTTAGTATTTGCTAGCAAGGTAAACTGACTAACGCTTAGAATTTCACCATTAACATCTTTCAAAGATAAATTAGTTTTACCATCTTTATCTTCAAAAATACGCATTTTAGCAATTTTATCAGCTGCTTTTTTAACTTGTTCTAATTCATCGCCATTCCGTAAGCCCACTAATAAAAGAAAACCACGCTTAATTTTACCTACGACTTCATTATCAATAGCAACTTGTGCCTTATTTACTCTTTGAATAACAACACGCATTAATTAATTGACCTCTTTGCTTCATAAACATTTGGCACATCCCTCATTCGACTTAAAATATCTTCCAAATGAGCTGCATCTCTAACTGAGACAGTTGCATAAATATGAGCCATGTTATTACTATCTACTTTTCCAGAAATATTGACAATATTCTTAGTCTTAGAATTTAGGGCATTGATTACATCACTTAAGAGACGGGAACGATTAAAACCATAAATTTCAATGTCAGCATTATAGTTCTCTTTATTCTTATCTTTAGCGATATTTTCCCAAGCAACATCAATCAGTCGACCCTGCTTTTTAGCTTCTTCGGTTATATTCGGACAATCTGCACGGTGAATAGTTACCCCGCGTCCTTTAGTTACATAACCAATAATTGGATCACCAGGAACAGGATTACAACATTTAGCTAAATGCAGCATTAAGTCAGATACACCCTGGACCATAACCCCATTATTATGCTTAACACGCATAATATCTGCTGGAGCATCTGAATCGTTATCTTCTTCAGTACTTTGCTGACCAGCGTTCATGATTTTCTCTTCAAGTTGACGTTGCTTTTCATCTTCAGCTTTTTTACGTAAATCTTCAGTTAAACGATTTGCGACTGTTGCCGCAGAAACTTCACCATACCCAACTGCAGCAAACAACTCTTCATCGTTGTGATAGTTGAAATGATCAATAACTCGCTGAACATCAGCTTTAGTCATGAATTCTTTAGGAACTAAATCACGATTTGATAATTCTTGTTCAATCATGTTTTGTCCCTTTTCAATGTTTTCTTCTCTATCTTCAGTCTTAAAGAAGCGCTTGATTTTATTACGAGCACGTGAAGTTTTAACTAAGTTAACCCAGTCGCGAGATGGACGAGCTGATGCTTGAGTTAACATTTCAACGATGTCACCAGTTTTTAATTTGTAGTCTAGGGGAACAATTTTACCATTAATTCTAGCCCCAACAGAATGTGCACCAACTTCTGAGTGAATCATGTAGGCAAAATCTAAAGGAACTGAGCCTTTAGGAAGTTCATAAACATCGCCTTTAGGTGTAAAAACATATACCCTATCTGAGAAGATATCTGTTTTAACACTCTTCATAAATTCATGAGAATCTTTGGTCTCATTTTGGAGCTCAAGAATTTCTTGGAACATGTTGAGCTTTTTATTTGCATCTGTTTGCTCAACTTCTCCCTTGACGCCTTCTTTATATGCCCAGTGAGCCGCGACACCGTATTCAGCAACTTGGTGCATAGCCTCTGTTCTAATTTGGATTTCTAGCGGCTTGCCTCCAGGTCCAATAATTGTAGTATGAAGAGATTGATAGCCATTTACCTTTGGAACGGCAATATAGTCCTTAAAACGACCTGGCATTGGCTTCCATTTAGTATGAACTGCACCTAAAACAGCGTAACAATCTTTCACAGATTTAACTATTACTCGAACAGCTAATAAGTCATAAATCTCGCTAAAGTCTTTGTGCTTATTAACCATTTTTTTATAAATTGAATAAATATGTTTTGGACGACCATAAATCTCATACTTAATGCCTAAGCTATCTAAAGTTTGCTTCAAAGTCGAAATTGCATCCGCAATATATCCTTCACGCTCACTTCGCTTAGACTGCATTAAATTAACAATCCGATAATATTGTTGTGGGTTGAGATAATGTAAACTCATATCTTCAAGTTCCCACTTAATCGTTCCAATACCTAAACGATCAGCAAGAGGAGCATAGATATCTAAAGTTTCGTCTGCAATTCTTCTTTGTTTATCTGGGCGCAAATGGTCTAAAGTATGCATATTATGTAAACGGTCGGCTAATTTAACCATGATTACACGTAAATCTTTAGCCATCGCAATTAACATCTTACGGTGATTATCAGCCAAGTATTCTTCATGGCTCTTAGATTTATATTGAATCTTACTTAATTTAGTCACACCATCAACAATAAATGCAACGTCCTTACCAAATTTTTCTTTGATATCATCGTTAGTTACAGGTGTATCTTCAACCGTATCATGTAAATATCCGGCCGCTACTGTATCAGGATCTAAACGTAAAGTTGCCAGTGTTCCAGCAACTTGAGTGGGATGAATGATATAAGGTTGTCCGGAAACTCTGAATTGACCCTCATGTGCTTTCTTAGCAAATTCATATGCTGATTCAACAAAAGCTAAGTGTTCATCATTCATATATTTCTTACATTCAGCAAGAACTTCTTCATGAGTCATTTCATGATATTTTGACATAACGTATCACCTATTCTTTATTTCTTTTCTTTGTAAAAATCATCATGCCATAAACCAAATAATTCAAAACTTAAATATACTAAGCACAATAAGAAGTTATATTTAGCAAAGTGAATGAAAACTGCAATAGCAAAAACTACAGGAAAAAGAAGTAGCCACCAACAGCTTAACTTTCTAATTTGCATAATACGACCAATTTGGTAGCTTAAATAAGTATTAAAAATAAAGAAAACTAGTCCAATTCGCCAAACTCGACTTAGATGAACGAGTGGACAGATAATCCAAACAATTACTCCTAATAAAGTTAACCAAATAAGAGGCATAAATGATTTTTCATTTATTTTACTCCATGAAGCCTTAAAATTAAAATTTTTCTTTTCTTCACTATTTTTCTTCATTTTTCGCTTACCTTTTCTTTTAATTAATATTTTTAATTTGGTTTTCTAGCAATTAATAGTCCAATCCAGCGGCCTTCTTGCATTTTCATTTTAATTACAAAATTATTCTCTTCTAGCGCCCTCTCTATCTTGGGAAGTTGTAAATAATCAATTCCTGAAAAAATAATTTTACCATTTTCATTCAAATGATTATCTAGATCCGGAATTAATTCTAACAGAATATCAGCTAAAATATTTGCCACGATTAGATCATATTTTTCATCAATATCTTTTAACAAATTAGCCTTACGCACATCAATATTATCAATATTATTTAAGGCAATATTTTCTTTAGCGGCAGTAACAGCTTCATCAGAGATGTCAGTTCCTAATACATGGCTTGCTCCTAACTTACTTGCAGCAATTGCCAAAATACCAGAGCCAGTACCAACATCTAAAACAGACATCGGCTTAACTAAAGCACGTTCCATAGCAAGCAAAACTAACTGTGTTGTCGTATGCCCACCAGTACCAAAGGCAAGTCCTGGATCTAAACGAATCAGTTGTTGATCAGAGAAAGCCGGTTGATAGTCTTCCCATTCGGGAACGATAGCTAAATGTCTTGAAAAGTCAATCACATGATAGTATTTTTGCCAAGCTGTATTCCAATCTTCATCAGCCACTTCCTTAGTGCTAATTGAAACGTTGCCAGCATCTAAGCCATAACCCTTCATTTCAGCTATTTTATCAGTAATTTTTTGAATTATCTTCTTTTTATCAGCATTTTTATACTCAAAATATGCTGTTAATTCTAAATCTTCAGGTAGGTTTTCAATATCATCTAGTTCAACTAAACTACTATCATGTTTTTGACCCTCTAAAACAAAGTCGCTACGCTTACGACTTTCAATTCCCTGTGCATCCAGTTCATCTTGCATGAAGAAACTTAATCCATCTTCTAATTCATGACTACATTCAACTTTTATTGCTAATAATTTCACTAATCTTGTCCCCCTTTTGACATGTTAAATTCTCACGTTTATGATATTAAAAGGTGAGAAAAATGTCGAAAAAAAATAAAAAGAAAAAACTTAATAAAACTTTGATTGAGAAGATGCTCGACCAACAAAAGATTCCATATAAACAATTACAATTCGCCACAGTTCAAAAAGGCGATGTTAAACAAATGGATACTTCCATTTTAGACGATGAAGAGGCTTTGGTCTACAAAACCTTGGTATGTGAGGGAAATAAAAATAGTCCTGTAGTTGGAGTTGTTCCTGTTACTGAACACTTAAGTATGAAAAAACTTGCTAAAGCTTCTGGTAACAAAAAATGTGAATTACTTCCACTTAAGAAGTTAGTCGCAACTACTGGTTATGTTCATGGGGCCAACACTCCAATTGGAATTTACCAAAAGCATCATTTTCCTATTTATTTAGATAGCAGCATGAAAGAACATGATCAAATTGCTGTTTCAAGTGGTGAGGTTGGTAGAAGTATCATGATCAATCCTGATGATTTACAAAAAGTCACTAATGCCACTTTCGTTGATTTATTAGAGTAATAAGATTAAGTAAAAAGCTTCTCATGACTAGAAAAATAATTCTAGTTTTGAGAAGCTTTTTTAGCTACTTTTTAACGATTTTTACCCATCTAAACACACCGTAAATTATTAATAGTACCCAACTAAGGATTGAAATATAGAGTAAAATTGTAAACCAAATTGGGGTCTTGAATGAAAGAATTGCTGTGTTTTTTCCTTTCTTTGCTTGCACTATCGGCATTCCGATTTCATTACACTTAGGCGATATCTTTTTACCATTTACTACTAGTACTGATTGTCTGTAGAAAACAATTGGTAAAGTAGAATCTTTCCCATCACTAGTCCAACTTATCTTTAATTTACCATTACTTGCAGCTTCTTTCTCAAAACCCTCTCCATTATTAAAAATAAGTGTTCCAGAAACCAAGCCACTTACCTTCCAAGAATTCATTTGCTTTTTTAGTGGTAGATAATCTGGATTGCCAGGAGGATTACTATCAATAAATTTACTTAAATCATGGTATCTAAATTGATTAACACGTTCAACATTAGTTTTTACTTTATTAAATTTAATAATATTTCCTCGTAAATCTGCTCTCAGAGAAAATAAACATACGAAAATTAGTAAACACTCTACAAATACTTTAAACTGAAAATCATAACGATTGATTAGATTTACGACGGTAAGCCCCATACTTAGAAATAGTAGCGGATAAGCTACTGCTGTAAATCTATTAGGAAACTGGAAGTAGTTTGAAAATGATGGAAAATACTTTTCTACTACTCTCCATAGAAATAAATCTGAACTTATAAATAAAAAAGCAAGTCCCTCAATAGTTAAAAATGTGTTTAATTTAGATACACGATAATTAAATGCAACATAAACTGTTTGTAAACCAAATAAGAGTAGAACTGCTTCCTGAATTTCAGTCCACATTGTTATTGTGCCGTTTGATTTAAGGTGTAGGACTGTTAGCGCCGGTGAAAAATCTAATGGCGCTGACATTGTATTTTTTGGATATAGTACTAAAAATGCACCCCATACATTTGCAGTTAAAATCAAACATAGAACTACCGCTTTTAAAGTATCTACCCACATTCTTTTTTTGTTTTTTGTAGTTACCAAACCATAAATAAAAAGTGGGATTAAAACCAAAATTGCCTGTAAGGTACTTAATAAATGGACTTGAGCAACAATTCCCATCGTAATTGCAAGACTTATCCAATTAAAATGTTTTTTATCATCGTTAAATAAATTTATTCCTTGAATTAAAACATAGGGCATTAAGGCCGCTCCCCATGCATTAAAACTATTTGATGGGATCCAATAACTTATATATCCGCAAAGTAAAAACAGCGTACTCACAATTAAAGCAACTGTTCGTGATAATTTTACTTTTCTGGCGAGAATATACATCCCAAAACCGGCAACTATAAAAATTAAATAAACAAGTATAATCTGATAATTAAACCACGAGCCCGCACTTAATAACAAACTTCCCATTAAATAAGCAAAGAATGGACCATAAATTGCATTAACTATCCGCCCTGTTTCTCCCATCCCATAATTCATTTGAAAATAAGAAAAATTATGGTTTTTTATTTGCTGAGCAGTATCGTAAAATCTACTGAAATGAAAAATAGTATCTGATCCCGTAAGAGCAACATGATTAAATAATTGCGGAATTTGTAGTATAGTCGCTAGCAATATGCTTAAAATTAGTGGCAAACCATACTCAATTAATTTTTCCTTGTATTTATTCATAAATTATATTTTATCCTCCAAGTAATATTTTCAATCCAACTTTTCAATTGTATCATTTATTGTTTTTCCTTTTTACACTTGTTAACAAATAATAGAGTCAATTAATCTATAAAAATAAAAGCTTCTTAAAACTGAAGTGCCTCATAATTGTTAGACATAAAATCTAATAATTATGAGGTATTT
>CAJUTO010000032.1 GCA_910589675.1 uncultured Lactobacillus sp. | reverse complement strand
TGGACTTTTTTATTTTTCAAAAGTGTTCAACTTAATTTTACAATCGGCCAAAAAATTAAAAGTTAATAAAACACCAGAAGAAATAGATACAATTAAACAAGAATTTAAACGTGTCTGGCAAATTTGGAAAACAGTTCAATTAAATGTGGCAGAACAACTACCGACAGGAAAATTTGCAAAAGCTCATGTTGAAAGCTGGACTAATGGATGGAATTTAAGAGATCATTTTTGGGCCAGTTATCGCTTAACTTCCTTAGCAGACTATAATCCTTGTATTGGCGTCATGCTTGATAAGAAGCAATTACAAGTTTATTTGATGTTTCAATATTATAAGAGTGATAAGCGTCAGGGAACTGTGAGTGAATACAATACGCTTTTAACTGATATTTCAAAGTGGGGTTCTAGTTTAGATATTTCAAACTGGTATTTGTGGGATAAAAATGAAATGGAATTCAGCAATCATTTAGCTTTAGCAGAATATCTGAGCGATTATGAAAAGAAAACTCAATTTGATCAGGAGGCTATCAAAAGTAGCTTTTTACTAGGAAAGTTTGCCTTTCGTGATCATGATAATGTTGATAATATGGAGAAATTTATTATAGAAGGAATCAATGATTTAATTCCTTTATATGAAAAATTAAGTTAAGTAAAAAAAGTTGGAGAAAATTTGCAAAAAAGACATGAATATATTTGGTGTTTAATCGAACTCTCAAATGGTAATAAAGAATGGTATTGTCTAAGTAAAGTATTAAGACGAGCTCTTTTTATCGAAAAGAAACATAATCAATTCTGGAAAAAAACGATGATTGGTAATTATATTACTGTAGCTCGGAGTAAGTATATTAGGGGACGAGCAAGATTAACGGTTGGCCGGATTGAAAAAATTAGAATTCGAAAAAATGGTGCAGCCGACTGGCACTGGAGTCGAAATCAATTTGTTACAGCAGAGCACTTGCTGGATCTTAAAGATTCATTTAATTATTTAAAGCATGATTATTGTTGGTATAATCGTTTAGCAATTAAAGTAGCCTTAATTTATTGGCATAATCAGTTACTACAAGTTAAGTTAAATTCGAAACGATATGCTATTAAGAAAAAACGACTTAAGTTAGAAAGAAAAATAAAATGAAGGAAAAACTTTTAATTAGTCAAGATTTGTCTTGCCTTGGGCAGGTCTCTCTAAGTGTTGCCTTACCAATTTTAGGTGCATGTGGGTATCAGCCAGATGTTTTACCAACAGCAATTTTATCTACTCATACTGGTGGATTTGGTAATAATACCTTTTTGGCGCTAAATAATGAAATGAGTAAAATTATTGCTCACTGGCAAGATGAAAAAATTACTTTTAAAAATTTATACTTAGGCTATTTGGGAAGAAATGCCATTGATTTTTGGATTGAGCATATTTCTGATTTTAGAAATACTGACTTATTAATACTGCTTGATCCAGCAATGGCAGATTCAGGAAAGTTATATAGCGGCTTAGATATAGAATATGTAGAAAAAATGCGCAAACTTGCAAAGCGCGCGACTATTTTAACTCCAAATTTAACTGAAGCATGTCTATTACTGAATAAGGAATATAGAAATTTTTCAATAAATGAAATTAAAGAAATTGCTGGCGAGTTAAAAGAAAAGTTTAAGTTAGATGGTCTGGTAATTACTGGCATTTTCTTAGAAAATAAAGTGAAGATGGTTGGATTAGCAAATGATAGTAAAATTTTCGTAATAGAAAATGAAAAAATTACCCGCTCATTTTTTGGGACTGGAGATATGTTTGCAAGTAGCTTATTAGCAGGAATTTTAGCTGGGTATTCATTAAAAGAAAGTGCACAAATAGCAGGTGATTTTGTTAAATTGGCGATTGAAAAGACTGACCTAAAGCAAGATAAACGCTTGGGACCTAACTACGCAGGTGCCCTATCTTGGTTAATGAACAAAATGGAAGGAAAGAAATAATAAATGCGAACAAGAGAAAATTCATTAGTTTCAATAATTATGACTGGATTATTTGCGGCAATAATTTATTTGGGTGTTTGGGTTTTAAGAATCCCAGTTCCTGCTTTAGTAGGGCGTCCATTTATTCATTTTGGTAATACGTTAACGGCTGTTGCAATTTTATATTTAGGTTATCGTAATGGAATGCTAGCTGGGATTATTGGATTGGGCGGCTTTGACTTGCTTAATGGTTACGCTGCAACTTCGTGGTTAACAATGCTAGAAGTCGTAGTAGTTGCAAGTGTTTTAACGGCAGTATATAAGGGGATGCACTATCAAGATAGTAAGAAAAATATTATTATTTTAGGAATTATTGCTGGAATTACGAAAATTTTTACTACTTACTGTGTCTCAATTGTAGAAGCTTTAATGGTAGGAACTAGTTTAAATGTGGCTTTAGTTAGCTCTTTTGTTAGTTTGCCGGCAACGATCATCAATTCGATTTCGACAGCAATTTGTACTCCAATCTTATACTTTGCAGTCTGTGATGGTGCAAGGAGAATTTTAAGAAGGACTGCTTAATTAAAATAGATTTGTTATAATTTTGATTAAAGATAAAAAGGAGGAATTTTAAATGCCATTTGTACATGTAGAGCTAATTAAGGGTAGAAGTGATGAACAACTTACTCAAATGATGAAAGATATCACCGAAGCTGTTCATAAGAATACTGGTGCTCCAAAAGAACATATTCATGTAATTATTAATGAACTTGATAAACATACTTATGGTCAAGGCGGCGAATGGAGGGCTTAAAAATTGAAAAAGTTTTCTATTAATCGCTTAATAAAACTGGGATTAATTTTTAGTACAGTATGGTTTGTTTATCTTTTATTTTTTAGCTTTGAAAGTCTAACTGATTTTTCAAACCTACGCACCTTACCAACTGCTAGAGTAATTAGTCTGTTTGTAATTCTTATCGTTATAAGCTTATTTTTAGGTTTTATTTTAGCTGGTGTTTGGCTGAGCGTAGATCAACCAAAATTTAAGTTTAAGTGGGAGTATCTGTATAAAGGAATCCTGGTTGGAATAATTTGGGCAGCTCTTGATATGTTTATGGTTAATTCAGGAAAGTTTATGATTATTCCAGTAATTATTGACTTAATTATAGGTACTTTAGTTGGAATGTTGCTTTTTAGTCGAAGAACGTCCAAAAAATAAATAAAAAATCGTGATTAGCAATTAACTAATCACGATTTTTTTGTTTAGTCTAATCTTCTTTTTTGGCTTCTTCTAAAGCCTTCATGATTGAAGGATTCTTTGAATGACAATCTTTTAACATTTGGTAATCTTCTTCAGATAATTTAACAGTGTACTTAGTCATGATTTTTCCTCACTTTTTATTTTTTACCTTTAATATATCACTTTATTGATAGAATTGATAAAGAAATTTTGAATTGAATATTATTAAATCGCTATAATAGATAAAAAGTAAGTAAGAAAGTGGTTAAAATGTTTGACTATCGAAATAATTTAAAAAGAATATTAAATAGTACAGAAGGCGACGAAAAGAGCCTTAAAAATAGCTTGAATGCAATTAAGTTAGTCCTGGGAATGACAGGGGAAAGCAGTGAAAGGGTAACTGGCGGTGAACTTGATCCAAAAATTATTGCCCAAATAAATACTTTTTTGCAAGGAATAACTAAATTAATTGAGCATCCTGGCAATAAAGATGCTAAAAAGACAGCTTTAGGCGCACTACATAAATTAACTTTTGATCAAAATATTACTGCTAATTTTGGAAAACAACTAGGGCAGCTTGATCAAGCAATTCAATCATCCGAAGAAACGAGTAGTGTAGTAAATAGAAAAATTTTTGAAGAAGCATTAAAGCCTAAAAAAGAAAAAGTACGTGACTATCGCAAGGGAAGACGTTATACAGTTATTCGTGCATTGAAGGGTGCAGATCTAATCAATGATAATGGAGAAGTAGTTTTTGAGGTTAATGAAAGTCAAATACATGACTTAAACTTAAAGAGCGGCGATATTGTTGAAGCTATACCTTTATCGGATGGCTTAAATGAAGCTGAGGTTTTACGAGTTGTCGGCTATAGAAAATTGCGTAGTCGTGACTATGACAAAATAGAAGATTTTAAGTACGGTGTAGTACAAGGAAGTCCGGGAAATCTAAGCGTTTCGCGTAATATTCACGGAGAAAGGTTAACAATTAATCATAAGCCGGTGATTGTTGCCCTTGATTCTAGTTACTATCAAAATGGAAGTGTACATCTAGAAGATGGTTCGATTGTTGACTTGGCTTGGTATACCGGTGATGTAAGACTTAAGAAAGATCCAGCTAGTGCCGTTCAAATTCGATGGATCTATGAAACTGAGCAACCAAAACGGATTTCTAAAACTAAAAAAGAAAAGTCAAGTCGAGAAAACACGCAGAAACTGGCACAATTAGATATGAATTTGCATTATCAAAGAGTTGGGATTGCGGTTGGAGACAATCAAAACGAAGCAATTTTAGAAGGTATTGTTAATCGCTACAATGGTATTGCAATTCCAATCGATGCTTTTGAAGGAAAGAAAAAAGTAATTGAAAATCAAATTAAAGATTTAGATATTGTAATCTTGGTAACAGCTTTTGCAGCTCATGACAGTACTTGGAATATTAGAGAGTTTGCAAGCAAATATCATGTAAAATTTGCCGTTAGTTCCAGCAAAGGATATCAAGCATTTGAACGCGCTTTGTATAGAGCAGAAAATGGCATGCCGGCTTATGAAGGAAACCAGCAATTAGAATATAAAATGTTAAAAAATAATTAGGAATGGGAGATGAAACTGACAACCTGTATAGAAATTAGATAAAATATTAATAACTTATTTTTAGGAAGGATGATGAAATGACAAAAAACATTAAAAAGAAATCTTGGATGCGCTGGGTAGTATTTTTAGCCGGCCTAGAAATTATCGCCATTTCTATTAATTTCTTCTATGGTCCAATTAATATTGCTGCGGGAGGATCAACTGGTATTTCGATTTTAGTTGACGCAGTATGGGGAATTAACCGTTCAATAACGGTTTTAGTTGTTAATATTTTAATGTTGGTTTTGGCAGCTGTCTTTTTAGGAAAAAAGACAACGAAGAACATTGCCTTAGGTAGTTTATTATTGCCAATCCTAATGGAAATTACCCCAAGTTTTAAAATTACTAATAACCAATTACTTGCTGTAATTTACGGTGGAGTATTAATGGGACTAGGGGTCTCTCTTCTCTATCGTGTAAATGCTTCAAGTGGCGGGACAACAATTCCACCAATGATTTTGAAAAAATATTTTTATATCAATCCAGCGGTTGGCTTACTTGGAATTGATATGATAATTATTTTCCTAAATATATTTGTTGATGGATGGAATGCCTTTTTACTAGCGGCTTTGTCTCAGGTAGTTACATCTATGACGATGAACTATGCAGAAGCAGGCTTTGATCGAAAATATCAAGTTCGTATTATGAGTAATAAACATTTCAATGAATTGAAAACTATGTTACTAGATAATTGTAATGGTTTGACAATTTATGATGTTGTTGGTGGCTATAGTGATGATGACAAAAAACAATTGCTTTTAGTAGTTGACACGCGTGAATATGGTCCTTTAATCAGTAAAATTCATGAAATTGACCCTGACGCTTTTATTATTACTGATACAGTAGCGCGGGTTCATGGAGGTCAATGGGGATTATAGCCAGACTTTTTCGTATATATTTTCTTTGAAGCCACAAGTTAGTTTATCACCGTCAGTTATTAACGGTCTCTTAATTAATTTGCCGTTCTGTGAAAGTAATGTGGCAGCTTCCTCAATTGACATGGAATTGATTTGATCTTTTAAATGCATTTGACGGTAGACTTTTCCCGATGTATTAAAGAAATATCTTAAACCTCTATCTTGAAACTTATTTAGCCACTTAAGCAAGTCTTCTTGTTTAGGTGGCTTTTCTACTAAATCGTGATACTCATATGCAATATGGTGTTGATCTAGCCATTTTTGCGCTTTTTTAGAGGTGGAACAACGTTTGTATCCGTAAAATTTGATCATACTGTACTCCTTCTTAAAAATCTTTACTAATATTCTATTATTTTTTTAGAAATTTTGATATTGAATTGCTTTAAAAGAGGGATGAGAGTATACTGTAAGAGTTGTATTTGTGGAAACCTCACATCTGCAACCGCACGTTTATGAGGTTAGAAGAGAATTAACGTTAATTCCACCTCATGCGGCGAGTCTAAGTATTTTTTCGGAGGTGTACAAATGTACGCAGTTATTAAAACCGGTGGTAAGCAATACAAGGTTGCTAAGGGCGACAGCGTTTTTGTTGAAAAACTTGAAGTTAAGCCTGGTGACGAAGTAACTTTTGATGAAGTTATTCTTGTAAATGATGGTAAATCAACTAAGATTGGTACTCCAGTAGTTGAAGGTGCTAAAGTTGTTGCTAAAGTTGAAAAGCAAGGCAAAGAAAAGAAAGTTGTTACTTTCAAGTACAAGCCTAAGAAGCACTCACACACTAAGTATGGTCACCGTCAACCTTACACTAAGGTAACTATCGAAAGCATTGAAGCTTAATTAAGGGGTGAAACAAATTATGATGATTAATAATCTTGAAGCACTTAAATTATTTGCCCACCACAAGGGTGGTGGTTCAACTGCTAACGGTCGTAACTCAGCTGGTCGTCGTTTAGGCGCAAAGCGTGCTGATGGTCAAAAGATCAATGCAGGTTCAATTATTTTCCGTCAACGCGGTACTAAGATCCACCCAGGTAAGAACGTTGGTATTGGTGGTGACGACACTTTGTTTGCTTTAACTAGTGGCGTTGTTAAATTCGAACGTTTGGGCAGAGATCGTAAACAAGTTTCTGTTTACCCAGTTGAAGAAGCAAAATAATTTTCTTTTGCAGGCTGGACGTCCCTAAGGAACGTTCAGTCTTTTTTTATCTACTCAGGAGGATCCAAGCCTATGTCTTCAGATCAAGAGTTATTAACGTTACTTAATAATCGAATTAGTAAAACTACTAAATTGATTAAAGAAAAGCAGGCAGATGCGTTAGTCATTTTTAATCAAGCTAATTATCGCTTTTTAACCAATTTTTCTGGTGAAGAAGCTGAACTTATTTTAACTGCAAATGGAGATCGCGTTTTATTATCTGATTCACGTTTCAAAGATCAAATTCGCCATCAGGCACCTGGCGAAATGAAGGTAGTTATGCAAACTATGGACGTGATAAAAGAAATTGCCGGCCAACTAAAGCAGCTAGATGTTAAAACTGTTCTAGTTGAAGGAGAATTTATTTCTGCAACTCAATTTGAGGCTCTTAAGCAGGCTTGTCCTGATCTTAATTTTATTTTAAATGCTGAATTAGTAGAAACAGTTCGTAACATAAAAGATGAGCTAGAATTAGAAACTTTGCAAAAGGCAATTGATATTTCAGCTCAAAGTTTTAAAGAAATTTTGCCTTTAATTGAGCCGGGTGTTAGTGAGCGTGCTATTGGAGCAAAATTAGATTATTTGTTCAAAATGAATGGTGGAGATGGCCCTTCGTTTGAGACAATAATTGCTTCCGGATACCGCGGTAGTTGGGCCCATGGTGTTGCGAGTGATAAAAAGATTCAAAAAGGTGAATTAATTGTAATTGACTTTGGAAGTTTTTATCATGGTTATACCGCAGATATTACTAGAACAGTTGCTTTAGGCCAAGTAGAGCCTGAACTAGAAAAAATATATTATATTGTACTAGAAGCACAAAAACGGGGAATTGCAGCTGCAATTGCTGGAAATACTGGTAAAGATATCGATCAAGCTGGTAGAAACTACATTAAAGAGCAAGGATATGGAGAGTACTTTGGTCACGGTATTGGTCATGGAATTGGCTTAGAAGTGCATGAACTCTGTACGCCAGCAATGCCATATAGTAAAGAAGTTATGAAAAATAATATGGCAATCACGGTTGAGCCAGGAATTTATTTGCCAGACCGTGGCGGTGTTAGAATTGAAGATGATGTTTTAATTAAAGATAATCATCCATATGTGATGTCACAGTTGCCAAAAGATGAACTTTTAATCTTATAATTTTGTGTAATTATGCGGTTAATGTTGCGAAACAATAGATAAGATTGGTAATATAAATAAGTGTAGAAATGAGGTAATTTTACTATGACAATGATCTCAGTTAATGAATTTAAAAATGGATTAACTATTGAATATAACAATGATTTATGGCGTATTGTTGAATTCCAACACGTTAAGCCAGGTAAAGGTAGTGCCTTTGTTCGTTCAAAACTTAAGAGTTTAAGAACTGGTGCAGTTCAAGAATATACTTTCCGTTCAACTGCTAAAGTAAATACTGCTGATATTCAAACTAAGGCAATGCAATACTTATACAATGATGGTACAAGTTTTGTATTTATGGATACTAATACTTATGAACAACTTGAAATTCCGGAAGCTCAAGTTGAAAGAGAATCTAAGTTCTTGAAAGAAAACATGGTAGTTAACGTTATTACTCATGAGGGTGAAACTTTGGGTGTTGATTTACCAAATACAGTTGATCTTGAAGTTGCAGAAACTGAACCTAATATTAAGGGTGATACATCTTCCGGTGGTGGTAAGCCCGCAACTATGGAAACTGGCTTAGTAGTTAACGTACCATTCTTTATTAATCAAGGTGATGTATTAACTATTAATACTGCTGATGGTACTTATGTTTCTCGTGCAAATAAATAGTTTTTGAGGTAAAAAATATGGCTGATAATTCAACGATTCTTTTATCAAGCAATGACAAAGGCGATGAAACCCGAGTTGACCTTGGTGTTTTAGAGGTTATTCTAGGAATTGCTGCCAGAAAAGTCGATGGCGTCAGCGAAATGCGTGGGACGCTAAAAACTGGCATCGATACTCTTTTTGGTCGTTCTAACCAAGGTAAAGGTGTTTCCCTAAGTGTTGAAGACGATAAGTTAACTGCTGATGTTTATACTTATCTTGACTACGGTGTAAATGTGCCAAAAGTATGCGTCCAACTGCAAAAAAATCTAACTTTGCAATTGAAGCAAATGACAGATTTAGATTTAACTCAAATTAATGTTCATGTAGTTGGCTTGGTTTCAGAAGCAGACGAAACTGAAGTAAAGGCTGACACGGAAGCACTTTTCCCAGATGATAAAGAGGACGAGGCTAAAGACTAAATGACACAGCATGAGATGAGAAGAATTGCTATGCAAGCAATTTATTTGGCTAACCAAGGTAAATTAACTGATGCAGAGGAAGTTTGTCAAAAAGCTTTAAAGGCTTTAGAATTGAAAGATTTCCCAGACTATTCTACAGAACTAGTTAATGGTGTTTTAGCAAATAAAGAAGCACTTGATGAGCAATTAAGTAAATATTTAAAAAAGGGTTGGCGTCTTAATAGAATTAACGAAATTGACTTGGCAATCCTTGAAGTAGCTCTTTATGAAATGCAAAATAGCAAAGTAATTGATCCGGTAGCTGCTTTAAATGAAGCGTTAAATTTATGTGATGAATTTAGCTCTAAGGAATCTAAAAAGTTTATTAATGGTCTCTTGGCCAATTTCATTAAGAAAGACTAACTAATGAGTCGGCTCGTTGAGCCGACTTTTTTTATGAGGTGATTAAGTGAAAAAATTACTAGAAGGAAAAACTCCTGCAAATGAAATTAAAGAGAACTTGATAGAAGAAATAAAAAAATTAAAAAGTGACGGAATAAATCCAACTTTATGCGTAATAGAAGTTGGAGATGATCCGGCAAGCAAAATTTATTTGCGAGTTAAAAGAAACTTAGCTAAAAAAGTAGGAATTAAGGAAATAGGACTGCATTTTCCCGCTAATACTTCTCAAGCTGAACTTCTAGAAAAAATTGAAGACCTTAATCAAGATCCAAGTATTAATGGAATAATGGTGCAATTGCCCGTTCCTCCTCAAATTGATCCAAGGGCTATTTTTGAAACAATTGCCCCAGAAAAAGATGCCGATGGATTTTCACCTCTTAATTTAGGGCGTCTCTGGGAAGGACAGAGTGATGTAATTCCAGCAACAGTTCGCAGTATTTTAACCTTAATTGACTATTATGGAATTGAGATGGCCGGTAAAAATACAGTAATTATTGGTCGTAGCGTAATTGTAGGAAAGCCCTTAGCTGCAGTTTTAGTTGAACGGGATGCAACTGTTACGATTGCCCATTCAAAAACAAAAAATTTATCAGAGCTAACTAAAAATGCTGATGTGATTATTTCGGATGTGGGTAAAGCACATTTAGTAACTGAGGATATGGTAAAAGAGGGAGCAGTTATAATCGATGTTGGGATGAACCGTGAGAATGGTAAATTAATGGGAGATGTCGACTTCGATATGGTTGCTCCGAAAGCTAAAGCAATTACACCGGTACCCGGAGGAGTAGGTCCCTTAACAGTTGCCAGTTTAATGAAACAAGCCGTAATTTTGACGAGGAAACAACATGGTAGATAATAAAGTTTATCTTTCTGTTAGTGATTTAAATTTTTATATTTCACAAAAGTTTAAAAATGATCCCTATTTACATAAAGTGTTTTTACAGGGAGAATTGTCTAACTTTAGATTTAGAATGAATTCCCACCAGTATTTTTCATTAAAAGATGAAAAATCAAAAATTAATGTAGTGATGTTTCGCTCATTTTTTGAAAAATTAAAATTTAAGCCTGAAGAGGGAATGAAGGTTTATGTTAGTGGATATGTAGATGTTTATGGACCACAGGGATCTTACCAATTTTATGCTCAGACTATGGAGCCAGCAGGTTTAGGAGCTCTTTATGAACAGTTAAGACAATTGCAAGAGAAGCTTGCAAAGGAGGGATTATTTAATGAAGAACATAAAAAGAAGATCCCCCTATTTCCAGATCGTATTGCAGTTGTAACTAGTGCTTCAGGAGCGGTAATTCATGATATTATGGTTACTGCTAATCGCCGTTTTCCTCATGCTGAGATTGATTTGTATCCCGCTAAAGTTCAAGGAGATGAAGCAGCAGATACAATTGTGGCTGCTTTACAGCAAATTCAAGCTCAAGGCGATAAATATGATGTTGTAATCATTGGGCGTGGCGGTGGATCACTAGAAGATTTATGGCCATTTAATGAAGAAAAAGTTGTGCGGCAGATTTATGCGATGCAGATGCCAGTGATCAGTTCAGTAGGACATGAAACTGATACAACTTTGGCTGATTTAGTGGCCGATGCTAGAGCAGCTACTCCAACTGCTGCAGCAGAATATGCAACTCCTAATTTAGTTGATGTACTAACGCAAATTGTTCAATTACGAGCAAGACTTTATGCTGCCGTTCAGGCCAATATTCATACAAAGCGTCAAATTTTAGATCGGTTAAAGAACGCACCAGTTTTGCAAGAGCCAACTAGAATTTATGATCAACAAATTCAACAAGTTGATATGCTCATCCATCGTCTTAATCAGGCAATGGAAAATCGACTACAGCACGATGGCTCTACATTACGTTTACTTCAAGAGCGTCTTAAGGCACTCAGTCCTAGCCGAAAATTAGAGCAACTTGAGCGTGAACGAAATTTTGTAGTATCGAATTTATTTTCAACGATGAATAACTATCTTAAAGATCAAAGAAATAGATTAAATCGAGCTATGCAACAATTAGATGATATTAGTCCGTTGAAAACAATTAGTCGAGGATACGTTTATACAACTGATCAAAAAGGAAATACAGTTACTTCAGTTGACCAGCTAAAAATTGATGAGAAGTTAAAGTTACATTTTAAAGATGGTCAAGTGCAAGTAAATGTAGAAAATATTCGGAGAGAAAAAAATGGCAATCAAGAAAAATAATTTTGAAGAACAGTTAAATGAATTACAAGAAATAGTTAATAAGCTTGAAAGTGGTAATGTTCCTCTTGAAGATGCTTTAAGTGAATTTCAAGCAGGAGTTAAATTAAGCCGAGAATTAGAGAAAAAGCTAAATGATGCAGAACAAACTGTGGCCAAGTTAGTAGATAAAGATGGGAACGAAAAGGCTTTAGATCCCCAAAATGCGTCTGCTCCTGAGGAAGAATAAATGAAGTTAAAAGATTTTCAAGAAAAATATACACCTCAAATTGACAATTTCTTAAAAGAACATCTGGTTACTGAAATTGATAATCCAACTTTTAGTAAAATTATGTCTTATTCAGTAATGGCGGGAGGTAAGCGACTACGTCCTTTGCTTTTCTTAGCAACTCTTGAGACACTAAATCATAAAATTGAAGAGCCAGAATTAAGAATTGCATGTGGAATTGAATTAATTCATACTTATTCTCTAATTCATGATGATTTACCCGCGATGGATAATGATGATTATCGTCGCGGAAAACTTACTTCTCATAAAAAATGGGGAGAAGCAGAAGCTATATTAGCTGGAGATGGATTGCTTCCGTTGGGAATTCAATGGATCACCGAGGGGAGTAATTCAGCTGCGTTAGCAATTGTTATTTCTCAAGCTGTAGGGCCAAATGGGATGGTCGGTGGTCAATATCTTGATATTGATACAACTAATAACGATTCAGCTAAAGAAAATGCTAAGATGATTGATCAGATGGAGTGGTTGAAAACAGGCTGCCTAATTGAAGCAAGTGTTAAAATGGCTGCAATTTATGCTGGTGCAACTGATTCTGAGCTTAATAGATTAGACAACTTCAGCAAGCGTTTTGGAAGATCTTATCAAATCTATGATGATTTGGTAGATGTAGTGGAGACAGCAACTGAAGCGGGAAAAGCTACTCATAAGGATGCAACAGAAGGTAAAAATAATACTTTAACTTTGCTTGGGATTGAAGATAGTCGTAAACAACTTGTAGAAATGATTGAATCAGGAAGAAAAGCTATAGAAGTTTTTGAGCAACCTTTATTAGGTGAATTTTTTAATTTGTATCAGAAGGTATTATAGTAAATGTCTAAAAAGCGTGCAGATGTATTGTTGTTTGAACAAGGTCTTTTTAATTCTCGTAGTCAAGCTCAAAGAGCTATTATGGCTGGATTAGTTAATGACCATAATCATCAAAGAATTGATAAAAGTGGAGAAAAATTTCCTGAAGATGAAGTTTTTCATATAAAAGATGATGGTAAAAAATATGTTTCCCGTGGAGGATTCAAATTAGAAAAAGCCCTGCAAGTATTTAATATTGATTTGAAAGGGAAAATTTGCCTTGATATTGGAGCATCCACTGGTGGTTTTACCGATGTTGCCTTACAAAATGGGGCTAAGTTAGTCTATGCCTTAGATGTAGGATATAATCAACTGGCTTGGAAGTTACGAGATAATCCTCAAGTTGTAGTAATGGAAAAACAGAATTTTCGCTACAGTAAGCCAGTCGACTTCACTGATGGATTGCCTGATTTTGCAATGACAGATGTTTCCTTTATCTCATTAGATTTAATTATGCCGCCAATGTATGAAATTTTAAAAGATAAATGCGATGCAGTGTGTTTAATTAAGCCACAATTTGAAGCAGGTCCTGAGAATGTAGGTAAGCATGGGATTGTTCATGATCATGAAGTTCATGCAAATGTTATTAAACATACCATGAAAGTTGCTCAAAAAATAGGGTTTAATATTTTGGGAGTAGACTATTCACCAATTAAAGGTGGTAAAGGAAATATTGAATTTCTTATTCATTTAGGAAAAGACATAGCAAATCCAGGTCAAGACTTATGGAAAGGTAATCCTTCCGATGTAGTTCAACGTGCAGTTAATGGCCTTTAGGTGAGATAAAATGTTAGTTGAATTAGATATTAAAAATTTTGCAATCATTAAAACTTTAAAAGTTCGCTTTCAAGAAAAAATGACTGTTCTCAT
The DNA here is from genome assembly GCA_910589675.1 of uncultured Lactobacillus sp. GTDB lineage: Bacteria > Bacillota > Bacilli > Lactobacillales > Lactobacillaceae > Lactobacillus. The sequence continues at coordinate 1,675 of CAJUTO010000032.1, read as the reverse complement.
TGGAGAAACTGGTGCTGGTAAATCAATTATTATTGATGCCGTCTCTCTACTCTTAGGAAGTCGTGCGCAAAGTGAAATGATTCGCTCGGGTGAAGAGAAGGCGGTCATCACTGGTTTATTTGTGTTAAGCGAACAAAAGGATCTTATTGAAGATTTATGTGAAAAATATGGTCTGCCTTTTGAAGATGATCAGCTAATAATTAGCCGAGAATTAACACATAAGGGAAGAAATGTAGTTAGAATTAATGGTCAGCTGACTACAATCAATGTTTTACGTGAAATTGGACGAAATTTAGTTGATATTCATGGCCAAAATGATCAACAAATTTTGATGGATCAAGATCGACAAATAGATTTGATTGATAATTATGCGGAGCCTGAATTTAAGAAAGAATTGCATAGCTATGAAGCTGACTTTGAGAAATGGCGTCATCTTACTTCTCAACTCCGTAAGTTAAGAGAAGATGCTCAAGAAATTGCTCAAAAACAGGATATTTTGGAATTTCAAAATAATGAACTAGAAAGTGCTGATTTGAACGATCCAAATGAAGATGAGAAGCTAGAAGAAGAATTTAATGAGCTCAATAATTATCAAAAAATTGCAGATACAGCTAATTATTTTATGCAATTATATGATGATGATGAGCATGGACTAGCTACGTTACTTGGGGATGCCCAAAATGCTGCTGAAGATTTGAGTAATTATGGTAAAAAGTTTGAGAATTTTGCTACCAGCCTTAATGATGGTATTTATTCTTTAAATGATGCTCGTAGTGAACTATCTACTTTAATGGATCAAATGGACTTTGACGAAGAGCGATATCAATATGTTTCTAGTCGATTAGATACATTGAATACTTTGAAGAAAAAATACGGCCCAACTTTAGACGATGTTTTTAAATTCGCACAAAAGGTTAAAAGTGAACTGAATAAGTTTGAAACTGGAGATTTAGACGAGGGAAAAATCCAAAAAGAACTCGCAATCATTGAAAAAAGCCTTAGTCAAAAAGCCCAAAATTTACATGAACAGAGAGAAAAGATTGCTCGCGATCTTGAAGAAAAAATAAAAAAAGAATTAGCTGATCTGTATATGGAAAAAGCACGCTTTTCTATTAGAATTAATGAGACTAATTCATTTACAAAACTTGGAACTGATGAAGTTATCTTTATGATTGCACCTAATCCTGGTGAAGCTTTGATGCCATTAGTCAAAATAGTATCTGGCGGTGAACAATCACGTTTAATTTTGGCATTAAAAGCAATCTTTAGTCGTGTGGAACCAGTTGGAACCATGATTTTTGATGAAATTGATACTGGGGTTTCCGGAAGGGTTTCAGCAGCAATTGGTAAAAAGATGCATGCAATCGGCCAAGAAAAACAAGTTATTACAATTACTCACTCCCCACAGGTAGCTGCTGCTGGAGATCAACGTTATTCAGTTGTAAAACAAGTTAAAGATGGAGCTACTTATACTCAAGTAGGATCTCTTACGCAAGAAGAAGCCATTACCGCAATTGCTCAGATGATGGCAGGCTCTGATGTAACGGATGCTGCTAAGAGAAATGCAGCTGATTTAATGGAAAGTTTTAAAGAATAAAATAAAAAGGACTTCTCAGTTTAAATGAAGTGCCTCATAATTGTTAGACATAAAATCTAATAATTATGAGGTATTTTT
>CAJUTO010000031.1 GCA_910589675.1 uncultured Lactobacillus sp. | reverse complement strand
CGTGATCCGTATTTCAACGGACTAGATGTAATATCATGCCCGACACACATAAAAATAAGAACCCTCAAATTGAAGGTTCTTATTTTTCTATATTCAAATTTTTTTAAGTAGACCAACCATATCAATCAATTGTTGGCCGGCTTCATAAAAATATTCAATTTTATAATTCGGTCATCTCATCAGTATCCTTAGTATTTAAATCTACTAATTCTCCTGACATTTTATAGATAACCCATTGTGCTAAATTAACGACGTGGTCACCAATACGTTCAAGTAAACGAATTACCATAAAGTAGCTTGAAGAAGCAACCGCTGCTTCTGGATCTTGCTTAATTCCAGAAATAATTAACTTACGAGCCTTTACATAATCCTCATCTACTTCATCATCTTTTTTAGCAACTTCACGAGCCAATTTTTCATCACCTTGTACATAGGCCTTTAAAACTTGGTCTAACATAAAGTTAACTTTCTTAGCCATTGATTTAATAATTGCTTCAACTTCTGGAATACGGGGATTTCCCTTTACTCGAATTGTTTCCCAAGCAATTGAATTAGCATTTTCACCAATTCGTTCTAAATCATTAGTAGCTTTTAAGATACTAATAACATTTCTAAAGTCACTAGCAACTGGTTGTTGAAGAGCCATCAATTTTAAGGTTCTTTTTTCAACTTTTGTAGCAGCACGTGACACTTTTTGATCATCTTTAACTAAGCTTTGAGCTAGTTTTTTATCATGTTCAACAAAAGCTTGTGTTGCTTCTTCAATCGCTTCACTAACATCAATACCCATTCCCATGAAACGAGTATTCAACTTACGTAATTCATCTAAAAAAACTTCATGCATCTTAAAAACTCCTTTATTAACCAAAACGTCCATTCAGATAATCACTAGTAATCTGCTTTTTCGGATTCATAAACATATCTGAGGTCTTACCATACTCAATTAAGTCCCCACTCATTAAGAAAGCAGTATAGTCGCTAATTCGAGAGGCTTGTTGTAAGTTGTGCGTTACCATGATAAAAGTAAAATCATGCTTTAATTCAAGAAGAGTCTCTTCAATCTCACTACTTGAAATTGGATCCAGAGCACTTGTAGGCTCATCAAGCAAAACTACTTTTGGACGAACCGCTAAAGCACGAGCAATACAAATTCTCTGTTGTTGTCCTCCAGAAAATGCTTGAGCGTTTCGATCTAAATTATCTTTAGTCTCTTTCCAAATTGCAGCTTGCTTTAAACTTTCTTCAACTCGCTGGTCGATCAATTCTTTATCTTTAATCCCAGCAATTCTAAGACCGTAAGCAATATTGTCATAAACAGAAAATGGAAAAGGACTTGGCTGCTGGAACACCATTCCAACATCTTTACGCAATTCTACCAAATCCATTTTAGGACCATAAATATTCTTATTTTCAAATTTAATCTCACCACTAATATGAATATTAGGTATGTCGTCATTCATTCTGTTCAAACAACGAAGAAAGGTTGATTTTCCGCATCCTGAAGGACCGATTAAGGCAGTAAGTTCTTTTTCTTCAAAGTCTAAGCTAATGCCGTGTAAAGCTTCAACATTTCCATAGCTTAGGTGAACATCTTTACTTGTAATAATATTTTCCACAGTAAACCCCTTATCCAAAACTTCCGCGAATGTAGTCTTCCGTAATTTCACCTTTAGGATTAGTAAAAATATTTTCAGTAGTGTCATACTCTAAAACATGACCTAAATGAAAGAAAGCTGTGTAATCACTAATACGACTAGCTTGTTGCATATTGTGCGTTACCATGATCATTGTATAGTCAGTTCTCAACTGCTTAAGTGTATCCTCAAGTTTAGAAGTAGAAACAGGATCAAGAGCACTAGCAGGCTCATCAAGCAGCAAAATTTCAGGCTTCAATGCAAGAGCTCGCGCAATACATAAGCGCTGCTGTTGACCACCAGACATTGCCAATGCACTCTTATCTAACTTGTCCTTCACCTCATCCCATAAAGCAGCTGCTCTTAAACTTTCTTCTACAATTTGATCTAATTTTTGCTTATCATTTTCACCATTTGCTTTTAGAGCATAAGTAATATTTTCTCTAATTGATTTTGGAAATGGATTAGGCTTTTGGAAAACCATTCCAATATTTTTTCTTAACTGGTAAACGTTAATATTGTTTTTATTGATATCTAAGCCATGGTACCAAATTTCTCCGTCTACTCGTGCCACCTTGTCATTCATTCTATTAAGACAACGTAAAAACGTAGACTTTCCTGAACCAGAACCTCCAATTAGGGCTGTGATAGTCTTTTTCTTAAATTGAAGACTAGCATTAAAAAGTTTTTGAACGCTACCTCCGTAAAAAACACTAAGGGCTTGCGTCGAGATAATCTGCTCATCCTTATCAAATTGATGAATATATGTCGGGACTTCATTTACATTTTGCATAAATTTCTCCTTATGACTTAGCTGCTGTTAATTTGCGGTATAAATGATTACCCAAGGCACGTGCACCAAGATTGAATAAAATCACCACAATAATTAATAAAGCAGAAGTTGCAGCTGAAACGATTGTTGCATCGGGGATGATTCCTTCAGTATTAACCTTCCAAATGTGAACAGCTAAAGTTTCTGCTGGGCGCATCACATTCAAAAAACTAGTTGGACTAAATGGGTTCCAATTACTATAGTCAATTGTAGATCCACTTTGACCTGCAGTATAAATTAAGGCAGCTGCTTCACCAAAAATTCTACCAGCACTTAAAATAATTCCAGTCAAAATCCCTGGTAAAGCGGCTGGCAAAACGATCCCGCGAATTGTTTTCCAGTTAGATAAGCCCAAGGCAAGTCCTGCATCTCTTTGCGCTTGTGGAACACCTTCAATAGCTTGTTCAATATTACTAGTTAGTGTTGGTAAATTAAAGAACGTAAGAGCCAAAGCACCAGAAATAATTGAAAATCCAAAACCAAACTGTACTACAAATAGTAAATAACCAAATAAACCAACAACAATTGAAGGAAGTGAGCTTAAAATTTCAATCGTTGTTCTAATTAAGTTAGTAAACCAATTATCTTTAGCATATTCTGCTAGATAAATACCTGCTCCCAAAGCAATAGGAAGTGAAATAATTAAGGTTAATACTAGCAAATATAATGAATTAAATAGCTGATCTCTTACTCCTCCACCAGCTTGATAGGAAGAAGCCTCAGAAGATAAAAAATGCCATGAAAGATGTGGTACACCCGAAACTAGAATATCGCCTAAAATCCCAAAAAGGATTATTACCACAATACTCACTAAGGTATAAATACCAGCAGTAGCAATCTTATTACGAGTTTTTGCATTCATTATTTCTGTCCTCTCTTTCCAATTAAGCGGACTAAGAAGTTAAAGACCAAAGACATAATTAACAATAGAAGCGCTAATGACCAAAGTGCATTATTTGGTAAAGTTCCCATAACTGTATTTCCCATTTGACTAGTTAACTGACTAGTTAAAGTAGCAGATGGACTTACTAAGTTAGCTGGCATTAAAACTGCATTACCAATAACCATCTGTACAGCTAAGGCTTCACCAAAGGCTCTAGCCATCCCAAAAATTACCGCTGTCATGATTCTAGGCGAAGCAACTCGCAAAATCACTTTATAGATTGTTTGCCATTTAGTTGCACCTAAAGCTAAAGAAGCTTTCCGGTAATCAGATGGTACAGCTTTTAAACTATCAACAGTTAGCGAAGTAATTGTCGGTAAAACCATGACAAATAAAACTAAAGTCGCTGATAAAATACCGAACCCGGTTCCACCAAAAATATTTCTAATAAAAGGAACAATAACTGTTAATCCCAAGAATCCATAAACAACAGACGGAATTCCTACCAATAATTCAATTACTGATTGCAAAAAGCGTGCACCCTTTTTAGAAGAATATTCAGTCATAAATAAGGCTACAGCAATTGCAAACGGGGTTGCTACTAAAGCAGCTAATAAGGTTACAGAAAATGAAGTTACAATCATTGCTGCTGCTCCAACATGATTCTTTCCTTCACCTGGATCCCAATCACTAGAAGTCAAAAATTGAAAAACATTCACATGATCTTTAGTAAAAGTTTCCAACCCATGAAATCCAATAAAACCAATAATTGAAGCAACCAAAATAATAATTAAAATAATGGCGCAGTAAGTTAACCCTTTACCCCAATATTCCTGTCGTGTTTCTTTTGATGGCTCAGTTAAGCTGGCAACATCAACCTTACTTGCACCTATCTTCTTTAATTTAACATGAGGAACTTTTTGCTTATCTAAAGCAGACTCAACTACTTTTTTAAGATCTTTGTTATTCATCAAAACGTCCTATTCTTTATTTTTGAACAACATGATTATTACTATCACGTTCGACCTGCATCTTATCGATACTAATATAGCCTAGTTTAGGTACTAAATCATTTTGTACCTTACTTCCAAGCATATAATCAATAAATTTTTGAACATTCTTGTTAGGTTTACCCTTAGTATAGATATGTTCATAAGACCAAAGGTGCCAGCGATTTGTCTCGACATTCTTATTCGTAGGCTTTATCCCATCAATACTTAATTTTTGAATATTTTCATCATTAGCATACGGGAATGAGATATAAGAAATTGTCCCTGGTGTAGAACTGACAATTTTACGTACAGTACCGTTAGAATCTTGTTCTTGAGCCTGAATTGGCTTTTTTCCATTTAGAACTAAACCCTCAAAAGTTCCACGAGTACCACTACCCTTAGAACGGTTAATTACAGTGATAGTTTGGTTCTTACCACCAACTTGTTTCCAGTTAGTAATTTTACCTGTAAAAATATCACTCAATTGCTGCTTACTCAAATTGCTTACACCGGCACTCTTATTGACAATAGGAACAATACCTACAACGGCAACAAGATGATTTTGTAATTTCTTAGCATCTATTCCCTTTTGAGTTTCAGCAAAAACATCGGAAGTTCCAATTTCAACTGCTCCTGCCTGTACTTGGCTAAGACCAGTTCCCGAACCTCCTCCTTGAACAACAATATTACTGTCAGGATGAGACAGACGATAGTCATTTCCAGCTTGCTCAGCTAAAAGTTGCATGGCACTAGATCCAACAACAGTAATCTTATTGCTATTATTGTTAGCACAGCCTGTAAGTCCGATTAAAATAGCTAGCAGTCCACAAACAGCGGCTATTTTAAATTTAAAATTTTTTCTCATCGATTTCTCCATGTAATTTACAGTATTCAACAAGAATATTCTATCATATTAGTACCTGTCAACAGAATGCTTAAACTCAACAAAAAAGCTAGGTTTTTCAACCTAGCTAAAATTTATTTATTCTCTAACATTCTCATAAACGTATGAAATTTCATCTGGACGATAAACTCCATGCAATTCTCCCACTTTAGTGAAATTCATCTTATCAATTAGATGTTGCATTGCGCTATTGTTTTCATGTGTATCAATTCGAATGCTATCAATATCTTTACGGTGATCACGAATATAATCAATTACTTCAGTCAAAAGCTTAGTAGCATAACCATGACCTGCGTGCTTTGAATGAATGGCAACGCGGTGAATTACAACATATTTATCAGTATCTAGAAGCCACTCACCTTTCAAATCATCATAAGAATGATCTGGTGCTTCAACTATAGAAATAGCACCTACTGTTTCCCCATCAGCTGAAACAGCTAAATAGGCAAAACCTTTTTCAATATCTTCTTTAATTTGATCTGGTGAAGGATAGTCTCCTTGCCATTGGTCAACTCCACGTTCTGCTAGTTGGTTAGCACCATCCTTTAAAATTGTCATAATTTGATCATAATCATCCATTGTAGCTTGTCTAATCTTCATTAAACTCATCCCCTTTAACTTTTCTAACGCAACTATTATAAAAAAAAGCACTCTCCTTGTAAAAAGAAAGTGCTTATTTAAAAAAATATTAATATTTAAAGTACTTTAGAAAGAAAATCTTTTGCACGAGGAGTTTGCGGATTTTCAAAAATTTGTTCTGGACTTCCTTGTTCCTGCAAATATCCATCTGCCATAAACCACACTTCATCAGAAACTTCACGGGCAAATCCCATTTCATGAGTAACAATAACCATTGTCATACCTGAATCTGCCAAGTCTTGCATTGTCTTTAAAACTTCGCCAACCATTTCTGGGTCTAAGGCACTTGTTGGTTCATCAAATAGCATTACTTCGGGGTCCATTGCTAAAGCTCTAGCAATCGCAACACGTTGCTGCTGCCCACCAGACAAACTAGAAGGATATTGCTTAGCCCGATCTTTCAAACCCACTTTATCAAGCAATTCTAAAGCCTGCTTTTCAGCTTCTTCTTCACTTACGCCTTTAACTTTCATCGGAGCTAATTTAACGTTTTCAACTACATTCATATTTGGAAAAAGATTAAAGCTTTGGAAAACCATTCCCATTTTTTCTCTTAAAATATCTAATTCCTTTTCACTAATATGTGTTAAATCTTGCCCATCAAAAATTATCTTGCCGCTTGTTGGTGTCTCAAGTACATTAAGACAGCGTAAAAATGTACTCTTACCTGAACCTGATGGACCAATGATACTAATAACTTTTCCCTTCTCAACATTTGCAGAAATATCTTTGAGGACTTCTTTTTTTCCAAAACTCTTCTTTAAATGTTCAACCTTAATCATTGTCATTACGCTTCATCCTCTTTTCAAAGTGATTCAATAATCTCGTTAATGAGAAAGTCATAATAAAGTAAATAATCATGGCAATAAATAATGGTAGAACACCCTTATAAGTTGAAGTTTGAACTAATTGTGTTTGATACATTAGTTCTGCAACTCCAATTACTGAAACTAACGAACTATCCTTTAATAAAGTAATAAATTCATTGCCTAAAGCTGGCCAAATGTTCTTAATTGCCTGCGGAATAATGACATATCTAAAGGCTTTTTGACGGCTTAAACCAAGTGAGCGAGCTGCTTCCATCTGGCCTTTTGGTAAAGAATCAATTCCTGACCTAATATCTTCAGCCACATAGGCTCCAGAATTAAGTCCAATCGCAATAATACCTGCAACTAAAGCGGAAAGATTAGAAATCAAATATCCAATTCCGAAGTAAACAAATAAAATTTGTACCATTTGCGGCGTACCACGGATAAATTCAATGTAGCAAACAGCAAGCCAGTGTAAAATTGGATTCTTTGATAAACGCATCAAAGCTAAAATGATACCTAAAACAATACCAATAATTACTGAAAAAATAGTAATTACGATTGTGTACCAAATACCCTTAAAGAAATATGGAATGTACTTGGCAAAAGTATTACTTTTCTTTTCTGTCTTCATATATTTAGCAGCCGCTGGTAAATATTCTTTACTAATCAAATCTTTCTTCTGAACTTGATCAATTGTCTTATTTACTTGAGCTACTAAATCATCTTGTCCTTTAGCAATTGCAACTGCATTTCCCGCTTGAGTTTCTTTTAAGTTTGAACGAACTGCAGCCAAGCCACTATTATTTTCGGCATATGCTTTAGCAATTAATTCTTCTACTACTACTGCAGAAACCTTGCCTGATTGCAAGGCTAAAACAAGATTGTTAATTTTTCCAAGACCCTTTAATTTAGAATCTTTCATTTGAGACTTAACTAAATTATATTGGTTACTTCCCGTTTGTGCACCAACAGTCTGACCTTTAAGACTTTGGATACTTGTGTACTTGTCTTTATCCTTTTTATTTACTAAGAAATACTCACCGCTTGGCTTATAGTAAATTTTTGAAAATGCTACACTTTGCTTTCTTTCAGGAGTAGGCGTCATGGCCGAAATGACCATATCTACCTTTCCTGTCTCAAGTGCAACTAACAAGGAGTCAAAAGACATGTTCTTAATAACTAACTTCACGCCTAAGTCTTTAGCAATGTCTTTGGCTAGTTCAATATCTACTCCAACATATTTAGTCTTACCATTTTCACTTGCGGTAAATTCTAGTGGCGGATAATCAGCAGATGTACCGACTACTAATTCTCCACTCTTTTTAATCTTCTTCAAGACACTACCTTCTGCTACTTGCTTTTGGCTAGCCGCTTGAGCTGGCTTGATAAAAGTAGCACCGAGTGAGAAAAACATCAAAAGTGCAAAGAAAAAGCTTAACAGTTTTGTTTTTTTCATTACATTCATTCCCTCTACAATTACTATTAAAAAACTGAAAATTTAAGCTTTTGTTAATTATAGCGAATGAAATGTAATCTAGACAAGTCATTCAAGAAGATTATTCACTCAAATAAGTTTTTATTGCTTGTAAATTTTTCTTAACTTCTTTTACACCGATTTGGTATACACGCTTCAATTCTTGGGGATCTTTCTCCATTGTGCCAATTTCTAAAGGATAAGGCGGTCTGATAACTAACATTTTGCCTTGTACTTCTTTTTTTCTAATGTAATTAAGTACATCATTATAATCTTTTGCTCTTGTCTTTAATTTTTTCAAGACAGCAGGATATTGATGTAAGACTAATTCTAAAGCTGGATATAGTTTACTTGCTTCTTTTCGATAAGAGAGGGGCTGCGTTAAAATGACAACGTTCTTGTCATAGCCAATTTTTTCAAAAAATTTAATCGGAATTGAATCACTAATTCCACCATCCCAATACTTACGACTCCCAATTTCAACTGGCCGCGCAAAAACTGGAATGGATGAAGAGGCGCGAATCCATTGCAAATCTGCTTCTTTACCTGAAATCAATTTATGATATACTGCTTCACCATTATTAATGTCAGTTGCCACACACCAAAAATCTATGGGATTTTTTTGAAAAGCAGCGGTATCAAATACATCTAATTCTACTGGTAATTCTCGATAACAAAAGTCAGCTCCATATAAATCACCAGTCTTTAGCCATGATTGCCAACTAGATAAACGTGGGTCACTAGCATATTTTACGTTATAGCGCAGAACTCTTCCGATTTGTCTTGACTTATAATTGCATCCAAAAGCAGCTCCAGCTGATACACCTATTGCACCATCAAAATCAATGCCTGCTTTCATCAGAGTATCGATGACTCCAGCAGTAAACATGCAGCGCATTGCGCCACCTTCTATTACTAATCCTTTTTTCATACTTTCGCCACCTCCGTATTTTTACTATTTTAGCAAGAAAAAACTGCTAGTTAAAACTAGCAGTTAAAGTTTATTTATTTTTTGACTCTTTTCTTAAAATCCATTTTCTTAACTCATCAATTAAAATCAGAGGCAACGGAATACATACTAACATAATCCAATCATGTGCATTAAGCGGCTCCGTACCAAAAAATGACTGAAAGACTGGCACATAAGAAATGCATAGCAGTAAGACAATTTCCATAATGATCCCAATAAAAATCATCGAATTCTTAAAGAAATATTTGTTAAACATTGACTGTCTAGCATACCGAATATTTAAGACTGCCGCAATCTGACAAAAAATAATTGCCGCTAAAGTTACAGTAGTTGCTTGGCGATAGTCCCAGCCGCTTGCTGGCAAATTAGGAAAAATATGACCACGATAAAAGTTCGCAATGAAGAAGGCAGCTGTCGCAATTATCGAAGCAATTAAACCATACCAGAGAAAGGCTTTTGCCAAGACATCTTTATTAATCAAATGATCCTTTGGTGATCTTGGAGGCCGATCCATAATTCCTTTTTCAGGATCTTCTCGTCCTAAACCTAGAGCTGGAATCATGTCAGTACCTAGATCAATAAATAAAATTTCCATTACAGTCAAAGCCAATGGAATTGCCCCACCTGAAAATAAAAACAAAACAGATGGAACGGCTTCAGGCATATTTGAGTTCAAAATGTAAATTAAGAACTTACGAATATTGCTGTATACACCGCGTCCTTCTTTAATAGCACCTACAATAGAAGCAAAATTATCATCAGTCAAAATCATATCGGCTGCTTCTTTTGCAACATCAGTACCCGTTCCACCCATAGCGATACCAATATTTGCTTTCTTTAAAGCAGGTGCGTCATTAACGCCATCTCCAGTAGCGGCAACGATTTTACCCATTTTTTCATACATCGAAACAACACGGTATTTTTGTTCAGGGGCCATTCTAGCAAAAACAACTTCACCTTCAAGATAATGTCTTAACTCCTTATCAGGCATCGTCTTTAAAGCATCCCCAGTAATGACTGTCAGTGGCTTATCAGGATCAGTCAAGCCAATTTCACGAGCAATACTCTTAGCGGTCAAACCATAGTCACCAGTAACCATCGTAACTTTAATTCCAGCCTTGCGGCATTCACGTGCCGCCTTATAAACTTCGGCTCTTGGCGGATCCATCATAACGGTTAACCCTAAGGAAGGTGAGATCTCTTTCAACTGTATCAATTGTTGCAAGATCTAAATTATCCATTATCTTTTGATCAAGATTACGGCCAGCAACTGCTAAGACACGCAAGCCATCTTTAGCATAGCCGTCATTTGCTCTCATAATCTTATCTTTTATTTCCTGGGTAATAGGCTGAATTTTACCATCACATAGGTAAGAAGTACATTTATCAACCACACAATTTGGGGCACCCTTAGTATAGGTATTGAAACGGTGTGTACCATCGGAGCTCTGAATTACTGTCATCATTTTTCTACTTGAATCAAATGGCAATTCTTTAACGCGTGGTGTCTTTTCTACTTCTGCTTCAACATCTATCTTTCCTTTTCTTGCAACAACTTCAAGGCAAGCTTCAGTTGGATCACCTAAGATTTGGTAGCGCGGATGTTGCTTATCAGGCTTTTGAATTCTTGCATTATCTGCAAAAACACCACCAAGTAATACTTCCTTCAAGGTGTCATTATCTTTTGCAAAAATATGCGTTGGTCCTTCTTTAATATGACCCCGCACTGCATAACCTTCACCCGAAACATGATAGCTCTTCTCTAAAGTCCAAAGTTCTTTTACGGTCATTTCGTTCTTAGTTAAAGTACCTGTTTTATCAGAACAAATGACAGAAGTTGACCCTAGCGTTTCAACACTAGATAAACGCTTAATCAAGGCATGCTTTTTTGCCATTCTTTGAACTGCTCCAGCCAAGGACAATGTAACAGTTGGCTCTAATCCTTCTGGAATAAAAGCCACAATCATCCCTAAAGCAAAAACAAAGGCTTTTACTAAAGGATAATGTACAAAGAAAGTTGCAACTAAGAAGAAAATAATACCAATAGAAATTGCTAGAATTGAAATTTGTTTCGTTAAAGTATCAAGTTCTTTTTCAAGTGGACTCTTTTGTTGCTTAACATTTTGTGTCAATTCAGCAATTTTACCAAAGTCAGTATTCATTCCTGTCTTAACAACAGCACCTGTAACGTTTCCTTTCATCATGTTTGTACCAGAGAAAATCATGTTATTAAGATCAGCATGATTTTTCTTTTCGACGTTTTCAATTCGATGTGTATCTTTATGCACTGGATTTACTTCACCAGTTAGGGATGATTGATCTACCTGAGCACTTGTTGCCGCAATCACACGAATATCAGCTGGGATATCGTCCCCTTCTTCTAGTTTGACTATGTCACCTGGTACTAAGTCTTTAGCCAGAATTTTTTCTTCTTTACCATTTCTCACAACACGAGTATATGAAGGTAACATATTCGCTAAAGCTTCGGTTGCCTTATCAGCCTGAAATTCCTGCCAAAAACTAAAAATCCCATTAATAATATTTACAGCCCAAATGGCAATTCCTAGTTGTACTAAATTTGCGCAGAAAGCTATTATCCCTGCTACCCAAAGTAAAATCGCCATTAAACTTGTAAAGTTAGCTATAAACTTCTTCCATAGTGGTTCTTGTTTTGCTTTAGCAAAAACATTTTTTCCATATGTTTGCTGCAAAGTATGTACTTCATCAATAGTTAAACCAGCTTGCTCTGTATTTAATTCTTTTAATGCATCTTCGACGGATAATTGAGCCACCTTAATTATCTCATCGTCTTCATCATCTTTTTCAGTCAAAGTTATCACTCCTATTCCTTTTTCCAGCTCCATTTTAGTTCACTTTGAGAAAAGATGCACATAAAGCTGATATATTAAAAAAGAGTAGCTACTTTGCTACTCTTCATTCTTTTCAAGATTCTGTTTTTGATATCTATATTCTTCAATAATTCCCTCTAAGAGAATTGCTTCTAGTGTAAGCAATCCGAAAACTCCAGTTTCTGAGGTAGAAAAAATATTTGTACCAATTTTAATCCAGAGTCCTATACTTCCTATCAAAGCTAAATAAACAACTGGTGAAAACCAGATAAACTTATGAATCTTAACTGAAGTAAAAATATATGCTGCAATTACAATTACTGCTAAAGTTGGCATTGCATAATAAAAAGCTTGCATTTTCATTCCTACCTTCCAGGCCAAGTATTGGTAGTATTCCAGCTGTTTAAGCCACCAAGCCAGCCTTTACTCATTGAAATTTCTTTAATTTTTTCAAGTAATGCCTCTTCATCTTTTTCTAAATGGAGATGGTTTACTAAACAAATCGTATTCACATTTTGATAGGTTGTTCGTGCTTCGTTTACCGCATCTTGAACATTGTTATTCGTCTTATCTAAGGCAATCTCTAATTGTTCTAATAAGTATTCGTTACCTTTTCGATCATAATGAGTCTTAGCAAGTGAAATGAAATCATTCAATACTTGTGCCAATTCATTTTTCATGTTTTTGTCCTCCAAAGGATTATATTGTTTAAATATTATCATTCATTTATTAATTTTACTATAATTTTTTAATAAAAATGATAATTTAACAGATTTAGCCCTTTTTACAACCAATTTGGTTCTTACTTTTTGCTTTTTAATCTTTGTTGGAGTTTATCTTTACCATAATAGTAAGTGATTGAAAAAATACTCATGCTCGCAATTAGAACTACAAGACTCGCTGTAATACTAGTACTATTAGTCAAAGATAAAAATAGTTTATTAATCAAATATGCAAAGATCACACTGAGAATAATTACGATCCATTCCTCAGTATGGGCATCTTTCTTCTTGCTAGCTTCAATAAATTTCATCTGTACCTTTCCTTTTATGCTCCTTCCGCATTTGCATTCTTTTTAATAATTTAAACATTAAGTAAGCAAAAATCGCTCCCCACAGAATATTTCCCAGAATTATCCAAAGAGTTAGTTGACTACCAACCAATATATCTCCTAGAGTTTGAAGTAAACAAAAAGCAACTCCCGCAAAGATGCATCTAAACGTTAATGACTTTCCCATTAGTTCTGTTCCTCAGACTTATTCTTTATTTGTATTTGATACTCATCGTACAAATCTTTAAAAACAACGATGCTCATAAAAACACAAGCAATTGCTGAACTCCAAGAAAATGCATTTAAATCTTTTAAGGCAAAAATAACCATGGTCACTATTCCAAGCACTAAGATATTTGAGGCGTCAGATGTTCTGACTATCTTATGCACTTTTAATGAAACAGCAATATTACCTAAAGCAATTATTAAAAGTAAAATAATTGGCATATATCCTATGACCATTTTTATCATCCTTTCCTTGTTTATAATTCTATCATTCAAAAACTCACTAAAGATAAAAAAGACCAAATCAGTCTTTTTTATGACCAATTTGGTACTTAATTTTCGTGCATTATTAATCTCTCAATATTATTTTCAACACATTTTCTTCTTTTTCCCGTTATTAAAATTACGCTAACAAGTATAAATAATCCCGAAGTTATTATAACGTGAGCTAAAGCTGGTGAATTAAAGATAGTTAAAATGCCGCTCCCTACAAAGCTAAGTGGAGTAAGCGAAAACACAACTAAATCAAATAAGAAGTGAAATAGAACATTGAGCCAGATCTGACCTGAGTATAGAAATAAGCTTCCTAAAAAGATACCTAATCCAACTGCTCCCAGCGATTGAATAATTACATCGGTTAAATTTCTATCTGGTGATAGCAGCTGATTAAAATGAAGTAATCCAAACAGTAAGCTACTAATTAGAATCGTCAAAGATATCTTATGTTTATTATTTTTAAGCATTACTAAAAGAATAACAATTGTAAGATATCGCCAAACTTCCTCGGTAATACCAGCATCCGCAGCATTTAAGAATACTTCTAGTGAACTACCAAAATACTGTGATTCTGCTGGATTCAACCATTCAAAATTCCATTTCCAAATCAATTCTCCAATTGATTTAGGATTGGTTGTTAAAAAGGCATTGAAGAAAACCATATAGAAGCCAAAAAGTAGAATGGGAATAAATACTTTCCACTGAAATTGATTGTTTAGTTTTAAGCCCAGGTAAAAATGATAGCCCCATCCCTTTAAAACAAGATAGGCAAATAATACTAAAAATATAGAGAAGATAATTTGACTACGGTTAACATTATCTAAAATCTTATTAGAATCGACCTTATAATTAGTTAATACAAAAATTTCGCAAATAATTTGGATAGAAAGTATTCGTCCTAAATTAGATTGAATATTTTCATAATCTACTTTTACTACCGGAATAAAAATAAATAATGGCGCAATTACATATAATAAATCAAAGAAAAAATTAGAATTAAGATAATCCCCAAGAGCCACACAGACAAAATTAAAAAGATAAATAAAACTAAATGGCAAAAAGATTATGTCAACTAATTTTGAAATATTAGCTAAGATTGGTCCTCTTGATCTTAAAATAAATAGAATAGCTGCTATTACCAATCCACTTAAAATAAAAACCGGATTCCAAATATTCCAGTTTTTAAAGATATTTTTACCTTCATAATATATACACCATATGGCAAAGAAGATATTAATGATTAATTGAAAAAGAAGTAGCTTTTTTATTTTTTGCTGTGTATTATCCATCTTTATCTCCCCCCTATAGGCCTGTAGAGTACTCCTTAGCACTCCTTAATTTTGTTATTTATTTAAATTAATAAAAGTATTTTTCTAAAAATTAGTCAGTGACAAAGTTTCTCCAGCACCAGCCCATTTATCAGGATCTTTATCTAATAAAAGCTGTAACTTTGTCAGAGTTTCTGGTAGTTTAAATCCATGCGCTACAGAATACATATTAATATCTTGCTTTAGATTAAAAATTACTCTTTTCACGTTTGTTTTCTTATCTAATTTTTCAAGAGCTCCTTCTATTAGCTCCTGAGCTTTTAAATCAGTTACTACATCCGATTGGTTCTTTGCTTTTATAAGTATTTCTTTAAGACTAGAGTCATTTATTTTCATAATTTTCCTCATCTCTTATAATTATTACTGTAGTTTACTAAAAAATTTTACATAAATACTCCATGATAACTATCATGGAGTATTTATGTAGCTATTACTTAAAAATGAAAAACTATCTTGCTCCCCAAGGACCATGTTGAAGCCAACCGTTTACAATAACTCTACCACACGTTCTAGCAATAGCTGCATTATCAGCCCAACATTTATGGGTCTTAGAGTTACAAATTTGCCAAGGGGTTGCATAATAAATTTTACCACCCTTAGTTTCCATCAAATCTTCTGGTGTTAATTGTTGAAATTTACTCATAATATATAATTCTCCTTAAATTATAATATAAACTTTGGATTAGCTTTTTGCTAACCTTCAATATCTATAATATTAAATAGCTATAATGTAATGTTAAAATGGATTAAACTTGTAGGCTTTAATACTAATTTTGCATTTTCTGACCAAATTCATCTCTTATTCAATACCTTATCTAAAAAGTATTCAAAATAAGTGCTACTACCCGTGACAATTGTCGCATTTCCCTGCATCCCATACTTAACATTCTCATCATTAATTTTCGCAGTCGAAATGATCTCATAGCCACTCTGCTTATTTATATTTACTGGATAAACGCCAATTTCTCTCACTTTACCAATTAATCTACTGGTCAAGCCATCTCCTGTTGGGACAGAAAAGTTTATCGTTTGTCCTTTTTTAATAGTCGAAACCTTATTACTTGGTACATAAGTGATTATCTTCACCTTTTTCTTGGCTGCTATCATGGGCATCAAATTTACTGCATCATCTTGATCAATATGAGCTACCCATTTTTGCCCATGTTTTGTGACAATTTGTCCTTCATCATAATTAGCAGCTTTTTGTTTAATCACACTCACTGGCTCAATAACTCCGACTGAAGAAACTGTACTCTGTCTCATGGCAAAAAAGGAACCAATAAATACAAGGAAGACAAGAATAGCCGCTGGAATAATAATCATTGTCGAAAAATTTTTGAATTTATAGGAATAGAATTCTGTACTTTCATAGTCTTTTGCGTCCATTTATACTCACCTATCCCTTTACTAAGTCATAATAAAAACCATGTTGCTCCATAAGCTCTTCATGACTTCCTTCTTCAACAATCTTTCCATGGTCAATTACAACGACCTTATCTGCACGTTCTGCAATAGCTAAACGGTGTGCAATAAAAATAATTGTTTTATCTTTTAATTTCATAAGATTGTCAACTACTCTTTTTTCTGTAATTGTGTCTAAACCACTGGTTACTTCATCAAAGATAAAAACTCGCAAATTGCAATAATAAATTGAACACTTTTAGTTAAGCTGCTTGATAGATTAG
>CAJUTO010000030.1 GCA_910589675.1 uncultured Lactobacillus sp. | reverse complement strand
TATTATCAAATCTTTAAAATTTTATAAATGTCTAACTTTTCTATGGCACTTCAAAAGTGAAAAGTCCTTTATTTTTATGCTGTTTCGACGTTAAAGATCTCGTTTAAATCAATTATTCTAATTATGTTGCTATCATAGCTATCTAGTACGAAGCGCCCAGCAGATGTCCTTTTGATTAGTTGACCAATCTCAGTGCATCCATTTTGATAGGTCAGTAATATATATTCTTTATGAAAAAGTGCATGCTCTAAAATTCTAATAATTTTACTTGGGTCTTGTGCAAAAGTAGTAAGCTTATTAATATTATAATTAAAGAAGTAATTATAAATTTGTTTACTATAATTATTAAGCGACTTTAATAAATTCATATCTCATTCCTCTATACATCCCGAACTTGTGTTTGCACTATGTATTATACGAACAAATGTTTTTGATTGCAAGTGGAATTTATATCTCTTTGCGAAACTCTTGAAATTCCTCGTTTTTTAGTGCAATATATTCTTGTTACTATAATTTTTAGGAGCGAAAATGGCACATCAAGGTTTATTATTAGTTTTATCTGGTCCTTCTGGCGTTGGTAAGGGGACCGTTAAAAGTGCAATGGTGAAGCAAAAAGCTTTTTCATTTGAATATTCTGTTTCAATGACTACTCGTAAGCCTCGTCCAGGCGAAGTTAATGGGAAGGATTATTATTTTGTTTCAGAGGACCGTTTCCAAGAAGCAATTAAAGGTAACGAGCTTTTGGAATATAATGAATATGTAGGCAACCATTATGGTACTCCACTTGCACCAGTGCAAAAGATGCTCAATGAAGGTAAAGATGTTTTACTTGAAATTGATGTCAATGGAGCAAAACAGGTTCGCAAGTTAATGCCAGATGGCGTCTTTATCTTTTTGACACCACCAGATTTGCATGAATTAAAACATCGAATTGTTAATCGCGGGACTGATTCTGACAAGGTAATTGCCATGAGAATGAAACAGGCACGTAAAGAGATTTTAATGATGGAAGATTATGATTATGCTGTAGTTAACGATACTGTTGCTAATGCGGTGGATCATATTAAGTCTATTGTTGAAGCTGAACACGTGCGTGTACCGCGAGTAATTAACGATTATAGAAATATGGTTAAGGAGGATTAACAGATGAAAATTACATACCCATCTATTGATAAATTGCTGTCTCGAGTAAATTCTCGTTATTCTCTTTCAGTGTTAGCTGCTAAAAGAGCTCATGAGATTCAAGCAGGCGCTCCATTAGCTTTAAAACACTATAAGTCTGATAAAGCAGTGGGCGAAGCGCTTGAAGAAATTGCTGCTGGTAAAGTTACAATTGATCCTGAGCATCGTGAAGATATTGGCTAGAATCTTTTCCTTCATTGTTAATCAATGAAGGTTTTTTAGTAGGTGATAAGATAAATGATTGCGCAAGTTATTGTAGATGTAGCTGCCAAACAAACTGATCGAGTGTTTGAATATCATATTCCAAAGGAATTAACTGATGTAGCTGTTGGATCAAGAGTGGTTGTTCCTTTTGGTCGACGAAAAGTGCAGGGATTTGTAGTCGGAATCAGTGAAACAACTTCTTATACAGGAAAATTAAAAGATTTACTTGTTGTAATTGATGAATTGCCACCACTTACGCCAGAATTAATTGCTCTTTCTAAAACTTTAGCTGATAAAATTTTTTCATATCGAATTACAATTCTTCAATCAATGTTACCACGCGTAATGAAGGCGAATTATCGTAAAATTCTAGTTCCCCTTACAGATGAAATTAAAGAAAATACTCTTTTTAAAGGTGAACCGCTTGATTTAAATGAAGTTTCTGATCTTGAGACAATTGTAAAAATTAAAAAGCTTATAAAAAATAATCAAGCTAAGATTGAATACTTAGTTGAAAATAAAGCTAAGAAGAAACAGGTGGCTGCCTATCTTTTGACTAAAACAAGAACAGAATATCAGGATATTTTAGGAGGAATAAGAACAACAGCAAGAAACCAGCGAGCATTGCTTAATAATATCGTTGAAAAATATAACGAATATCCAAAATTGGGTTCAACTATTGAGTCTGAATTAGGAATCTCAAGTTCTACATTACGAGCAGCCGAAAAAAAGGGATGGCTGTTAAAAAAAGAGCAGGAGATTTATCGAAATCCATTAAAAGATTTTGAATCTAATGCTAGTAAGCATTCGGTTAGATTAAATTCAGAACAGTTAGACGCCTTAAATTCAATTGGGACTAGTATTAAAGAAAAAGAGGCTAAGACTTTTCTTCTTGAGGGAATTACTGGGAGCGGCAAAACTGAGGTGTACCTTCACGCTATCAGTACAGCTCTTGAACAGAAGCGTAATGCTCTAATGTTAGTTCCGGAGATTTCTCTAACTCCTCAAATGGTTAAACAAGTGAAAGAGCGTTTTGGAGATAATGTTGCTGTTTTACACAGTGGTTTATCTGAAGGTGAAAAATATGATGAATGGCGAAGAATTAGGCGTGGAGAAGCTCAAGTGGTAGTAGGAGCTAGAAGCGCGATTTTTGCTCCTTTAAAAAATATTGGTTTAATAGTAATTGATGAGGAGCATGAATCTTCCTATAAGCAAAACGATACTCCTCGCTACCATGCACGGGATGTAGCTCTATTGAGAAGTAAATTTCACAATTGTCCAGTTGTTTTAGGAAGTGCAACGCCTTCTTTAGCAAGCCGGGCGCGGGCTCAAAAGGGAAGATATGAATTATTACGTCTAACTAAACGTGCTAATCAAAAGTCGCTACCTAAAGTGGATCTAATAGACCTAAAAACTGTTGAATTTGCTGGTGGACAGTTTGATCTATCAATTCCCTTAGTAGATGCAATTAAAGAAAAAATAGCTAAAAAAGAACAAGTTATTTTACTTCTTAATCGTCGTGGTTTTGCTAGTTTTATGCTTTGTCGCAATTGTGGCTTTGTTTTAAAATGTCCAAATTGTGATATCTCGTTAACTTTACATAAAGATACTGGACAGATGCAATGTCATTATTGCGGCCATAAGGAGCCAATTCCAAGAAAATGTCCAAATTGTCAGAGTGAAAAAATAAGATTTTTAGGTACGGGGACGCAAAAAGTTCAAGAAGAACTGGAAACTTTACTTCCTGACGCTAAGATCTTAAGAATGGACGTTGATACTACTAGACGTAAAGGAAGTTATAAGAAAATTCTTGATAGTTTTGGTAATCATCAAGCCGATATTCTCTTAGGAACACAAATGATTGCTAAAGGACTAGATTTTCCAAATGTTACTTTAGTGGGAGTAATTAATGCTGACACAGCATTATCTCTTCCAGATTTTAATTCTTCAGAAAAAACATTTGATTTACTAACCCAGGTAGCTGGAAGGGCCGGAAGAGCTGAAAAAACTGGTAGAGTTATGATTCAAACTTATAATCCGGAAAATTATGCAATAAAACTAGCCCAAAGCCAAGATTACGAGGGATTTTACCAAAAAGAAATGCAGGTTAGATTTCAAGGAAACTATCCGCCATTTTTTTATACTACCTTAATTACTATTACATCAAAAAATGAACAGTCAGCTGCTAAAGAGGCATTCGTAATAAAAAGAAAGTTAATGCGGGAGTTACATGCTCCGACTATTATTTTAGGTCCGACGCCAAGTAGTGTAGCTAAAATTAAAAATCAATATTATTACCAAATCTTGGTAAAATATAAATATGAGCCTAAGTTGCATGATTTGCTTCATCAAATTCAAGATGATGCACAATTAGCACAAAAACGTGGTTTAAATATATATATTGATAATGAACCAGAGAGAATAATGTAAATTTAGAAAGAAGTTGAATCTATGTCATCAGTTATTTTTTTAGGAACTCCAAATTTTGGTAGTGTCGTTCTGCAAGGATTAATTGAACAAGGATATGAAATTAAAGCGGTTGTTACTCAGCCTGACAAGCGCGTTGGGCGTAAACAAGTAGTCCATCAATCTGCTGTTAAGGAAACAGCTTTGAAACATAATCTTCCAGTTTATCAACCTGCTAAATTGTCAGGATCAGAAGAACTTGCAGAATTAATGAAGATTGAACCAGATTTTATTATTACCGCTGCTTATGGGCAATTTTTGCCAACGAAGTTTTTGAAGTCAGCTAAAGTAGCTCCAGTTAATGTTCATGGTTCTCTTCTCCCTAAATATCGTGGTGGTGCACCAATTCAATATTCCGTTTTGAATGGGGATAAAGAGACTGGTGTCACCATTATGGAGATGGTGAAAAAGATGGATGCAGGAGATATTTTTGCCCAAAAAGCTTTGCCAATTACAGATGAAGATACAAGTGGTACTTTATTTGATAAGTTAAGTATTTTGGGAAGAGATCTTCTCTTAGAAACTTTACCTAAGTTTATCGATGGGACAGTTACTCGGACTGTTCAGGATGAGGATAAGGTTGTCTTTTCACCTAATATCTCTAAAGACCAAGAAAAGATCAACCTATCAATGACTGCTAAAGAAGCTAATAATCTAATTCGTGCCCTTAATCCTGATCCAGGTGCTTACTTTATGCTTGGTGGAAAGAGATTCAAAGTTTGGAAAGCAAAGCCATTGACTGAAAAGACTAGTTTTCCAGCTGGAACCTTAGTTACTAATAAAAAGAAATTCGTAATTAGTATGGCTGATGGTAGCCAATTAGAATTACTTGAAGTTCAGCCAACTGGTAAGAAGAAAATGAATATTAAAGATTATCTCAATGGTCAAGGTAGTCATTTTACAAGTGGAGATAAGATAATTGATGAGTAATGCAAGAACGGTTGCTTTGGAGACTTTGATTAAAGTTTTTAATCAAAAAAGCTATTCTAATATTGCTTTAAACAATGAACTAATAAAACATGATTTAAAGCCAGCTGATAAGGCCTTAGCTACTAGAATTGTATATGGTACAATTCAATATAAAATATTTTTAGAGTATCAATTAAAACCGTTAATTAAAACAAAACTACGCGATAGTTTTTTAAAGCCGCTTCTTTTAATGTCTGCCTACCAGTACTTTTTCTTAGAGAAAGTACCAGCAAACGCGATTTTTGATGAGGCAAACAAGCTTGCTAAAAAATATAGTAAGAGAAATAGTGGCAGTTATAAG
The DNA here is from genome assembly GCA_910589675.1 of uncultured Lactobacillus sp. Classification (GTDB taxonomy): domain Bacteria; phylum Bacillota; class Bacilli; order Lactobacillales; family Lactobacillaceae; genus Lactobacillus. Next base: position 11,487 of record CAJUTO010000030.1, on the reverse strand, counting down.
CTGATTAACGGAATTTTGCGTGCTTTAGAGCGTCAAGGTGAAATTTTGCCACCAACTAATGATTTAGTTGAATATTTAAGTATTAAAGAGAGTTTTCCTAAATGGTTAGTAGAATATTTATTAGATCATTTTGGTGAAAATAAAACAAAAGAAATTTTAGTACGAAGTAATCAACCTGCTGCTAATTCAATTAGAATGACTACAAAAGAGTCAGACTTTGAAGAAATCAAAGAAGAATTAAAAAAAGATAATTTTAGTTTTGAAGAGTCTAGTCTAACTCCGCATAATTTAAATTTGAATAAAGGTGGAGTAGCGCAAACCGCTCTGTTTAAAAATGGAAAAATTACTATTCAGGATGCTACTGCTTCACTTGCTGTGGATGCATTTGACTTTAAGGGGAGTGAACAGGTATTAGATTCATGTAGTGCCCCTGGTGGTAAGACGGTTCAAATCGCTGAAAACTTGACAACAGGTAGTGTAATTGCTTTAGATATTCATGAGAATAAACTAAGGCTTGTAAGAAATGCGGCCGAACGTCTTCATGTTAGTGATAAAGTAAAGACGAAGGCTTTAGATGCACGAAAGGCGAAAGAATATTTTAATCAAGGACAATTTGATAAAATTTTAGTAGATGCGCCTTGCTCGGGCTTAGGGTTGATTAGGCGAAAGCCAGAGATTAGATATGAAAAATCACTAAATGATATTAAAAATTTAGCAAAGATTCAGTTAGCTATTTTGGAAAGTGTGAGTGGGCTTTTAGCTAATGGAGGAGAATTGGTTTATTCAACTTGTACCATCAGCTATGAAGAAGATGAAGGAGTAGTTAAGCAATTTCTAAAATTGCATCCCGATTTTGAGTTGATACCAGTTCAAGTGGGAAAGCTTCCTAAGCAAGAAATGGTACGTATTTTTCCAAGTAGTGACGGCAGTGACGGATTTTTTATTGCAAAATTAAAAAAACGAGGGTAAATAATTTTGATTAAAACAGCATTTGCTTCAAGTATTGGTAGAGTCCGAGAAACTAATCAGGACTTTGTAAAGGTATTTAAAAATCAAAATAATATTATTATGGGGATCGTTTGTGACGGTATGGGTGGCCATCAAGGAGGAGATGTTGCCTCAACAATGGCAGTTAGTCATTTAGGTCATAATTTTGAAAAAACAGATTTTACTGATCCTGACTTAGCTCAAAAATGGTTAACTGTACAATTAAGATTAGAAAATGAAACTATCTTGAATACAGCCGATCGTTTTTCTGATCTAAATGGAATGGGCACCACAATAGTTTTAGCAATTGCCTTTACGGAAAAGATCTTAATTGCCCATCTAGGTGACTCACGTTGTTATCTCTATGGAGGTAATGAATTTAAGCAAATTACTGAAGACCATTCTTTAGTCCATGAATTAGTTAAAATGGGCCAAATTACCGAGCAACAAGCTCGAAATCATCCTCAAAAAAATATTATTACTGAAACTTTAGGAGTCTCAAGTACTGTAAATCCAGAATTTGATATTCTTGAAGTACATGCTGGTGATATTTTTTTGCTTTGTACGGATGGATTAACAAATTCGTTAACTGATCCTCAAATTCAACAAATCCTTGCCACTAAAAATTTAAGTTTAAAAGAGCGTTGTAATAAACTTATTAATGAAGCTAATCGTTTAGGTGGTGGAGATAATATTACTGTTTGCTTGCTTACCTATGTAGAAAAGGATGGTGACAAATAGCAATGGAGAAAGGCCATTTGCTTGGTGGTCGCTATAAGATTATCTCTGTTTTAGGCGAAGGCGGGATGGCTAATGTTTATTTAGCTGAAGATATTATTCTGCAAAGAAAAGTTGCAGTTAAAGTTTTGCGACTAGATTTGCAAAAGGATCCTCAAACTATTCAACGTTTCCAAAGAGAGGCACTTTCTACTAGTGAATTAAGTCATCCGCATATTGTTTCGATTCTTGATGTAGGAACAGACGGAAATTGTCATTATTTAGTAATGGATTATGTGGATGGATCTGATTTGGAAGAATATATCCAACATAATAATCCAATTCCTTTGCCTAAAGTAATTGATATCATGGATCAAATATTAAGTGCCGTTGCATTGGCGCATAAGCACAATGTGATCCATCGCGACTTAAAACCACAAAACATTTTAATGGATAAAAAAGGCAATATTAAAATTGTGGATTTTGGTATTGCAATTGCTTTAAATCAAAGTACGATGACGCAAACCAATACTGCAATGGGATCAGTGCATTATATGTCACCTGAACAAGCCCGAGGCAGTATGGCAACAAAACAATCGGATATCTATTCTTTAGGAATAATTCTTTACAAATTATTGACTGGTACAGTTCCTTTTACTGGAGAAAATGCTGTTGCAGTTGCTCTAAAGCATTTCCAAGAAAAAACACCATCTTTAAGAGATAAAAATCCTAACGTTCCCCAAGCTTTAGAAAATGTTGTTTTTAAAGCTACAGCAAAAGATCCACGAGATCGGTATAAATCCGCTTTAGAAATGAAAGCGGACTTGGATACGTGTCTTGATCCAAAACGTAAGGATGAGCCGATTTTTAAGCCCGAGCATGATCCGTCTACTGATGAAACTATTGTTGTTCCTCCTCTTGAAGGAAGCGTTCATAATAAAGATCATGAAGTGCAAGCAAAGGAAGAACCTAAAGAAGAAAAAAAGAGTCTGTTTAAAAATCTTAAGGGTCATACATGGTGGTGGCTAGGAGCTATAATTGCATTTTGTGTAATTATGGTAATTCTATTCTTTGCTCTTGGTAGAAAAGATATGGTAGATATTCCTAATCTTAATAGGATGAGTCAAACCCAAGCCAAGAAGTCTCTCCAATCATCTAATTTAAAAATTGGAAAGATTACCTATGAATATTCTGACAGTGTTCCAAAAGGAGAAGTAATTAGAACAGACCCTCCGATTGGATCTCAGATAAAAGATGGAGAAAAAGTTAACTTAGTTTTATCTCGAGGTAGTCATCTTGTTGAAATGCCAAATGTAATTGGAGAGTCTTATTCTCTTGCACGGAAACAGCTGGTTAAACTGGGCTTTACTGTTACTAAAACTGAAGAATACTCTCCTAGTCCTAAAAACCAGGTTAATGCTCAAGATATTGAACCGGGTCAGGAAGTAAATCCTAATAAATCAACAGTGACTTTGTTGGTTTCGAAGGGGCCTAGTTCGGCGAGTAGTACCCGATCTAGACGAAATACAATAAAATTAAGAGATATCGTGGGATATTCATTGAAAGGTGCCCGAGATTATGCACGGGAACATCATTTATCACTTAAAGTTGAAGAAGAAGACTCAGATGGTAAAAATGATGGTACAGTTTTACGTCAATCCCCAGAATCAGGTACTGACATGAATCCTGGGGATACGTTAACGATAGTAGTAGCAAAAGCTAAGAAAAACAATTCTACTGATACTTCAAGCAGTTCAACTACTACCACTACTGTTACAAAATCTTATACTATTAATTATCCAGGAAGTGCTGATCAAAGCGGATCAGAAAAAACGCCAGATCATATTCAGGTATATGTTTCTGATGATGGACATTCAATTAATAATATTTACAAAGACATGAACATTACTTCTGAACAAACTTTTACCATTCCGTTTAAGTTAAGCAAAAAAAATGGGCATATAAAAATATTGCGAAATGGTGAAACGATTTTAGATGAGGACGTTAATAAATAATGAAAAAAGCAGAAGGAACGATTATTAGTGCTATCTCAGGCTACTATGATGTCGAAATTGATAATAAAGTAGTTAGAACGAGAGCACGAGGAGTTTTTAGAGATCGTAAACAAAAGCCACTGGTAGGAGATAGAGTAGTAGTTCAACTAGATGATCAGGGAATGAACTATTTAATTGAAATATTGCCACGCATTAATGAAATAGGGCGGCCAGCGGTGGCAAATGTGTCTAGAGTATTGTTAGTAATTTCCGCTGTTGAACCCGACTTTTCACTTGAATTATTAGATAGATATTTAACATTTTTTGCTTGGAAAAATGTTGGCGTAGTCATTTATTTGTCAAAATCGGATATTACTTCTTCTGAAAGATTAAAAGATATTCAAACTGAGTTAGAATACTACCAAAGAATTGGGTATCCTGTTTTTGAAGATGCAGAAAAACTGGAAAATGAGCTTCCAAAAATGATCGATAAAGATCAGATTTGGACCTTAGCTGGGCAATCAGGTGCTGGCAAGTCAACATTATTGAATAAGCTGGAGAGTGAAGCAAAGCAGGCAACAGGAGCAATTTCAACTGCTTTAAATCGTGGAAAACATACCACAAGACAAGTAACACTATTTAAATACGGCTCTGGCTTTATTGCTGATACTCCTGGTTTTTCAGCTATTGATCTCTTTAAGATCAAAGTTGATGATCTAAGAAATTACTTTTATGATTTAAAAGAAGCAAGTGCAAACTGCAAATTTAGAGGTTGTCAACATATTAAAGAGCCTGGTTGTGAGGTTAAAAAACTTGTAGAAGAGGGTAAAATAGCGCGCAGTCGTTATGAATCTTATTTAAAAATTAGACAAGAAATTTCTGACAATAGAATGCCAGAGTATTTAAAGAAATAGGTGAAACTATGATAGCACCATCAATTTTGAATGCAGATAATATGCATCTAAGTCGTGATATTAAAGCCGCTATTGAAAGTGGCATAGATAGATTCCATATTGATATTATGGATGGACACTTTGTACCTAATTTGTCATATGGACCAGAATTGGTAAAAGACTTTAAGCGTTCTTTTCCGTTAACAGATGCTGAAATTCATTTAATGAGTAATGACTTAGAAACAACATTGCCTCTCTTTGTAGAAGCTGGATGTGATCTTTTAGAATTTCATTATGAAGCAACGGATAATCCAGAATATTGGATAAAATATTTAAAAGATCATAATGTTAGATGTGGAATGGCCATTAATCCGTCTACACCGGTGCAAAAATTACAACCATTTTTAAAAGAATTAGATCAAGTGCTTTTGATGACAGTGAAACCTGGATTTGGTGGGCAAAAGTTTGAAGAAGAGTCAGTTGAACGTTTAGTTGAACTTAAGAATATGATTGAAGCTGAGAATTTAAGTGTTCCAATTGAAGTTGATGGTGGAATTGAGCCTAAGACTTTAAAGCTTACTAGAGACGCAGGAGCCACAATTTTTGTAGCTGGTTCTTACATTTTTAAAAATGGAAGTATTGAAGATCAAGTTATGAAATTGAAAAAAGAAGACAAATGAGAGCAATTGCATTATTAGGTGGTCCAAAAGAAGAATGGCCACATAATTTAGCCACTGAAATTAAAGAAGCAAGTAAAAAAGGCGCCCTAATTATGGCTAGTGATCGGGGCAGCCTTTTTTTATTAGAGTTAGGGATAGTACCTGACGTTGCCTTAGGAGATTATGATTCATTGACTTTTGATGAAAGAGAAATCGTTGAAAGTAAAGTTAAGGATATGCGTTATTCGAATCCAATCAAAGATTTTACGGATTCTGAAATGTTGTTTTATGCCGCATTTATCGATTATCGAGTTGACAGTTTAACGGTATATGGAGCAACAGGAGGAAGAATGGATCATTTTTTTGTTAATATGTATGCTATGCTGAAAGCTCCGTTTGATAGATTTAAAGAAAAAATTAAATTTATTGATAAGCAAAATATTATCCGCTTTTTTGGAAAAGGGAAGCATATACTTTCTTATGAAGCTGATTATAAATATTTAGGAATTGGAACTTTAACAGGAGCTAAAAATTTTAGTATTAAAAATGCGAGATATGATTTAAAACCCATTGATTTGTCCGTACCGACAGTTTATTCATCAAATGAATATTTGAATAGGCAAGCAATAGAGATTTCGTGTGAGTCTGGGACATTAATCGTAATCAATAGTCGAGATAAAAAATAAAAGGGATCAAGAAATATTTCTTGATCCCTTTTATTTTTACTTCTTAATTAGACACGTTTAACCTTACCGGATTTCAAAGCGCGAGCGGATACCCAAACACGCTTTGGCTTACCGTCAACAAGGATGCGAACTTTTTGAAGGTTTGGCTTCCATGAACGCCGCACGGAGTTCAAAGCCTTTGAACGCTTGTTACCAAAGACCGTCTTGCGGCCAGTAATAATGTCTTTTGCCATTTGTGCTAAACCCTCCTTTATGTTGTTGTAGTACTTATTTAATTTATCACAGCTTTTAGAATTGTGCAATATTGTCTTTCTATTTTCTTGAAACTAACATTGTTGATATAAAAGCCTGCTGTGTTAAAATAAATTGAGAAAAAATTGTTCTTCGTTAATGGAGGAATACGATGGCTGTTAAAATTAAAACAAAATATGGCTTAATTGATATTTCAAATAGTGTAATTGCTACTGTCGTAGGTGGAGCAGCTACTTCTAACTATGGTGTAGTTGGAATGGCTTCAAAGAACGCTTTACGGGATGGAGCTTATACTATTTTAAACCGTGAAAATTATCGTCGCGGTGTTGTAATTAAAACTAATGATAATCAAATCGTCGTTGATGTATATATTATTGTGGGTTATGGTCTAAAAATTTCGGAAGTAAGTCACAATGTCCAAGATAGTGTAAAATACAATCTTGAAAATCTTTTAGGCATTAAGACTAAGTCGGTTAACGTTATTGTTCAAGGCGTAAAGATTTTAGACGATTAATGCATTCTGGAGGAGTTAATTGTGGTTTTAACTGAAATTAATAGTGATCAATTCAGAGATATGGTTCGTGCAGCGACTCATCGCATGGGCAAGAACGCTGAATTTGTAAATAAATTAAATGTTTTCCCAGTACCTGATGGTGATACTGGAACTAATATGAATTTAACCATTGAGAGCGGCGCAAAAGCTGTTAATGAAAATCTTAGTGAATCCGTTGGTGACCTAACTGAAAGTCTCTCAAAAGGAATGTTGATGGGAGCTCGCGGTAACAGTGGAGTTATAACTTCTCAACTATTTAGAGGTTTTTATAAAGCTACTGAAGGAAAAGATACCCTAACTGCTCAAGATTTAGCTAATGCTTTTGCAAATGGTGTCACAACTGCATATAAAGCAGTTATGAAGCCTGTTGAAGGAACTATTTTAACCGTTGCTCGTGTTGCAGCTGAGGAAGGTAAAAATAAGGCAAACGAAACTGATGATGTCAGCGAAGTAATGAGAGCGGTAGTTGATGGAGCTAAAAAGGCTTTGAAGACTACGCCTGATTTATTACCAGTTTTAAAACAAGTTGGAGTAGTAGATTCGGGTGGTCAAGGACTAGTATTTATCTACCAAGGCTTTTTAGAGGGAGTTCTTGGCGAAAAGGATAATGATGACTACCAACTAGATGAAGGTGAAATGGATGAATTAATTAATGCAGCTCACCACCAAGCTGAATCTGCTCAAGTTCAATTATCAACTAGTGATATTAAGAATGGTTACTGTACTGAAATTATGGTTGACCTAACTGCTGATGTTCCAAATAAAGAAGAATTCAATCTTGAACAATTTAGAGAACATCTATCTAACTTAGGTGATTCACTTTTAGCTGTTTCAGATGGTGAAGTGGCTAAAGTTCACGTTCATACAGAACACCCAGGAGATGTTTTTACATACGGCCAAAAATTTGGACAACTAGGTAAAATTAAGATTGATAATATGCGGATTCAACATGAAACTATCTTAGAAAATAACGAAGAACAAGAAGAAAATGTTGATTTTGCAGTTATTGCAGTTGCTTCAGGTCATGGAATTCGTGAATTATTTAAGAGTGAGGGCGTAAATAGAATTATTTCTGGTGGACAAACTATGAATCCATCGACTAAGGATATTATGGACGCTATTACTAACTCCGGTGCTAAAAAGGCCATTATTTTACCAAATAACGGTAATATTATCATGGCTGCTAAGCAAGCTGCTGAAGTTAGTGAAATTCCGGTTGGAATCGTGCCAACAAAGACAATTTCTCAAGGATTAACTGCAATGCTTTCCTTTGATCCAGATGCTTCAGTAGAGGAAAATGTTGAAGCAATGTCTGAAGACCTAGATACGGTTAAATCTGGTGAGGTCACTAAAGCAATCCGTGACACTAAGATTGATGATATTGAAGTTAAAAAAGATGACTACCTTGGAATTGTTGATGGAACCATTAAGGTTGATAATCCAGACTTGATTGATACAACAGTTTCAATGATTGAAAAGATGTTAGATGAAGATAGTGAAATTATCACTATTATGTATGGTAGTGATGCTACCAGAGCAGAAGCTGACGAAGTAGTTAAAAAACTTAAAGCTACTCATGATGATTTAGAATTTGAAGTCCATGATGGTGGCCAGCCAGTTTACTACTTCTTAGTATCCGTGGAATAAAATATGAATAATAAGCAGAGTAAGTTATTTGAACCAGTAACTGAGTTAAAAGGTGTAGGAGCAAAGACAGCTACAGCTTTGGCCAGTCTTGGCATTAACACAATTTATGATTTACTATTTTATTTTCCTTTTAGATATGATGATTTAGAGACAATTCCTCTTGATCAAATTGAAGATGGGCAGAAAGTCTTATTAAAGGGAATGGTGGTAACAGATCCATTTGTTAGCCGATTTGGTTATCGAAAAACAAGGCTCAGCTTTAAAATGAAAATTGATCATGACATTATCATGGTCAATTTTTTTAATCAGCCCTGGTTAAAGGATAAAGTGGAATCAGGTAAGGAAGTTGCAGTATATGGGAAGTATCAAGTGGCGCGGCAGTCATTAAGTGGCTTTAAATTAGTAGCTGAAAAGAAAGATTCGGGTTTTGCTCCTATTTATTCTGTCAATCGTCATTTGAAGCAAAATAAGCTGCAAAAGTTAATTGATCTTGCTTTAGAGGAAGCTATAAATGAAGTTGGAGAAACAATTCCAGCTTCTATCAGAGAAAAATATCGCTTGCTTTCTGATCGCGTTTTGGTAGAAAAAATGCATCATCCAAAAAATGGCAATGAGGCAAAGATAGCACGCCGAAGTGCTATCTTTAGGGAATTTTTTCTTTTTCAAATGCAACTGGCGCAACTTCTTTCCCAAAGAAATGAAGACGCACCTGGGGTAGAAAAGAAATATGATTTAGCTGCTGTCAAAGAATTAATTGAAGAAATTCCATTTGAGTTATCTGATGATCAAAAAAAAGTGGTGAATGAAATCTTTGCTGATCTTCATTCTAAAAGACAAATGCGAAGACTGCTGCAGGGAGATGTGGGTAGTGGTAAAACCGTAGTAGCGGTTTTTGCAATTTATGCAGCTGTTACTGCGGGCTATCAAGCTGCATTAATGGTGCCAACAGAAATTTTAGCTCAGCAGCATTTTGCTAAAATAGATGAATTACTGAAGCCATTGGGTGTTCGAGTTGCCTTATTGACGGGAGACACTAAGGATTTAGAAAAGAAAGAAATTTATCGTGAATTAGCTGATGGAACAATCAATGTTGTGATTGGAACCCATGCGCTAATCCAAAAAGAGGTTCATTTTAAAAATCTCGGTCTAGTTATCATTGATGAGCAACACAGATTTGGAGTAAACCAAAGAAATACGTTGATTAAAAAAGGTGACGCACCTGATATCCTAGCAATGACAGCCACTCCAATTCCTCGTACATTAGCCTTAACCGTATACGGAGATATGGCTGTTTCTGAAATTAGACACTTGCCAAAAGGGAGAAAGCCAGTAGTTTCCTCGTGGGCAACTTCCAGCAAATTAAGAGAGGTGCTTGATTTGATGCGTTCACAGTTAGATAAAGGTTTTCAAATTTATGTTGTAACTCCTTTAATTAGTGAATCAGAAAAAAGTGACTTAAAAAACGCTGAGGATTTACAAGCAAAAATTGCTCATTACTTTAAAGACGAAAATGTTGTTTTGCTTCATGGCCAGATGAAAGGCGATCAGAAAAATGAAATTATGGATAGCTTTGCTGCAGGCAAGATTAATATTTTAGTTACTACAAGTGTAATTGAAGTTGGTGTCGATGTTCCGAATGCAAATATGATGGTGATCTTTAATGCTGATCGCTTTGGCTTAAGTCAATTGCATCAGTTGCGAGGGAGAATTGGCCGGGGGCAAACACAAAGTTTTTGTGTGTTTGTGAGTGATCCTAAAACAGAAATTGGTAAGAAACGGATGAACATTATTACCTCTACCAGTAACGGTTTTAAATTAGCAGAAGAAGATTTAAAACTACGTGGCGAAGGAGATGTTTTTGGAAAGGCTCAATCTGGTTTACCTCAGTTTCAAGTTGGGGATGTAGTAAATGACTATAATGCCTTAGTGACTGCTCAAAAAGAAGCTCGTAACCTAATTAAGTCTGACCCAGCTTTGGCTAATCCAGAAAATAAATTTTTACAAGAAGTGCTAAAATATAAGAAAGATTTGAATAATAATTAGAAATAACCGGAGTGAATATGAAAACAATTGCAATTGATGCCATGGGAGGAGAAAATGCTCCTAAGGCTATTGTTGATGCCGTATTAAAAGCAAAGCCAAAATTAAAAGATACAAAATTTATTTTATTTGGGGATGAAGAAAAGATTAATAAACTAATTCCCACTGAGCAAAAAGATAGAATTGACGTTATTGCAACTAGTGAAGTTATTGTTGATAGTGACGAGCCAGTAAAAGCAATTAGACGTAAGAAGAATTCTTCAATGGTTGTTGCTGCTAACTATGTAAAGTCGGGAAAAGCAGACGCCTTATTTTCACTAGGAAATACTGGAGCACTCCTAGCTTGCGGGATTTTTATTATTGGCCGAATTAAAGGTGTAGAGCGTCCAGCTTTAATGCCAACTCTTCCAAGTGCTAAAAGTGAAGATGGCTTTAATATTATTGATGTTGGCGCAAATGCACAAAGTAAGCCTGAATATTTAGTACAATGGGCACAAATGGCTAACTTTTATGCTCAAAAAATTAGAAATATTAAAAATCCAACCGTGGCTTTATTAAATAATGGTGCAGAAGATGATAAAGGAGATCCCCTTCATCAAGAAGCTTATAAGCTTCTTAAAGCAACTAATCTTAATTTTATTGGTAATGCTGAAGGAAATGATTTAATGGAAGGTAAAGCCGATGTGATTGTAACAGATGGTTTTACTGGAAATGCCACTCTGAAGGCAATAGAAGGGACTGCAAGTGTAATCTTACGTCTACTTAAAGATTCTTTGCTAAATAATGGATTACGTCCTAAGGTGGGAGCTTTATTAGCAAAGCCGGGACTTACTGCATTAAAGAAAAGATTTGATACGGCAAGATATGGGGGAGCAGTTTTACTTGGGGTAAATGCACCTGTTGTAAAGACGCACGGTAGATCGAATATCCGTCCTATTTACTACACTTTATTACAAATTGATAAGATGTTGAATCAAGATTTGGTTGGCGAATATAAAAAATACTTTCGCTGATTGTAAAATTAAATTGAACACTTGATAAAAAATAAAAAGTCCATTC
>CAJUTO010000029.1 GCA_910589675.1 uncultured Lactobacillus sp. | reverse complement strand
TTATCAAATCTTTAAAATTTTATAAATGTCTAACTTTTCTATGGCACTTCAAACTAAAATCACATTAGTTCTAAAAAGCTTTTTTAGCTACTTTTTAACGATTTTTACCCATCTGAATACACCATAAATTATTAGTAGTGCCCAACTAAGGATTGAAATATAGAGTAAAATTGTAAACCAAGTTGGAGTCTTAAAAGAAAGAATTGCTGTATTTTTCCCTTTTCTTGACTGAACTTGTGGCATCCCTATTTCATTCACTTTTGGTTTTATTACTTTATTATTTAAACTTAACTCAGATTGTTTATAAATAAAAATCGGAAGTGTAGTTACTTTAGAAGTTGAGTCTTTCCAAGTAAGCTCTAAACGCCCATTTGAAAGAGCCCTTTGCTCAAAATTATTTTTTTGTAGAGACATACTCATTAACATACCAGTAATATCACTTGATTTGATCTTCTTTCTTACTGGTAGATAATCAGGACTATTAATTTCTACTTTATTGATATATGGAGCTAATCCCTTTTCCTTCATCTCCTTAGCATTGCTAGTAATTCCTTTGTTGTAAGTAATATTATTATTAATCTCATTAAAGTCGGCTCTAACATTAAACAACACTACTACAATTGCTAATGCACTCGCAATCATTCCAATTTTTTTACCATGACTCTTAATTAATTCATTCAGTGTTAAACCAATTCCAAGAAATAGCAAAGGATATGCTACGACAGTAAACCTGTTGGGAAATTGTAAATAACCAGTTACTGCTGGTAGGGTGTCCTTCACAAATTGCCATGGAAACAAATTAGAACTTAAATATAGAAAGACTATGCCTTCTAAGGTAACAAAAGTATTTAATTTAGAAGACTTAAAGTTAAAGATTACATAAATTAGTTGAACAATAAATAGGAGCAATGTGACTTCAGTGATTGACGTCCACATTGTTGAAGTACCAGCAACAGATAGATTAACAGCGGTCAAAACCGGTGAGTAATCGATCGGAGATGCCATTTGATTAGTCGGATAGAGCAGTAAAAATGCACCCCATACGTTTGCTGTTAACACAATGAATAAGCCAACAGCTTTAAAGACATCAATCCACATCTGACGCTTATTTTCACTCAAAACTAATCCGTAAATAAAGAAAGGAATCAAGGCAAGAATGGAGAAGAAAGTGCTTAATAAATGGATCTGAGCTACAATTGCCATTACAATTCCAAGACTAATCCAGCTAAATCGATTTTTATGATTATTCAACAGGTTAATTCCTTGGATTAATACGAATGGTATTAAAACAGCACCCCATGAGTTGAAAGCATTGGATCTCGGCCAATATGCAATATAACCAGTAGTTAAAAATAGCGTGGTAACTATTGAAGAAACAACTTGCGATAGTTTAACCTTTCGACTTAAACGATAGATTCCCAAACCACCAACCAGAAAAATCAGGTAGGTTATAAGAATTTGAAAACGAAGCCAAGAACTACAAAATAAAAGTAAACTTCCCATTAAATAAGCAAAGAATGGGCCATATAAAGCATTGACTATTCGCCCACTCTCACCCATTCCATAATTCATTTGAAAGTAAGAGAAGTTATGATTCTGTATTTGCTGGTAAGTATCATAAAAACGATGAAAGTGAAAAGCAGTGTCGTCTAAAGTAAGACCAGATCGAGTAGTCAATTCAGTCCAAATTAAAACAGTTGCAATTACTAGACTCAAAATTATCGGAATAAGATAATCTATTATTTTATTTTTATATTTTTCTACACTATGATTTTTCATTTCTTACCTCTGATAAGTATTGTCTCAACTGTTTAATTGTATCATTCAACCAGGCGAAAAAAATACTTATTTACCACTTTTATTCTTCAGGAACTGACATATTTACCATATTTCTTCCCTTGCGATAGGCTTGTTTAATGTCATTAATAGTTAAATCTTTACCCTTTTGATCATATGCAACTAATACTTCTCTAACACCATCAGCAAACTTACTTAATAATCTAAATATAGTAATTTCTGCAAAGAATAGAACTAACAATAAGAAAACAGCAGTTGCAGAGATACGTGAAAGTGCAAATAAATTATGGAAGAAAATAATAGATAAAACTAATGCTAAAAAGGATCCACCTAAAACAGTCCACCTAAATTTATTTAGTGGTCTAGAAATATGATATAGCACCATCATCCCTACTGCGACTAATAACATCGTAGCCGTTGTAGCTACTTCTGGTCTTCCTAATTCTAAAACCATATCTGCCACTACCAAAATTGAGACCGCGAGCATATCTGTAATTCCACCAGGAATTGCCCTTGACAATACATTAGGAATAAATTTTCCGCGAATACGGTTGTAATTATTTTCAAGAGCTAATAAGAATGATGGTAGACCAATAGTAAATGCTGAAATTAAGGCTATTTGAGCCGGACGTAATGGATAAGACATTGCAAAGGCAAGAGAAAAGATAGCCATTAAAAATGAAAAGATATTCTTTACCAAGAACAAACTAGCTGATCTTTCAATGTTATTAACTACTTTTCTACCTTCATCTACCACTTTTGGCATTCTAGCAAAATCAGAATCTAACAAAACAACTTGGGATGCTTGAACAGCAGCACTATTGCCTGATGCCATAGCAATTGAACAATCTGCTGTCTTCATTGCTAAAATGTCGTTAACACCATCTCCTGTCATTGCAACAGTATTACCATTTTTTTGAAGAGCTTTAATTAACTTTTTCTTTTGATCAGGTTTAACACGTCCAAAAACGTTATATTTTTTAACAACTTCTTCATAGTCGCCTTCACCAATTTCGGTTGCATCAATCAACTTATCTGCATCCCGAATACCGGCCTGCTTTGCAACGCGTGCTACCGTTAACGGGTTATCTCCAGAGATCACCTTGATATTTACCCCTTGACGATCAAAATATTCAAAAGTACTTTTTGCTTCTTTACGGATTGGATTAGAAATTAAAATATAACCTAATAGCTCAACAGGCTCTACCAATTTTTCTTTTTCATCCCTTAGTGCATGCGGATATTTTCCAAAAACTAAAACTCGATATCCTTGTCGGGTATATTGATTTATTTCTTTTTCGTAATTTTCAAATTGATCCCGCAATACAAACTCAGGCGCACCCATTAATAAAGTGTTGTTCTTAATAACTGCCCCACTATATTTATTTACCGAAGTAAAAGGGATGATTTGCGTAGCCTGAATATTAAATTTCTGGTTAAATGCTTTTGCAACAGCTTTGATAGTTGCATTATCATGAGGCATATTTTGAGCAAAAATAGAAATTTCTTTGCTCAACTTTTCTTTAGTAACACTAACTGGAATAACTTCCTCTACTTCCATTTTAGGTTCCGTAATCGTTCCAGTCTTATCAACACATAGCACATTAACCCGAGCTAATGTTTCAACACTTTTCATATCATGAAGCATAACTTGGGAACGCGCTAAACGCATAGCTGCTAATGCCAAAGCAATTGTCGTTAATAAATACAGACCTTCAGGGATCATTCCAATAATTGCTGCTTCCATTGAGACAATACTGTCCGCTAAATTTAAATGATTTACATAACGGGCAACAATGAAGAGGGCAATTCCACAGGGGATGATGATGATTCCAACCCATTTAATCAATCGATTAATTGAGCGCACCATTTCAGAGCCCTCTTTTGAATTCATCGCTTTAGCTTCTAAAGTTAGCTTAGAAACATAAGAATTCTTACCAACCTTTTCAAGCCGCGCATAAGCTTTTCCTGCAACTACAAAGCTTCCAGACATTAACTCTGCGCCAACATCTTTCTCTATTTCATCGGCTTCACCAGTTAGCAATGCTTCATTTACTCGTAATGTTCCAGAAATAACTTGCCCATCCGCAGGAATTTGATCCCCTGTTTTAAGTACAATTACATCCCCTAAAACTAGATCTTCGATTGGCACAATTTTTTCTTCTTTATCACGAATTACGGCTATTTTTGTTGTATTCATAACATTTAACTTGTCTAAAACACTTTTTGCACGTAATTCTTGGACAATCCCAATTATCATATTTGCGATAATAACTGGTAAAAATGTTAAATCCTTGTATTCTCCAACGATCACTAACAAGATCGCTAATATTAAAAATATCAAGTTAAAATACGTAAATGTATTTTCTTTAATTATTTGCCAGGTAGTCTTAGCTTGATCATTAACAGCTCGGTTAACTTTTCCCTCTTTAATTCTTTGCTCAACTTCTGCTTGTGTTAAGCCAATTGGTTGTTTAAAGTTTTCCTTCATTTGCATCCTTAAAAAATTAATCTATCTGTAAATTGTCGTTTTTTTCAATCGTTACTTCACCAGCTACATCAGTATTAAAAAAATCAGAAATCTGGTGAACATCCCAGTTTTGGCCTAATCCCCACATCAGTTTAGTAATCGCACTCTCTGAAGTCATATCCCGAGCACTAATCGCTCCTTCAAGCAATGCTTCTCTCCCAACTTCATATTTTGTAAGATCGCTTCGCTCATATAAGCATTGACTCGTCGCAATAATCGGTATTCCTCTTCTAATTAACTTTCCAATTGCAGCTACCATATTTCTTCGGATATAATTCATCCCGCCTAAACCATACGCTTCAATTACAATTCCTTGACATCCGCTTTCGACCATTGCAAATAGCAAATTAGGATCAAAACCCGGGAATAGTTTAACTAAAGAAACATGAGGATTAATGCTAGTGTTTAAAGTTGTATCTTTCATATCTTTTGTATTTTTAGGTACATTTTGGTCAGAAAATACTAGGCCATCAGATGTTACCCGAGCCACTGGTGGTACATTAACACTTTCAAAAGCATCAAAATTGATCGTTCTTACTTTAACACTTCTGCACCCCAGCATAACTTTTCGATCAAAAGCTAAATAAATATTAGGATGACAACTAGCAGCTGCTGCAAAGGCTAATTTCAAATTATCTGGTGCATCACTCAGTACCACATTAATTGGAACCTGACTTCCAGTTAAAACAACTGGAATATTAATATTTTGCAGCATAAAAGAAAGCATGGATGCTGTATAGGCCATGGTAGCAGTACCATGAGATACTACAATCCCATCATACTTATTTCGATTTTCATAAATTTTTTCAGCAATCAATTTCCATTCTTCAGGCTGAATATTAGATGAATCAAGTTGGAGAATATCCTCGACAGTAATATCATAAGGTAGTTCCCCTAACATATTGATTAACTGTTCACCGGATTCTTTAGGCACTAACCCAGCTTCTGAAACAACAGACGCAATTGTTCCACCCGTTGAAAGCAATAATATTTTCTTTTGCATTCTTCTTCACTCACTCTTTAATTCTCTTGTTCTATTAATTATACGAAAAAAGTTGCCATAGTTTAAATTCCATGACAACTTTTTAATAAAAATCTATCCGGCATGTCGCCAGTCTTTATCCATTAAAATACGAGCTGCAATTAAACCTAATGGTAAACAAATTACAATCATTAAAGCCTGAACCATCCACAAGGCTCCTGCATTTAATGACGTTAATCCTAAGTTAAACATAGCTCGGTACATATATAGTCCCGGCACCATAATTACAATTGATGGTACCGTAATAGCGATTCTCGGAAAACCAGTTTTACGTCTAATAATTGAAGCTAACATTCCCGCAACAAAGGCTCCGATAAAAGCAGCCACAGCTGGTGGAACGTTTGACCAATCAACCAAACTTAAGCGTAAAGTATTTGCTATAGCTCCGGAAATCCCGGCAACAGTTGCCATTGGAATTCTAGAATTAAACATAATTGAGAAGCCAAAAACTCCGCAGAAACTAGCAACTAATCTTAAAAGAGTTAAAACTAATGGTGTTAGTCCTAATTTCTCAAAGTTTTGCGGATGCAGGTTTAATATCAAAGCCATTACCCAACCAACTGCAGTTGCAACAACAATAATCATTATTGCATAAGCCATTCTCTCTAATCCTGATCTCATATCAAGCTTAGAAATATCCAGTCCAGATGTAATAAATGGAAAACCTGGAATCACAAAGAGCATGGCTCCAATGTATCCATCTAAATGATGAAGGCTAACTGGATAAAATAGTCTAATTAAGTAAAAACTACCCACATATACCGCGCAGGCTACAGCAACTGCTACTGTAATGTTAGCTAAAATAGTTAAATGTCGATCAATCATTTTTCGACGAATATAATTTCCGCAACCTGCACCTAAAAAAGCACAAATAACTTCAAAAATTCCGCCACCTAGTAAAAAAATAAATCCTGCACATGCAAGACCAGCAGCCAGTCCAACTTGCCACGGAGCATATTGCGACTTCATTGTCGAAATCTCTTCTAATCGGTTATGAATTTGCCCAATCGTCCAATTTCCGTTATCTTTTTTAAACTGACTAACAAAGTTTTCCATACGGTCCAACTTAGTCGTATTCACTCCTGTTGATGGTAAGCTTAGAGCTTGAGTATAGCTCTTACCATCCGCATCAACACAAGTATATTCAATTGAAACAAGTCCAATATCCGTGCTGCATGTCATATCTAAACAGCGAGCAATTGTATTCATCGCTGATCTTACACGCCACGCTCCGGTCCCACAAGAGAGAAGCATCATACCAATATGCCCTACAATTACCGATCGTTCGGCCAAAGTCGCATTTTTAGCAGGTGTAATATTATCACTAGTAAAAAAATCCTGCCACCGAATTCGCATATGATGATGATGCGACAAAGTATGTTGATGATGGAGCTGATTTACACGTTCATTTTTACTTTCTTTACTGTTCACTTTCATAGTCCCCAAACTTTGATTAAATATCATACCTTTAAAATTTTATCACACAAAAAACGTCTTGCACTCTCAACTTAAGTACAAGACGCTTTTAATTATTAAAATTATTGTTTAAAGGTCAATTCCGTCAACAACTTCCTTCATCTTAGCTGCTGAATAAGCCATTTTCTTCTTTTCATCTTCTGATAAGTGAAGCTCAATCACATCACTAATTCCATTAGCGGTAACTACAGCTGGGCTGCCTAGGTAAAGATCATGAATACCGTATTCTCCAGTCATTGGTGCAGATAGGGGCATCACTAGAGCTTTATTTTCTAAGATTGCCTTACAGATTTGTGTTAAGCACATTGCAACGCCATAAAAAGTTGCTCCCTTATTAGCAATGATCTTACCACCCTTTTTACGAACATCAGTCTCTAATTCAACCAATGTTTCTTCATCTAATTCTTTATAAGAACGAAGAGGCTTATGATCAATAATTGCTTCATCAAAGTTTTCAAAAGATGTATCACCATGTTCACCTAAAACATAAGCATCAATATGATCAACATTAACACCAGTCTTATGTGATAAAGCCACACGCAAGCGAGCTGTATCAAGGGATGTACCGGTTCCGATAACTTTATTCTTAGGAAAACCAGATAACTTTTGAGTTAAAGTAGTTAGAATATCTACTGGATTAGCAGAAACGACAAAAATACCGTTAAAACCAGATTCTACAATTGGTTTTATGATTGATTCTAAAATTTTAACATTAGTTTTTACCAAATCTAGTCTAGTCATTCCAGGTTTTCTTGCGGCTCCGGCAGTAATTACAGCAATATCGGCATCTTTTGCATCACTATAATCTCCACTCTTAACAGTGCATTGACCAACAAATGGGGCTAAATCTTCTAAATCTAAAGCATCCCCTTCAGTAACTTTTTTGACTACATCACAAATTACCAATTCATCAATTCTAACATTTTGCAATAAGTCATTTGCAAAAGTTGAACCAACACGGCCGTCACCAACTAAAAATACTTTTCTACGACTCATTTTTATATATACTCCTTTAAATGAAAGCTTAAGTTCTACACTTTAAGTATACACAAATAGCCTTTCTATTGGAAGCGCTTTATTTAATTAAATATGCCATTGCTTTTCCAGCTTCACGACCAAAAATAATTGTTTCAGCAATCGAATTACCACCAATTCGATTGTTACCGTGTAAGCCACCACTAACTTCACCAGCAGCATATAAACCAGAAATAAAGTTTCCGTTAGTATCATAGACACGGGTATCAGGTGCCACATGAATTCCACCCATTGTGTAATGAATTGCAGGTGCAATATGAATTGCATAATATGGTGCGTGGTCTAACTCAGCCATTCCAGTAGTACGGCCAAATTTTGTATCATCATTATTTGCTACTGCTTTATTCCAATTTTTAAGTGTTTCTTCAAGGTTGGAAACGGGCACTTTAATGTTTTCAGCTAATTCTTCAATAGTGTTTCCATGAACAACTAAATTAATTGAATCATAAAATTCAATTGCCTTAACCCTATCTCTAACCCCTTGGTCAAAGATTAAATATGCTGAATGTTCTGGAGTTTTGGTAATCGCATTTGATACGATCTTTCGCGTATTCAATTCATTAACAAATCTCTTACCTTGATGATCAACTAAAATAGCTCCTTCACCGCGTACTGCTTCACCAATTAAATACGCATGATCTGTATCTTGTTGAACTGTAGGGTGAACTTGGACTAACTCTAATTGCTCAAGTTGTGCTCCCACTTTATTAGCTAATTTTAAGCCATCTCCAGTCGCACCAGGTTGATTAGTTGTCTTATAGTTACGCAAATCTGGTCGATACTTAGCGATTAAATCTTTAGAAGCACCAAAACCACCAGTAGCAAGTAAAACTGCTTTAGCTTTTACTTGCCGATCATTATTAACTTCTACTCCATTAATTTTCTTGTTGTCATCTTGTAATAATTTAGTCACCTTAGCATCAGTAAAAATTGGAATATTCTTTTCATCAGCAATTTTAAGTAAATTATTAACTAAAAATGCGCCAATTGGTGCCATTGAGGATGGACGGTGTGTACGTTTTTGGGACATACCACCTGTAATTGTTAAATCATCTACTTTAATTCCTAAGTCTTCAAGCCACGCAATAGCCAAAGGTGCATGCTCGACAAAATAATGGAGCATTTCACGGTCATTCATGCGGCCGCCACCTTTTAGCGTCTCATCATAAAATTTTTGCATACTATCGTTTACACCTAAACGAGCTTGAACAATACTTTCAGCAGCATTCATACCAGAACTAGCTCTCATAGTGTTTCCACCTAAAAAGCCATTCTTTTCTAAAATTGCAACATTCAAACCATATTGGTGTGCTTGAATGGCTGCGGCTAATCCTGTACCACCACTTCCGACAATAATTGCATCATATTTTTTTTGTAACTTATCTACTGTTTGTGTTGGAAATTTATATCCCATTTTTATTCCTTCTTTTAATCATCAATTGGCTTAGTATTCATTGCATTAGTCATGGTAATTGGTTTCATCCACTTATCATATTGTTCTTTAGTAACTAAGCCGCTCTTTAAAGCTGCTGTACGCAAAGTCGTATTATTTTTAGCTGCAGTCTGTGCAATAGTAGCAGCTTCATGGTAACCAATATGTGGTGAAAGTGCAGTAACTGTCATTAATGAATTTGCTACATCCTTAGCCATTCTTTCTTTATTAACAGTCATACCATGAATCATCTTATCTGCAAAGCCAGAAATAGTTCCAGATAAAACATTGGCAGACTCTAAAAATGCGGCAATCATCACTGGCTTAAAGACATTCATTTCAAAGTTTCCTTGAGATGCAGCCATAGTAATAGTTGTATCATTTCCAAAGACTCTCAAACATGCCATGGTAACAGCTTCTGCTTGAGTCGGATTTACTTTACCTGGCATAATTGATGAACCAGGTTCGTTTGCAGGTAAATTAAGTTCTCCTAAACCAGCTCTTGGGCCAGATCCTAAGAAACGAATATCTTGAGCAATTTTGAACATATCAGCTGCCAAAGCTTTTAAAGCGCCATGCACAACATTTAAGCCTGAGTGATTTGCTAAACCAAAGAATTTATTTGTATCAACTTTAAAATTATGTCCATACTTTCTTGATAAACGCTCAGCGATATCTTCTGCCATACCAGGAGCTGCATTAAGTCCAGTGCCAACAGCAGTTCCTCCAATTGGTAATTCATAAAGTGTTTCTTCTAACTCGTTAATGTAGGATAAATCATGATTAAGAGCAGAAATATAGCCTGATAGTTCCTGACCAAAAGTCAATGGAACCGCATCTTGCAAGTGAGTTCTTCCTACTTTAACCGTTGTCCAATACTCATCTTGTTTCACTTTTAGTTCTTTAATCAAGTGTTTAATAGAAGGTTTTAAGTCGTCTAACGCTTGTGTTGCAACTAAATTCATTGCAGTTGGAAAAGTATCATTTGATGATTGTCCCATGTTCACGTCATCATTAGGTAAAATATCTAAACCGGGATGATTTTTATTAGCAAGATTAGCCACCACTTCATTAACATTCATATTAGTTTGGGTACCTGATCCAGTTTGATAGACATGCAATGGAAAATATGGTTGCAATTCTTCATTGTTTAAATCAAGTAGCTGATGAATTGCTTCAATAATGGCACGTCCCTTTTCTTCTGTTTCAGTTCCTGCTTCAATATTAGCTTGAGCAGCAGCTAGCTTTATTTGAAGAAGCGCACGAATAATACCAATTGGCATTAACGCTCCAGTATGGAAATTATCCTTACTTCTTTGTGTTTGTGGACCCCACAATGCCTTTTCAGGAATTTCTACTGGGCCTAATGTATCACTTTCAACACGATAACCTTTTTTCACCATATTTTTGTCCTCCGTTTTCATTATCTTCATTATAAGCTACATTTAAATGAAAGGGCATACAAAAAGCGGAGAATATAATTCTTCGCTAATATAATTGTATTAAATTATACTAAAAATACTTTTTCAATGCTATACGCTTATCGTTCTTGATGATTTAATTTCTTAGCAACTAAATCTCCAACAACTTGAACAATCAATACCAATAATAAAACTAATAAAGTTGCTACCAAAGTCACATCATTATTAAATCTATTGTATCCATATGAAATGGCTGTATTACCTAAGCCACCAGCACCAACAGCTCCTGCCATTGCAGTTAACCCAATTAAACTAATCAAAGTTACGGTTGAAACTCGAGCTAATTCAGATCTACTTTCTCTTAAATATACGTCAAAAATAATATCTTTGGTTGAAGCACCTAATGCTTCTGCAGCTTCAATCTTTCCTTTATCTACACTTTCAAGTGCAACTTGAACTTGTCTAGCAAAAAATGGGAACACACCTAAAGTTAATGGTACTAAAGCTGCTTTCATCCCAATTTGAGTTCCAACAATTTTTTGGGTGACTGGAGCAACAAATGCTAGCAAAATAATAAATGGTACAGCTCTAAAAATCGATACGATTTTATCAACAATCCAATAAACTACTTTATTAGCTAAAATTCCTTTTGGTTTTGTTAAAACTAATAATAAGCCAAAAATTAAACCTAGAATTCCCCCAAAAATAGCTGACCAAAAAGTCATAAATAAGGTTTGGAAAATAGCTGTTCCCCAACCAGCATCTCCGCCCCAACCTAGGGCTACTACATTAGGAAAGTTTTTAGTGAAAAAACTAATCATTAGTCAGCACTCCTTTATCTAACTTCGTTACTACAACATTTTTACTCTCCAAGAATTTAATAGCTTCTTTTTGCTTTAATTCATCTAAATTCAATAAAATTGCAAGTGTTCCTATTGGTTCACCACTTAGAACTTCTACATTTCCATATAAAATACTTGCTTTTGTATTCAATGAAACATCTAAATCAGCCACAACTGATTTAGTTACATCATTGATGCTATAAACTAATTGATACAATTCTGCGTTCTCGGCTAATTTATCAAAGTTATAAGTATTCAAAATATGTTGAGCCTGCAAAGCCCCACCCACAAATTGACGCGTAAGTTGCTTTTGAGGATGTAAGAAGACCTCTCTCAACTCACCTTTTTCGATTACTTTTCCCTTTTCCATTACTGCAATTTTATTTGCTACACGTTTTACAGCATCCATTTCATGGGTAATTAAAACAACAGTTAGGCCTAATTTTTTATTTAGATCATATAATAAATCTAAGATTTGATTAGTAGTTTTTGGATCAAGGGCACTCGTTGCCTCATCAGAAATCAAAATATCAGGATCATTGGCCAGGGCACGCGCAATAGCTACACGCTGTTGCTGACCTCCAGATAACTGAGCTGGATAAAAATCTGCCTTATCTTTTAAGCCAACTAATTCTAACAAATGAAGAGATTTTTCCTCTAGTTCCTGGTCAGATAAACGACTATGCTGCAATGCAAAAGCAACATTTTCAATAACAGTTTCTTCATTCAATAGGTTGAAATTTTGAAAAATCATCCCAATTTTCCGTCTTTTTTCTTGAAGTTGCTTCTTGCTTATTTGTAATTTATTGTCTTTAAACAACACCGTTCCATTAACCTCTACTGACCCAGCAGAAGGATATTGCAGTAAGTTAATTGTTCTTACCAAAGTAGATTTACCGGCCCCTGAAAATCCGATTACGCCGTAAATGTCACCCTTATTTATTTCTAAACTTACATCGTTAACTGCTTTATTCTGTCCAAATTGAACGGTAATATTTTTCAAATCAATTTGTGCTGCCATTAGACTGCTCCTCCTCTTACTTTAATTTCAATCCCCAGGCTGCAACTTCAGTCTTGCCATAAAGCTTGTCAGATAATTTCTTAGTTTTTTCAGTTTGATATGCCTTAACTAAATCCTTGTAAATTTTATTATTCTTATCTTTTTTATTTGCAACAATTATGTTAATCCATTGTTCAGAATCTTTATTCAAAGGCTCAATATAAATTGTTTGCTTATCACCTAATTTAGCAGGAACGGCATAAGTATTATTAACAATACTTGCATCTACATCATCAATTACTCTTGCTGTTTGTTCTGCACTAACTTCCTTAATTTTTAGTCCCTTAGGATTTGAAGTAATATCAGCTACCGTTGCAAGTTTAACGCCCTTTTTCAAGTTAATTAGTCCAGCATTTTTCAAGACATATAAAGCTCTTGATTCATTAGATGCATCATTTGGTACTGCAATTGTAGCGCCTTGTGGCAAATCATTAATGCTCTTATATTTCTTTGAATACAACCTGATTGGAGCAATATAAGTATTCCCAATTGCGACTAGTGAACCATGATTTGCCTTATTCCATGCATTTAAAAATGTATAGTGCTGGAAAGCATTTAGATCAATATCACCATTTTGAAGTGCCTTATTTGGTTGATTATAGTCAGTAAAATTCTTAATTTTAATTTTTATGCCATACTCTTCTTCAGCAGTTTCTGCTACACTTTTCCAAATTTCAGCGTCTTGCTTTGTTTGACCAACTACACCCACTACTACTTCTTTTTGATTCTTGGCAGTGTTACTGGTTGGACCAAAACTAAACCATCCAGCAATTACAATTAAAACTGCCACTAGTGACCAAATTATTCTATTTCTAATTCTCTTTTTATGCATTGTACTTTCCTCCAAACAAAAAAGCACTCATCCATAAAAGGACGAGTGCTCGCGTTACCACCTTTAATTTGCCATTTACTCACATAAATGACCTTAGTAAGTAGCTCCTAATTTTCATTAAGAATTACCTTGCGTTTTTAACGATCGCAACTCCGTTGATAACTTATTATTAAAATTCGTTACCACCATTTTAATCTCTAGTCCATCTTCAATTAGCTGTTTTATCTACTTCCACCACACGTAGACTCTCTAAAAAAACATTACCAATTTACTCAACTAGCAAAATGTTTAAGTTAATTGTTAAAAATATATTATAATCTTAATCAATTTTAGTCAAGTCTTTTTTTATTTTTTATTTTCTTATCGAAATCATTATATTATCCTGATACATGAGGATATTTAAGAATGGAGAAAGAATGATGAAAAATAATATTGTCAAAATAATAATGTGGATCCTCTTTTGGTTTTATCTAATTCCATATTATTTACTAAAAAAATTTGTTTTTGAGAAAAACAAACATCAAGTTTTTTGGGCAAATTGTGTAACAATCGCTTTATTAGTTTTACTAAGTCTAGCGCTCAGCCCAAGCAG
Organism: uncultured Lactobacillus sp.; assembly: GCA_910589675.1. GTDB lineage: Bacteria > Bacillota > Bacilli > Lactobacillales > Lactobacillaceae > Lactobacillus. Next base: position 3,125 of record CAJUTO010000029.1, on the reverse strand, counting down.
TACAACCACTACTTCAATTAATGAGAACGCCTCAGCCAAAAGCAGCAGAGTAGTTCATAAAACGGTCATTAAAAAAGTTGGAACTAAAGAACTTAATAAAGAAAAAGCTAGAGCTAAGGTTCTCAAACAAGAACAAAAGAATAAACAAGCTGAATATGACAAGTTAAAGCAGCAACTTGATGACTACCAAGAAAAAGAAGAACAACAAAAACAAGAAGCTGAACAAGCAAGAAAAAAGGCTGAAGCGGCAGCTAAAAAAGAGGCCAAAGCCCGTCAAAAAGAAGCTGAAGAACAACAAAAAGCTGCTCAACGTCAGGAAGCAAATACTAGTAGTTCTTCTAATTCTTCTGATTCTTCTAATCAAGGTGATCTTTATACTGGTAACCAAGGAACAATTGTCGGAAACAGTAATTCAAAAATTTACCACGTACCTGGTCAAGCAGGCTACCATATGAATTCAGCTAATGCCGTTTACTTTAACAGTGAACAAGACGCAATTAATGCTGGTTATAGAAAGGCAAAAAGATAATGAAACATAAAAAAATTACCGAATTTTTAACAGTTACTCTTTTGCTTTCTCTCGGACTTAGTCAAACATATACTGTTCAAGCTAGTTCATCTAAGGATACTAAAGTCGCTAAAAAATATAAGTATGACTATACTGATCAAAAGAAAGCAAAAAATTTAAACAAGCAGAACAAAAAAATTGAGAAGAAAATTAGCTCTTTGGATAAAAAGATAGCTGATCTTCAAAAGCAATTAAAAAACTACACTAATCCAAATGCAGTTGAATCTTTAAGTAAACAAAAATTAGCTAGTCTTGATTATACGGGGAAAACTGTTGTTAACGTGAACAATAATAATCCAGATTTTTCAAAGCAAGATTTAGATACGAATCACGGCGCCTGGCAAAAATATGGCGATCTTGATTCACAAAATCGCGTAACTGCAGCAAATGCACTTTTAAATAGTTCCTTAATGCCGAAAACAAAAAGAGAACCACTCCATGTCAATCCAACAGGATGGCATAATAAAAAAATAAATAATCATTGGCTCTATAATCGTTCTCACTTAATTGGCTATCAACTTACGGGCCAGAATAATAATTGGAAAAATTTGATGACTGGGACTAGACACTTAAATGACCCGGATATGTTAATGTATGAAAATGAAGTGGCTACTTATCTAAAAGCCTCCCCATCAAATTATGTTCGTTATCGTGTTACGCCCATTTTTAGAAATAATGAGTTATTAGCTCGTGGTGTCGAAATGGAAGGTCAGTCAATTAATTCAAATGACGTTCATTTCCATGTTTATATATTTAATGTTCAAGATGGCGTAAACTTAAATTACTCAAATGGAACCAATAAAGCTTCTTAAGTTTTAATAAAATAACTATATTAAAGTTATTTTTTTGATATACTTCTATTCGCTTCTCTTAATTTCCTAAGTTCAAACCTATACTTTTCTTTCATAATACTTATTCAATTAGTATTTATGCTTAATGGTTTAGGTGTATGAATATACTAAATAAAGAAAGATAATATTATAAATTCTTCATTTAATTACAGTTTAACTTTATTCTAAAAAGCGCAGGCAGAAATCTATGTGAAAGGAATTGTGATTGAAGTGATAGACAACTTAGGAGCTGCGATCAAAAAAAGGCGCAGGAGTTTGAGAATGACTCAAGAAGACCTTGCGGAATTCAGTAGTCTATCAGTGAATTTCATCTCTAAGATTGAAAGAACAGGTAATCAAAATATCAGTATTCAAAAATTAGATGCGATTGCAAAGGCACTACAAACATCCGTAATTACTTTAATTGATGAATCATCCAAAACTCCTGAACCACAGGCATTTGCAAGTAAGTTAAGCAATGACCGTGTTTTTCTTGACAAGCTTACAAATGACATGAAAAAACTTCCTGTTGAACAGGAAGAAGCTTTAGCTAAAAGTTTTATTACTATAATTAATACTTTTGCTAAAGAAGATAAATAAAAACTTTGCCAGATATCTTCTATCTGGCAAAGTTTTTTTATTTTATAGTCTAATTTTGATAATTAATTGTTTGCTTTTCAATCAACTTGTAATCTGTTAACTCATCACCATTTAAGTTTTCTTTATTTAATTCAATGGCGTTAATTTGATTATTTTCATAATTGGTATAATAAAACGTGCCTGTCTCCAAGTTAGTTCCATCAGAGTAAATTGTGTACTCATAAGAATTTGGTCCGACTTCATCTGTTCCCTTTGGCTGTTCAACCGAATGTAAAATATGGAAATAATTTGTTACACTACTTAATTCATTATTTCCTTGAGGGGAATGTGCCCGAACAAAAGCTATTTTCACAAAACGACTGGCCGAATCCATTCCTCCTGGCAAAAAATGAGTCCCTAACCCGCGACTATATAAATTAAGGTCAACACCTGGAACAAGAGTATTTTTAGGCTGTGCAGGTGCTATATTACTATAATTAGCTAAGTTACGTAACTGGCCTGGAAATTCAGGATTATTGGTTAAAACATGAACTGGATTATCATAAACGTGTAATCCACTTAAAGTCGATTCTACAACGATCGACTCACCAGTCTTATCAGCCATTAACCAGTGAAGTGGAGAAAGTGGTAGTTTTTCTGAAAAGTTTATATTTACTAAGCTAACATCTTTCAATGCATCTTTTACTTCAGCAACCGTAGTACATTGACTTAGCAAATAAGGAATTAATTCAAATGGTGTAACATTATTTTTCTCCGCATTTTCTGGAAAATAATGACACGGACCATCAAAATTAAGGCCAGCAATTCCTAGCCCTTCTTCATTTGCTGCATCAAAATATAGTGGATAATTATTTTCTACAATCGCCATCCCAACCATGGCATATTTTGCCTTTTTACTTGGTAATTTACGATATTGAAACTCATAATTCCTTGGTGTAATTACAGGATGTTCACCAAAAGAAATTTCCAAGTCTAGATTTCGGCCAAAATAATGATGATTATTTGAACTATAAACAATTGAGGTACACATATAAACTCCTCCTTATATCTTTTACAGTCCCTATATTACTCTTTTTTTGGCCGATTGTAAAATTAAGTTGAACACTTTTGAAAAATAAAAAAGTCCA
>CAJUTO010000028.1 GCA_910589675.1 uncultured Lactobacillus sp. | reverse complement strand
ATTTTTCATTCTTATTTTAATTGAGATTTAAGTCTTAAAATTCGGATATAAAAAATAAAGTGTTAAGTACTACTGCTTAACACTTTATTTTAATCCTTTTTTGAATATCTAATTTTAGCTTCTTGAATTTGCTTATTCAAAACTTCTTTTAATGGCATAAACCCCTTTTTAGCTCTTTTTGAGGTCCAAAAATGAACTCTCTTTTTTCTCGCTTCTTCGACTTCTGGAAGTACCGCTCGTCGAGATAGGCTAATTTGATTAGAATATGGATCTATATCAATAACTTGTATCTTTATAGTTTCTCCAACTTGGTATTCTCTTCCTATATCTTTTACATAGCCACCATGAATCTCAGAAATATGAATTAATCCTTCTATCTGACTGTCCAGTCTTACAAAAATTCCGTATTGTTGTATACCACTAATTTTTCCATGAACTATATCACCAATTTTAACTTGCATACTATCTCATCCCTTACTAATATTAATTATAACTGTCTTTTTAATTAACGCTAAAGACATGACTTCTAGATTAATTCTTATGGAGGATTGCTTATTACAATGGAAAAATATGATTTAGCTATTATTGGCGCTGGGCCGGTTGGTCTATTTGCTGCTTCTTTTGCTAATTTACATGGATTAAAAACTATTACCTTCGACGCGTTAGATGAAGTTGGTGGCCAAATTAATATGCTTTATCCACAAAAAGATATTAAGGATATACCAGCTTTTTCTTCTATTAAAGGGAAAGAATTAGTTTCTCGATTATTTGAACAAACCGAGAATACTAAATTAACCCTCTCACATAAAGTAAAAAAAATCTCTTTCTCAACAGGAGAAGATATTATCATTGATGATGATTATCAAGTGAAAAGTCTTCTTATTGCTACAGGTTTAGGAGCATTTAAGCCAAAAACTCTACCTTTATCTACTACTCCAGAGCTCCAAGCCCATATTCACTATTCCATGCAACATCCCGAAATCTTTTCTAATAAAAAAGTCGCCATTCTTGGTGGTGGCGACTCTGCGCTTGATTGGGCACTGGAATTAAGTAAAACATCTGATGTATATGTAGTACACCGGAGAAATGAATTTCGCGGACTTGAAAGTTCTGTTAGTCAACTTAAAAGTTTAAAAAATGTTGAACTTTTAACTCCTTACCTTCCAAAAGAACTTCACTTAAACAATAATAGAATAGAATTAGTTTTGCACAGAGTTGGTGCAAGTCACGATTTTATTACTAAAGACGTTGATGAAATTCTAGTTGCATATGGTTTCAAAAGTGATAATCGTCAATTACGTAAGTGGGGCATTGAATTAGAAAATAATTTAATTTCTGTTTCTCAAACAATGCAAACAAATTTGCCTCATGTTTACGCAATTGGTGATGCTATTACTTACCCAGGCCGGGTACCAATGATTGCCCTAGGTTTTGGCGAGGCTCAAATTGCAATTAGCAGCATTATGCAAGACCTATTTCCAGAAAAAACAATGACTTTTCATTCTACGAGTATCTAATTTTTGAAAGGAATATATAGTTATTTATGGGACTTATTGATTTTATTCTTCATATTGATGACCACCTAGTCACAATTGTGAATATGTTTGGAAATTGGACATACTTAATTCTGTTTGCAATTGTTTTTATTGAAACAGGTTTAGTTATCTTTCCATTTTTACCAGGAGACTCACTTATATTTGCAGCTTGTGCAATGGCAGCAACACCAAAATACAATCTTCACTTTTGGATTTGCTATTTAGTTTTTCTTGCAGCTGCTGTTTTAGGCGATACAATTAATTATGAAATCGGTCGTTGGTCACAAGCTGAAGGTGCTAAGCACAGTTGGTTTAATAAGTTGATTAATCAAGATAAACGAAAAGCTGCCGAAAATTTCTTCGACAGGCATGGCGGAATTACTATTGTAATCGGACGATTCATTCCGTTTATTCGTACTTTTGTTCCATTTGTATCTGGCGCAAGTAAGATGCATTATGGTACTTTCATCCGTTATAACTTTCTCGGTGGTTTTCTCTGGGTAACTTTATTTGCTGCTCTAGGATTCTTCTTTGGAAATATTCCAGTTGTTCAAGAGCACTTCTCATTAATTGTCCTGGCAATCATCTTAATCTCAGTGGTACCAGTATTGATCATTTGGATAAAGAAAAAATTAGTATTAAAAAAGGAGCTTGGTTAAAGCTCCTTTATTTTTTTGTCAAAATAAAACATGAAAAATATAATTCATAAATTATCCCACCAGTTGCAAAGCATCCTGCAAAGAATTCCTCTGTTAGTACATTAATAATAGGATCGGTAGTAGGATCAAAAAGCCAGTCACTATTGTTAAATAATAAGTGATGAAAAGAAATGAAAAATTCATCAAAATTCATTAAAGCAAAAGGCAAAATAATTACAGGTAAAATCATAAAGATTAAGGCTGTAGTTTTCGAAATGTAGATATAATTCATTCTCTTTCTCATTTTTAAAAAGATAAGAATAATTAATCCAACAATAAAGACAATTATTGCTAATTCAAACAATAATTTACACTCATAAAAATGGCGTGCTGCACTCGGAGAAGTAGGGAAATCAGACATTTGCAATTTATTTTTAAAGGGGAGCAACAAATAATCCAAAAGTTGAGTATAGTTTTTCATTATTGTTCCCAGTGACTTTCTTACTATTAAATCAGTCTTTTGAGCCTTTACAAAAATTGCTAGTAAGGGCCAGCTCAAAACAACTGCTCCTAAAGTCGCGGTAGCAAGGGCCATCATTAAATTGTAAACAACTGCAATTATCGGTTTTCTTTTCATAGTTTCCATTCATCTAGATTCTCTACAATATATGTCGGCTTCTTATCTTTTTCTTTTAACTGCTCCTTATTTGTTACGCCTGTCAACGTTAAGAGTGAATCAATATTGCAGTTAATCCCCGCCATAATATCGGTATCGTAGTTATCTCCAACTAAAATTGCATCTTGTCCTTGTGCATTCAACATTTTCAATGCACTCGCTACAATAATCGGTGAAGGCTTTCCGATGTAAGTTGGCTTAACCCCCGTTGCTACTTCAATCATCGTGCAAAGAGCGCCATTTCCAGGTAGTAGCTCATCTCCAGAAGGTAAATTTTTATCTGCATTTGTTCCAATAAACGTTGCACCATTTCTAATTGCTCGAGTTGCTACACGAATTTTGTGGTAGGTTAAATCTGTATCCATCCCTACAACCACATATTTTGGATTTCGATCATCATAGTAAAAACGTTCATTTTTTAATAAACCTTGTACTAAGCCAATTTGACCAATAATATAAATTGGTATTTTAGTTGCATCTGGATTTTGAGAAAGTAAATAAGACTCTGTAGCTAAAACTGGCGTATAAACATGGTAAATATCAGTATTGACGCCATGTCCTCTAAGCTTATCAACTACCATTTGTGGTGTACGAGTTGAATTATTAGTTAAAAATAAGTGTGGAATATTTTTTTCTTGGAGACGATGTATAAATCTCACACCACTTTCAATCGTATCGCTGCCACGGTAAATAGTTCCATCTAAATCAATTAAGTAACATTTATAGTCTTTATGTTCCACAATTATCCCTTTCTCTTCTTAATTACAAAGCTTTTATTTTTATGATTTCCACGTTGAAATTTTACTGCTGTCTTATGACTGCCAATCTTTGTTTTATGAACGCGTCTTTCTTTAAAGTAAGGGCGCTTTGCACGGTAGCGGTTATTGTTTGTGCTCTTTCTCTTATTTTGCCTACCAAAAGCAATTTTTTTAATTTGGTTTTCTTGAGCTAAGCGCAAAATAAAATATGCACTACCAGGATTACAGTATTCTTCTAAATAATCCACAATTGCATTAGCTTTTTTATCAATTGCAACGCGATCATTCTCATCATAAAAGCCCTTTAATCTCAAATGCTCACTTGATACATCCCCTACTAAATAATCATATTGATCTAAATAAGGGTCATACTTCTCCTTAAGCATTTCAATGTCTAGAGCATCTTTTACATTAGCTATAATTTCATACGCTCGCCCGTTAATCATTACAATATCTTCATTAATAATGACATGAGCTAAAGGATGATATAGCGGCTGGTCTTTATCTGCTTCTTTATACTCCATTATTTTTCTTTCTCTTTATTTATTGGGTATTTCTTTTTTAAATAGTTTCCTATTACGGTTCTTAGATAATTGGGGAATAAAAATTTATTTTTACCCATAATTGAAATTGTAGGGAAAAACGGAATCAAAACATAGTGATCAAGCAATGCAAGTGTATATTCTTTTTCAGGATCAATTTCTTTTCCATTAATGTAAACCGTTCTACTTGCATGATCAACTTGTATTCCCTTATATACAAGATCTCCAAAAATCTTACCTCTAAAACTCATTCCCTTAAGTGCAAATTTACTTAGAAAATGACGATTTTTTTCCATCTCCATTACCATGCGCCAAACATCACTTCCAAGCAGCTTAGTTTGTACCACATGCATTGGATGAGGCAAAGCAGCTTGTAAGTCGGCTTCCGTTAAAACTCCCTGATGAAATGGTTTTAAAAATAAACCACTATTCAAGACAGCAACATCAGTTCCAGCAAATTCACTAATTGCATCAAGTGAAACTTGAATTGCTGCCATCTTGTCATGATCAAATTTATCTGGTAAATAAGCAATTTTTCGTGCTTTAAGCATCTGCTCACCTTTTTGATGCCAATTTACAATTTGCTTTTGATCGGAATCTAAACTTGGTAAGTCAGCGGTAGTGACAGTGTTTGGTTTAATTGATAATACTTGATGCTCATCATTTAATTCAACACTAATGTCACCAATATGTTGACCCCATTTTCCTGTCTGAGTAATCCAAGTATTGTTTACTTTTTCACCTTTTGCTAAATAGTCATGACTATGTCCGCCAACAATCAAGTCTACTTCAGGATAATGATGGGCTATATATCGATCCACCCTTAAACCAATATGACTAACAATAATTAACATATCATATTGACCCTTTATCTTCGGCAGTAATTTATCTAAAGTATCAGAAATCAACTTCACATGCCAATGATTGGGACCATATGTCATTGGATATGCAGCTGTTAAACCAACAACTGCAATTCTAGTCTTCTTTTTGGTTTCAAATATTTTATAGGGAGTACACCACTTTGGCATACTCTCATCTTCCTCACGTAGGTTAGCTAATACAACGGGAAAATTAGCGTGATCAAATAATTTTTCTAAAACTGCATGAGAATTTGAAATACCTTCATTATTTCCAATGGTAATTGCATCATAATTAAATTCATTCATTAATTTAATGTTAGCCTGTCCTTCTGTTGCGTCAGACAAAGGATGTGATCGATCCATAAAATCACCAGCATCAAAAGTAAATGTTTGATCAACGCTCTTATCATTTTGAGCTTGATGCAAGTATCTTTTTATTTTAGGAAATTGTTCAAAATGTGAATGTAGGTCATTAGTATGAACAATACGTAATTTTTCCATACTTTTCCTCTTCTAACCAATATGATTGGCTTTTAATACTGTGTTATAGGCATCTAATACTTTTCCTTTAGGTTTTTCCCACTCTACCCATTGTGGGTCTTTCCAATCCTTCTCATTAGTTAAGGTCTCTAATTGGTAAGTTTTATTAATATATTCTTCATATAGTTGTAGTGATTTAGTTCGAGCTAAATTCAACTGCAGGATTCGAACTTTTTTAATTAATCCACGGTCTACAGCTAGTTCAGCAATTCCGTTTTGATCGATATTTGAAATTTCATAATATTTCGATCCGTCATTGCGAGTAACTTCTTCAATCAAGTCTAGTTGCTCATAAGCCATATTTCAGCATCTACTTTCTTAAAATGATTTTAACTACTATATTAATTATAGAAAAAAGTATACATCCATGCTATTGTTAAAAAGAATAGAGGTGTACACATGAAAACAAGCCGGCTTTACTTTTTAGCCCTTTTTTTTAGTTTAATTTTTATTTTTGAATCTGGATTTCTGGTTATCGGACACCGAGGCAACCCCAGCAAATATCCAGAAGAAACAATTCAAAGTGACAACTCAGCTTTCGCAGATGGTGCAGATTATGTTGAACTTGATCTTCATGTTTCAAAAGATAACGTCTTAGTCGTTTCTCATGACCGCGACTTAAGCCGAGTTGTTGGATCACCGGTTATTGTATCACAAAATAATTTTTCCTATTTAAATACCTTAAAACAAGCTAACGGTGAGTCAATCATTTCGCTAGATCAATTATTTGATTATTATAAAGATAAACCTAATACTAAGTTCCTTCTTGAAACGAAAAAGACTAAACATAATAGCCCTAAAAATATGGAGGAGCTTCTTGCTAGCAGTATCAAAAAATATCATATGCAAGATCGGGTCATGATCCATAGCTTTTCTGCCCCTAGTCTAAAGACTATGAGTCAATTATTACCTGATGTACCTAGAATTTTTATTGTTGGCTCTCTGCAAAGAATTAATTTTGATGTATTAAGCTATGTAAATGGAATTAACATTTCATCTGATTTAGTCACTCAAAATCCTAAACTTATCGGTCAGCTTCATGCTCTACATCAAAAAGTATTTGTTTGGGCCGAAATGAATGAATCACCTAAATTATGGAACTGGTTAATTAACAATGATGTAGATGGAGTTGTAACGAACTTTCCTGCAAGAGGCTATAAATACAAATTGGCCAAGAGTGGTACTAAAAAATATACTGTTAATAAAGATGGTATTTACTTTGGTCGTACTCCGACTGGAGTTAGCGTAAACCCATATCTAAATGTGAAAACTTCAAAGCAAATTAGTTTCTTACAACCTGTCCATGTTTCTTCAGCTGTTATTGCATCGGGACAAACTTTTTATCAAATTGGTGATAAGGAATTTGTTCCTGCAGATCTAGTTAGCTTAGATTTGCAGCCTGAATGGATTTTGCCATATTGGAATTTAAGTATTATTAATCCTACCCAAAATCCGATTTTCACTTATAATAAACCTGATAGGCAGTCTGGTAAAAAAGCCCAACTCATGCCTAATAAACGCTATAAAATATTAGGTGTAAGTGGCGGAGTCAATGATTTATGGCTTCTTACTGACTATGGCTGGGTAAAGTCTTCTAAGATCTTATATTATGGTCTATTCAATAAGAACACTTTTGCCTATAAGAATTATCGAAAGCTTGATCCAGCTTATCGTCAAACCAACGTTGCACTATTTCCTTATTTACCAGTAGAAAAAGTCCCGATTAAAAACTTTTGGTCGACTTATTCTGACGTAAATGCTGTAATATTTAATCAGAGATAAAAATTAAAGGAGTACATTTATGGAAGAACTAGATTACAAAAAATTAGCTCAAGAAAAAAAGGATGCTATTTTAAATGATTTAAAAGAATTAATCGCAATTGATTCTTCTGAAGATTTAAACAATACCAGTAAAGAATACCCAGTTGGTCCTGGCCCAGTTAAAGCAATGAAGAAGTTTTTATCTTTTGCTAAACGCGATGGTTTCGACACTGAAAATTTTGATAACTATGCAGGTCGAATCAATATGGGTTCTGGTGACAAACGTGTAGGTATTATTGGACATATGGATGTTGTTCCTGCTGGCGAAGGCTGGAAGACTGATCCATTTAAGATGACTATTAAAGATGGAAAAATCTATGGTCGTGGTAGTGCTGATGATAAAGGACCTTCTTTAGCTGCTTATTATGGAATGCTTATCTTAAAGGAACATGGATTTAAGCCTAAAAAGAAGATTGATTTTGTCCTTGGAACTAATGAAGAAACTAATTGGGTAGGAATTGATTACTACCTCAAGCATCAACCAGCTCCTGATGTTGCCTTCTCACCTGATGCTGAATTTCCAATTATCAACGGTGAACAAGGAATTGTTACTCTAAAACTTGACTTCAAATTTGACCCAAGCCAAGGTGACGTTAAGCTTTGGACATTCCAATCTGGAATCGCTACTAACGTCATCCCTCAAACCGCTCATGCCCAACTTGAAGGCGATATTGACGGCATTAAAGAAAAATTTGATCTTTTCCTTAAAGAACACAAACTTGAAGGTAAGGCTGAAATGCTTAGTGGTCGCCTTGCATTAACATTAACTGGTCATGGCGCTCATGCATCAGCTCCTGAAACTGGTAGAAATGCTGCTACTTACCTTGCCCTCTTCCTTGATAGTCTTAACTTTGATGGCCAAGCAAAGAACTTCTTACACTTCCTAGCAACTGTTGAACATAAAGACTTCAATGGTAAGAAATTAGGCATTTTCCACCATGATGATTTAATGGGTGATTTAACCAGTTCACCAAGTATGTTTAATTTTGAAGGTCAAAATGCATACCTCTTAAACAATGTTCGCTACCCTCAAGGTATTGAACCAGAAGAAATGGTGAAAAATATCAACGAAAAGTTTGGTGATATTTTAGATGCTAGAGTTGAAGGCTCTGCTGAAGCTCCACACTATGTTCCTGGCGATGATCCAATTGTTAAGACACTTCTTTCTGTTTATGAAAAACAAACTGGTAAGAAGGGACATGAGGTTATCATTGGTGGTGGTACATACGGCCGGCTATTCAAACATGGTGTAGCTTTTGGTGCTCAACCAGAAGGTGCCCCACTTGTTATGCACCAACCAAATGAATATATGAAAGTTGATGATTTAATTAATTCAATTGCTATTTACGCCGAAGCAATTTATGAATTAACTAAGTAAACCAAAAATATTAATAAATTCGTAAAGAAGGACTGCATCAATGCTAGTCCTTTTTTTGCTATAATAGGTGAAAAGTAATTAACAAAGGATCCTGATCTGTGAAAAATTTAAAAGAGAAAATCAGAAAGTTCCTAACTGCGGGGCCAGAAGTTAAAACACTGCAAAGCGAATCAGACGAAAGCCAGTGGAAATTTTACAGTGGTATCGTCTATTTAACTTTGCGCCGTGTTTTTCATTATTTTATCTTAATTGCATTTTTCGGTTTATTTTTACTAATTGGTTTTGGCGGCGGTTATGCACTTGGTATTGTTCGTAACCAACCTATCCCAACTATTAGCGAATTAAATCATCAAATAAATCATGCTCAAAATTCAGCTACACTCTATTATGCTGGTAATAAAAAAATTGCTACTGTTCGACCAGATACAGTTACTAAAAAAGCAAGTGAAAGTGAATTAACTCCCCTCGTTAAGAATGCTGTAACAGCCACTGAGGATGAAAACTTTTATATTCATAAGGGTGTTTTACCTAAGTCCTTAGTTAGAGCTGTCCTTTCTGAATTAACAGGTGTTGGTGTGCAGACCGGTGGGTCAACTTTAACTCAGCAGTTGGTTAAGATGCAATTCTTAACTAGCCAAACAACCTGGAGAAGAAAAGTTACTGAAATGTTTTATGCTCATAAGATCGAAAAACATTTTTCTAAAGAAGACATTCTCCGTGCATATTTAAATGCTGCTCCTTATGGTAAAAATAATCGCGGAGAAAATATTGTCGGCATTAAAACTGCTGCTGAAGGTATATTTGATAAATCAATTTCTGAACTTAATTTACCGCAAGCTGCTTTTATTGCTGGTCTGCCTCAAAGTCCGTCTGTATATACTCCATATCGCTTAAATGGAAAAGTTAAAAGTGATCTTGACTTAGCAATGCGGAGAAAAGACATTGTTTTATTCCGTATGTACAGAAATGGCGACATTAGTAAAAAAGCTTATCTTGCAGCTAAAAAATATGATTTGCGCGCTGACTTCCTTGCTCCTGAAAAAGCACCGAAGCAAAAGAAACAAAGCGGTTACTTATACAATCTAGTAATGAATAAGAGTGCTAGTCTTTTAGCCGAAAACTTGATTGAACAAGATGGTTTAAAAGTATCTGACGTTAAACAAGATACAAACCGTTATAATCAATACCTAACTAGCGCAACTGAGCTTCTTCATCAAAAAGGCTATCACATTAAAACTACAATTAGAAAGACACTATACCAGACCATGCAACAGGTTGTTAAGCAAAATAGGTATGGTCAAGACCGAACTTCTCGTGATTTTGATTCTTCTACTAACAAGTGGGTTAATACCACCGAACACGTGGAAAACGGTAGTGTCGTAATTGATAATGCTACCGGTAAGGTCTTAGCATTTAGCGGTGGGGTTGACTTTAAAAATTCTCAAATTAACCATGCCTTTGATACTTACCGCTCTCCTGGTTCTTCAATTAAGCCATATTTAGTTTATGGCCCAGCTATAGAGCATAAGCTTATTTCAAGCCAAACTGCAATTGCTGACTTCCCTACCAGATTTGGTAACTATATTCCAACTGACTATAACTCAACTGTTGAAAACAGATTTATTTCAGCTCAGGAAGCTTTAAGTAAGTCTTATAACCTTCCTGCTGTAAATTTATACAGTAAGTTAGTTAACGATAAAAATATCAATCTGCGTCAAGATATGAAGAAATTAGGCTTAAATTTAAGTAAGAGCGAATTTGAAAACTTAGGATTAGCTCTTGGTGGTACTGATTACGGTTTTTCAGTAGCCGATAATGCTAGTGCCTTTTCTAACTTCTATAACAATGGTAAACGTGCCGATCCATACTATATTGAAGAAATTCAAGATCCATCCGGTCGAGTAATCTATAAGCACAAACAAAATCCACAGAAAGTCTTCTCTGCAGGCACTTCCTACATTATGCAGAAGATGCTACACCAAGTAGTAACTAAAGGAACAGCCTCAAGCTTAACTGGTACCCTGAAGTTCGACTACAAGAATCTAATTGGTAAAACTGGAACCAGTAATGATTATCGCGATATTTGGTTTAATGGATCTACTCCTGGAATTACAATTTCTAGTTGGATGGGCTATGATAACTTCTACGGTCATTCATACAACTTAGATTCTAATTCTAGTGAGACTAATTTAAATCTATGGGCCAATATTGCTAATGCATTATATAAGGAAGATCCATCGATCTTTAAATTAAATGACGCGCCTAGCCGTCCAAGCTCTGTTTATAAAAATAGTGTCTTAGCAAGAACAGGAACATTACCTGGAACAGTAAGCTACGATGGCGATAATATTGATCTTAGTGGCAAAAAAACTACTGCATTAAGTCTTTCACCAGCACCAAATGCAACTGCTAGATTTGGTATTGGTGGCTCAACTAAAGACTACAACCTCTTTTATGATTACTTAGAAGGTAAAAATAATGACTATGGTAAAGTCTTAATCTACACTGGTAAGACGATTTCTAAGAAAAAGAATATTAATAGTCTCTTCGCTGTAGCTGATGGATCAACTTCAGAAAATGCAAAAAATTATTATGGCAAAAACCATGAAGTTTATCGTGAATCTAATAATAATTCTTCTTCCTCAACTAATCGGAATGTAGGAGCCAATGATGAACAAGCTAGGAGTACAGGACAAGGAGGAAACAATAATTCTTCCTCAACTACGAGAAGTACCACTTCTACGCGTGAGTCTCCTTCTTCATCTCAAAATAACAGATCAGAAAGTAGTAACGCTAATGAAGCTAATGAAGTAAATTCAAATATTAGTCCAAGTGAAAGTGCTCCTACTAGCGGATCTGCTAGCACAGAAGCTACTGCAGGTGATGCGGCAGCAGATAATGCTCCTACTGCTCCATAATTAGAAATTTTCATATTAAAAAATCCTCTTAGGTTAAATTTAACCTAAGAGGATTTTTGGTATAACTATACTTTATTTAGTAGAACGAGATTGCTTTAAAGTATATGGCAAGATAACATGAGCTTCATCTAGTTCTTCGTCACTCATTAATTTAGTTAACATTCTCATTGCAACAGCACCGATATCATAAAGCGGTTGTTGAACAGTGGTTAATTGTGGACGAACAATTTTAGCCACATTAGTTGAAGCTGCAGAGATAATTTCTAAGTCATCTGGAATGGATACGCCCGCCTCAACTGCTGCATTAATAATACCTGCTGCAGTTACATCACGAGTAGCAATAATTCCATCTACTTTATCTGCTTTAATTTGTTCAAATAATTCATAGCCATCTTCGTAAGTTCTAGCATCCTCATAGATATGAACATTATCTAAATTATGTTCTTCCATAAAATCTTTATAAGCTACAAAGCGATTGTCCTTATTAACATAAGCTTTTCCATCGCCAACAACTAAAGCAAGGTTTTTCTTACCATTCTTTAATAATAAGCCTAAAGCTTCTTTTTCAGCTGCCTTATAATCAATTGTTACACTAGGAAAATTTTGATTTGCATCAGCAGTACCTGCCAACACAACTGGTGTATTAGTGCGCTTAAAAATCTCTTGTGCACTTTCACTCATCAAGTTTGACATGTAAATTACACCATCAACTTGCTTATTAAGTAAGTTTTGAATTACTTGATCTTCATTTAACAAAGTATTACCGACACTAGAAAGTAAAATATTGTACTTATACATAGTAGCAATATCGTCAATTCCTTTAGATAATTCTGCAAAATGCATATTCGTTAAATCGGGAACAATCAAACCAACTGTTGTAGTTCTCTTTGAAGCTAATCCTTGAGCTACGGCATTAGGTTGATAATGCAAACGGTCAATGACAGCTAATACCTTTTCACGTGTTTCTTTACGTACATTATTATTTCCATTTACTACTCTTGAAACAGTAGCCATAGAAACTTTTGCTTCACGAGCAACATCATAAATAGTTACTTCTTGTTTTTGCATAAATTTCTCACACTCCTGTAAAAACACTCTTTTATAACTTATCAAGAATATCAAGACATTGCAACCGTTTACGAATAAAAACTAATTATTTTACCATATTATATGATATACTCCCAGTATATGTTAAAAAAGGAGTTAAAATTATGAACTTAGATAAGTTACAAAATTGGTTAATTTCAACCAATAATGATGTTGCCTACATCTCTGATCCAATTAGTATTAATTACTTTACTCGCTATAGCATGGATCCTCATGAAAGAATTTTTGCTTTACTTGCTTTTAAAGATAAGTCAGCCTTTATTTTTGCACCTGAGTTAAATGTTGAAGAAGCTAAAAATTCGGCTTGGGATGGAGATGTTTATGGCTACCTAGATCACGAAAATCCATGGTCAAAAATCGCTGACTTGGTAAATCAGCGTATTGGTACTCCAAATAATATTGCTATTGAAAAAGCCCATCTTTCAGTTGATCGCTTAGAAGCATTAAGAATCGCCTTTCCTGATTCTTCATTTACAAATAATGTATCCCCATTTGTTGCTGAAGCACGCTTACGTAAAACACCAGAGGAAGTTGAACAATTAAAGGCTGCTGGTGCAGAAGCAGACTTTGCTTTTCAAATTGGCTTTAATGCCCTTAAAAATGGTGTAACTGAACGCTACGTTGCTGGTCAAATTGATTACCAGTTAAAACTTCAAAAAGGTGTAATGCACACTAGTTTTGAAACAATCGTTCAAGCTGGTAAAAATGCTGCTAACCCTCATCTTGGTCCAACCATGAACAAAATTGAACCAAATGAATTAGTTCTTTTTGACCTTGGAACAATGCATAATGGCTATGCTTCTGACTCAAGTAGAACTGTTGCTTACGGAGAACCAACTGCTAAAGAAAAAGAAATCTACGAAGTTGACCGTGAAGCCCAACAAGCAGCGATTGAAGCCGCAAAGCCTGGTATTACAGCTAGCGAACTTGATGCTGTTGCTAGAGATATCATAACTAAAGCAGGCTATGGTGAATACTTCATCCACCGTCTTGGTCATGGTATCGGGATGAACGTTCATGAATTTCCACAAATTATGGAAGGAAATGATGTTGTTCTTGAAGAAGGCATGTGTTTCTCAATTGAGCCAGGTATTTATATCCCTAACGTAGCTGGTGTTAGAATCGAAGACTGTGGTGTTGTAACAAAGAATGGTTTTGAGACTTTTACTAAAACAAGTAAAGAATTGAAATACATTCCCGTTAAAGACTAATTTATACTAAATTAACTGGTGATAGTTTATCTCTATCACCAGTTTTTTTATACAAAAAAAGAACCAAGTGAAAACTTGATTCTTTAATATTAATTAATTTTTTTCAGCGTTATTTAGATCACTAACAGCTTCTTTGTCAGATTTTTCATCTTCACCAAGATCTTTGTTAGTATCATCAATTACGATATCATCAAAATCTTTCAATTCTGAATCGTCTTCAACTGACTTAGGGAATGAAGCTAATTGATTCTTAATTGCTTCAGTTCCCTTGTCATATTTTTCTTTTAAGTCTTGTAACTTTTCGTTTTCAGCTAGCTTTTTCTTTACATCATCAGTTGCATCTTCTGGTAATAATAATGAGCCAGCAATCAAGCCAACGCCTAAACCAACAACACTACCTAATAAAAATCCACCTAATTTACGCATAATTGTTCTCCTTTAATAAATATTAGTCTTCCCCACGACGACGCTTACGTCTTGCGAACATTCGACTAACTAGAGATGAAAAGATGCCAATTCCAGCTCCTCTAATACCCATACCAGAGAAACGCTCAATCATTCTTCTTGATGAAGAATTAATATCTGACACGCTTTCACCTAAATCTGCAGCTGCTTTTACAACTGGTTCTAATTCAGTTACTTTACCATTTACATCGGCTAGAAGAGCATTACTTTTTTCTAATAAATCTTCACTTTGTTTCATCAATACTGCAGTCTGCTTAGATAAGTCATCAACTGCTATATTAACGCTATCCATAGTTGAGTCAACTTTCTTCATTGTCTTAGTTGCTCTAACAATTAAAGGCAAAGTAAATAAGACTAAGATTAAAAAGGCAACTGCTGCAATCAAGCCAGCTAATGCACCATATGAAATTGACATAATCTATCCTCCATTAATTATTCCTCTCATAAAAAGTCTAGCATTATTCCTCCCCTCAAGCAATGAAATAGTACCTTACTTTTTGATATACTATCTAAAGAAATTACTAAGGAGATGATGTTTTGAACTGGTCAACGATTTTAAAAGGAACATCTACAACTAAAAAAAATAGTAATGTTGATTCTCTAATTGATTGGAATAGTGTACTTCATACACTCTTAAGTCGTGGTACTCAAATTCTAATTACAACTGGAATCTTTTTCTTGATTTGGCGTATAGGTAAACGCTTATTAACTCGCTACTTACTGAAAAATCCAAAGTTTCAAGAACACATGACTGGTCGAAAAAGAACCTTAGCTCAACTTGGTGTTGCTCTTTTTCAATATACAATTCTTTTGTTTTATTTATACAGTCTTTTAACACTTCTAGGTATTCCAGTTGGCACTCTTATCGCTAGTGTGGGACTTGTTTCTCTTGCTTTAGGAATGGGAGCACAAGGCCTAGTAAGTGACGTAATAACGGGAATAAATATTCTCAGTGAGGGCGAATATAACATTGGTGATACTGTCAAGATTGGAACCTATACTGGAACTGTTCTTTCTTTTACTTTACGTAATACTCGTCTTAAAACTACCAATGGGGCAGTTATCTATATTCCCAATCGCAATATTACTATTGTAGAAAATTTAACTCATGGTTCACATTCTGGATGGAGTATGAACATTAATTTGAATTTATCTGTTGATAACGATCTTACAACTGTTAACCATGCAATTAACACAGTAAATGCAGCACTCAAAGATAAATTTAAAAATCAAATTAAAAAGGGACCACAAATTATTGGCATTATCAATCAAACCGGTTCAAGTATTACTTACCAGATTCATTTTCAAGTAGTGGCTAACAGTCAAAGCCAGGTAAAAAATGCTTATCTGAGCGCTTATATCAAAGAGTTCAATCAACAAGATATAAAATTTAGTTCCCTACCTACAAAACAAGAAAATACTACTACTTCTTAAAAGATTAAGTAGTTAGACCTTTATCTAATCCTACTTAATCTTTTTTTATTGCAAAACTCGCACTACCTCACGAGCAATCATTAATTCTTCGTTAGTAGGAACAATCATTGCTTTTACTTTTGAATTAGGTTTAGAAATAAACTTTTCTCCATCTGTCCGATTAGCTTTAAAATCAGGATCTAGTCCTAAATATTTTAATGATGCCATCACTCCGGCTCTAATGCCAGGATCATGTTCTCCAATTCCAGCAGTAAATATAATTGCATCAACACCATTTAATTCAGCTGCATATGCACCAACATACTTAACTACACGATTAATAAATATCTTTCGAGCTAGCTTTGCACGTTTATCTTTGCTCTCAATTAAATCTCTCATATCTGAAGATATACCTGAAATTCCCAATAATCCTGATTCATAGTTCAAAACTTTAACAGCTTCATCGATATTCATTCCAGTTTTATGCATTAAACGTTGTAAGGCAGTTGGGTCAAAGTCACCACTTCTAGTTCCCATTGTTACCCCAGTAAGTGGACTAATTCCCATTGAAGTATCATAAGATTTTCCATTTTTTACTGCGGTAACAGAAGCCCCAGATCCTAAATGACAAACAATTAAATTGACTAAGTTAGGATTCTTATTAAGCATTTTTGCCGCACGTTGTGCCACATAAGAAATTGAAATTCCGTGCGCACCATACTTTCTAATACCATATTTTTGATAATACTCATAAGGAATGGAGTAAAGATAGTGAATCTGATCTAAAGTTTGATGATATGAAGTATCAAAAACTGCTACTTGAGGTACATTAGGGATAATTCTCATAAATGCCTTAATACCATTTGCTTCTGGAATATTATGCAACGGTGCCAGTTCTCCAAGATCAAATATTTCTTGTAATTCCTTTTCTTTAACATGGACTGATTCTTTGAAAATTTCTCCTCCATTTACTACTCTATGACCAACACCACTAATTTCTCGCAAATCTTCAACTACGTGAAATTTTTTTAAATCTTCAATTAATAATTTAACTGCCTCTTCTTGGTTATGAATAGGCAGATTTTTTATATATTCTTGACCATTACTCAACTTAATTTTAAAGACAGCATTTTCTTTTCCTACTCTATCGGCCATTCCCGAAGCAATTACTTTCTCATTAGGAAAAGAAAATAACTTATATTTGAAAGACGAACTTCCAGAATTAATTGCCAGAACTTTTTTCATATGCTATAACCTCGAAATCTACTTAAACTTATATAACTATTCTTTCATTTTAAGTATAGCGCTTTCATAAACAAAAGTTATTATCTATATGTTAAATAATAGAGTAGAGGAAACTTTTCTAGTTTGCCCCTCTCATTGCACCGTACGTAC
>CAJUTO010000027.1 GCA_910589675.1 uncultured Lactobacillus sp. | reverse complement strand
TGACAACTATATTATATAACATTAGTTATTAAATGCAAGTATTTTTATAAAGAAACAAAAAACGTCTTAAAGCCCGAAATCATGGGGTTCTAGGACACTTTTAGAGTCAAAAAAGATAACAAATAAATAAAATTGTATCGTTATAAATAACAAAATTGAAATTTAACTAGCAAAAAAAGAAGCATTCCTATCGAATACTTCTTTTTTCTTCCTAAGTCCTTATGATGAATGTTTCCCACAGATAGAATTAGTCCTTTACGATGTCTTGAGCATTAAGCCATTGAGACTTATTAATGCGAACGATCTTCTTTCCATCAACCTTCTTAGTGGCCTTAACAGTCCAAGTAGTTCCCATTTTTACAGTTTGAGATGTCTTCTTAGCATCTTTAGTGTAAACGTTGACTGTCTGCTTCTTAGTATCTTGAACAACAACGAAGATTTTTTCACCTTTTTTGATTGCTGGGTTAGTTGGAGCAGTTTCGGCAACACCTAACTTTGGTGCTTGAAAGCTTGCAGCTTGAACAGCAGTAGTGCTTGTTAAGCTCATTGCAATAGCTAATCCAGAAACAATAGTGATAACTTTCTTCATGTTCAACATATTTAAGACCTCGTATTTCTATCTCATTCACCTGACAACTATATTGTATAACAATTGTTATTAAATGCAAGGAGAAAACACGCTTTTTTTGATTTATTTTTAGATAGAGTGTTTTTTAATCGGTGAAGTATTGAAGTATAGCCTTTTCAGTTAATTTGTTTTTTTCTTTACCACGCACATCCAAAACGATTTTTCCGTTATTTAAAATAACAATTCTATTTCCATATTTTAAGGCGTCTTTTAATTGGTGCGTTATCATTACACAAGTTAAATGATCTTTTTGGACAACTTGGTTGGTTAATTCCAATAATTGATGACTAGTATTAGGATCTAGGGCTGCAGTATGTTCATCAAGTAAGAGTAACTTTGGCTTTTTAATAGTTGCCATTAAAAAACTTAAAGTTTGTCTTTGTCCCCCCGAGAGATTTCCTACAAAAGTATCTAGTCGCTCACTTAACCCGTTTGGAAGCTTGGCTGTAATTTCTTTGAATTCAGCTAAATGTTTATCAAGTCCGCGCATTCGTAAGCCGCGACGTTTACCACGCTTGGTAGCTAGAAGTAAGTTTTCTGCTACGGTCATTCTAGGAGCTGTTCCCATTTTAGGATCCTGAAACACTTGGGAGATGTATTTTGCACGTTTAACTTCAGACCAAGCAGTTAAATCCTCCTTATCTAAAATGACGTGACCTTCACTAGGGAAAAGAGAACCGTTAATAATATTGAGTAAGGTTGATTTACCGGCCCCATTTGTGCCTAGCAAAGTAACAAAGTCACCGTCTGCAAGTTGGAGATTGATATTTTTAAGAATCTTTTTTTCTTCTTTAGTTCCAGCATTAACGGTGGTTGTAATATTTTTTAAATCTAAAAGTGTACTCATGGTTTTTCAATTCCTCTCTTCCAAATTTTATGAATATGAAATTTTTTTTGGAATAATGGCAGCATTAAGCAAAGTGCCAAAATAATTGCGGAAATTAATTTGAAGTCGTTGGTACTAAATCCTAATTGAAGAACTAAAAGTAAAACTAAGCGATATAAAATACTGCCGACTACGACTGCCACTAAACGGGCAGAAAGGCTAAGATTTTTACCATAGACAACTTCTCCGATGATAATTGCAGCTAGACCAATAACCATGGTTCCGATTCCCATGTTAACGTCGGCGTAACCACCATTTTGAGCTAAAAGCCCTCCGCTAAGACCAATTAAACCGTTAGAAACCATTAAGCCTAAGATTTTCATATTATCGGTATTGATCCCCAAAGAGCGAGCCATCTTTTCATTATCTCCTGTGGCAATGAAGGCCTGACCTAAATCTGTATTAAGAAATAGGGCAAGTAAGATTACAATACAAATTGCAAAGATTAGTCCCACTACGATCGTAGGGAAGTTTGCTGGTAATTTGGTCAAAAATTTTGCATTTAATAAAGTGGCATGATTGAGAAGGCCAACGTTGGCTTTTCCTAAAATTCGGAGATTGACCGAGTAAACTCCGGTCATTGTCAAAATTCCGGCTAATAAAATAGGAATTTTTCCTTTGGTATATAAAAGGCCAGTTACAAGGCCAGTGCCCAGTCCAGCGATGAATGAAAGCAATGTAGCAATTGCTGGATCCACTCCTCTTACAAGAGCTGCAACACAAACCGCTGCTCCAAAGGGGAAAGTCCCTTCGACAGTCATATCAGGGAAGTTTAAAATTCTAAAGGATAAATAAAGTCCTAGGGCTAAAATTCCCCATAATAATCCTTGGCCGATAGTAGAAGTAACTAAACTCATTTAATAATCCTTCCTTTCTTTTGAGCAGCTTTAATTACTGAATCTGGAATGGTAATTCCCAAGTTTTGAGCAGTTTTCTCATTAATTACTGTTTCATAATTTGTAACTCTTCTTACTGGCATATCTTCTGGTTTTTTACCTTTTAAAACTTGGGCTGCCATCTTTCCCGTAAGGATTCCCATGTCGAATTGGCTGACGGATCTGGTAGCCAATCCTCCAGGCTTAATCATGGTATCTGCAGCTGGGAAAACAGGGATTTTTTCCGCATTTGTTGCTTTTAAAAGAGTGGCAATTCCTGAAGCAACTGTATTATCAGTTGGAACATATACAGCTTTTACTTTGTTAACCATGGTTTGAGCAACCTGTTCAATATCATTAGTAGAGGTAATTGTGTAAGGACGGATAGTAATATGATGTTTTTCAGCCAAATTCTTAAATTCACGATATTCAGCCGCTGAAGAATCATCACTAGACGTGTAAATTACCCCAATTGTTTTAATTTTGGGCATAATAGTTCGGATGAGATCTAATTGAACCCCCACGGGTTGTTTATCTTGAACTCCGGTAACTTTTCCACCAGGATGTCTCATGCTTTTAACTAAACTAGTTCCAATTGGGTCGCTAACTGCCCCCATAATTACAGGGGTATTGCCACTTTCATTTGCTAAAGATTGCACCGCTGGGGTGGCAATGCCGATGGTCACAGCCGCATTTTGATTTTGAAACTGGTCACTCATTGATTTGAGATTACTTTGATCACCCTGGGCATTTTGAAAATCAATCTTGATATTTTTATGATTGATATAGCCTTCTTCTTTTAGACCCTGAATAATTCCTTTATGAATTTGGTCTAAAGCTGGATGACTCATTGTCTGTAAAATTCCGACAGTAGGTGTGGGATTTAATCGACTTGTGGGATGCAATTCTACAATAAAAGCTACGATTAAAAAGGTGAATATCGCAACAATGGTAGTAATTAATCGCTTCATTTTTCCTCCTAAATAAACAAAAAGAGCATTTCCCGAAATTGCAGGAAATGCTCAAAACCAAACCCGCACGTAGATTTTTTATCGTGCGGGTAATTTTATTTAAAGATTTACCAGCACAGATGCAAAACGTTTGGATTGCATCTGTACCAAAACGGCAGAAAACAATCCTAGTGCTGGAATTGCCAACGATTAATTGCTTCAAACTTAACTGCCATGATAAATCTTCCTTTCGTTTTTTGTTAATTAGAATTGTAGTTTCAAAATTAGAGAAAGTCAATAAAAAGTTAAAAGAAAGTCGTCTTCGTTTTAATAACTTGAGATGCTTGTTATAATGATTTGTCAATGTCACTATTAGAAAGGGGAGTTTTATGCAGTATAAACAGATTATTTTTGATGTGGATGATACTTTAATTGATTTTGCTGCAACAGAGAATTATGCCTTAAGGAGTTTGTTTAATCGTCATCATTGGGAATTAAATGCAGATTTACAAAAGCAGTATCATTCTTACAATCAAGGCTTGTGGAGACAGTTAGAACAAGGAAAGTTAACTTATGAAGATTTAAGTGAGATGACTTTCCATGATTTTATTAAGGAACATTTTGGACTTGAGATAGATGGTAAGAAAACGATGGATGAGTATCGGTCATATTTTGGCCAGGCTCATAAGTTGCTTCCTGGGGTTGAGGATACTTTAAAGTTTGCTAAAAAAGCGGGCTATAAACTAACTGTTTTAAGTAATGGCGAAAAATTTATGCAAAATCATCGCTTGGAATTGGCCGGAATTAAAGATTATTTCGACTTAATTGTAACTTCTGAAGAAGCACACTATTCTAAACCTGATGAGCATGCTTTCAACTATTTTTTCAGTCGGACAGAAATAGGACCTAATGAAACAGTCTTTTTTGGGGATGGATTGCAATCTGATATTCTTGGCGCAGAAAAGTATGGGTTTGATAGTATTTGGTACAATCATCGTCATCGTAGGAATATCTTAAACTTGCATCCCTTATTTGAGGTCGATAATTATGCTCAATTTGTAAAAATTATGCAGAATAACTTTGAAAAGGCTTATTAATCATTGTACTTTTTCTGTTTAAGTAAAATACCACAGATAACAGCTAAAACAGTACCAGCTAAAATCACCAGCCAAAACCCATTATCATCTTCTTTACCAGGGAGACCGCCGACATTCATACCCCAAATCCCACTAATTAGAGCAGGGATAGAAATAACTAGAGCAGCTGAGTCTAAAAATTTCATTAAATGGTTTAAGTGACTATCCATCATTGCTGTAAAAAGGCTATTGATGGAATCTAGCAGGTCACGATAAATATGAATGGTTTTAGTCAATCGACGTTCTTTTACCATTAAGTCATTAATTTGAGTTTTAGTTGTGAGTTTGTTTTCTGTTAAATAATTACAAAATTCTTCAATTGTACTAAATTGATCATCCAAAGTGTGCTCTAAGTAAACTAGTTTTCTCGTTAAGTCGGTTACACTTTTAAGTTCTTTAGTTTTAGTGGTTTTTCTGGCGGCTTGATCTAGATAATCAATCTGATTTTTGATGTGGCGTAATTTTCTATCGATATGTTTAGCACTAATTAATAGATTCTTGATGATAATTGAGAGAGGATGAGCTTGAATAAGCTGCTCTTTTTTTAGATCAATAAAATTACCGTAGGAACAAAGCAGTAGCTGATTGTGATCGAAAATAGCGATTGTTGGTGTGAGTTCTGTTTCAATTTGATCGTGAGTATCGTGTAAGTCAAAAGTAACTAATAAATGTGGCGAAGCAAATGTATTTGATTCAATTTTTAAAAAACGGGCAACATTAGTAGCTGAGTTGATCTTTTCAAAAATAGTTGGATCTAAATTTCGTTCTGCAGCAATTTTGGCTAGTTCACTTTCAGTCGCATTTTCAATTAAGGTAACTTGACCGAAATTTTCTATCATCTAAAACACCTTCTTTCGTATTTTAGGATAGCATGAGAGCTTAAAAGTAAGACCTAGAAAGACTTTAGATTGAAGATTTTTAGTAAAAAATAAAGAAAGTTACACGTGAAACTTGAGGCATATAATTTCACAAATTACTTACTTGATTGTTATGCTTAAATAAGCAGTATTTTAAAAAAAAGGAAAGA
Organism: uncultured Lactobacillus sp.; assembly: GCA_910589675.1. Taxonomy (GTDB): domain Bacteria; phylum Bacillota; class Bacilli; order Lactobacillales; family Lactobacillaceae; genus Lactobacillus. The sequence goes on along the minus strand of CAJUTO010000027.1, from coordinate 12,005 downwards.
ATATGGACTTTAATTCATTAACAGACAGATATAAATTAAATAATGGGGTAAAAATTCCAATCATTGGCTTTGGCACTTGGCAAACTCCTGACGGTCAAGTAGCAGAAGAGTCTGTACTTGCTGCTCTTAATAGCGGCTATCGTCACATCGATACAGCTGCCGCATATGGTAATGAAGAAAGTGTCGGAGCTGCGATTAAAAAGAGTGGAATTAACCGTCATGAGCTTTTTGTAACTACTAAGCTTTGGAACAGTGATCATGGTTATCAAAACACTAAAAAGGCCATTGATACTAGTTTGGAAAAGTTAGGTTTGGATTATCTTGACCTTTACTTAATTCACTGGCCAAATCCAGCGACTATGAGAGATAACTGGGCTGAGCTTAACGCAGAGAGCTGGCAAGCAATGGAAGAAGCCGTTCAAGCTGGCAAGATTCGTGCAATTGGGGTTTCTAATTTTAGAAAGCATCACCTTGATGAACTGCTTAAAACTGCAGAAATTAAGCCTGCAGTGAACCAAAACTATCTTAATCCAAGTGATATGCAAGAAGACTTAGTAAAATATAATGATAGTTTAGGAATCGTGAATGAAGCTTACAGTCCTCTTGGAACTGGTGGCCTTCTTTCAAATGAAGTAGTTAATGAAATTGCAGAAAAGTATGGCAAATCTCCTGCTCAAATTTTAATCAGATGGTCATTGGATCACAATTTTTTACCACTTCCAAAATCAGTTCATCCTGATTACATCAAGGCAAATGCAGACGTGTTTGATTTTGATATTGAGCCAGAAGATATGAAGAAGCTAGATGGTTTACATGGTGCTGCTAAAATGGCCAATGATCCAGATGAGGTTGATTTCTAATATAATTTGTTAAGAATTCCGTCCAAGATAGGACGGATTTTTTATTGGAAAAAATTAGCGTACAATTGAAATTTGAAAGGAAGTGCAGAAATTGAAGCACATAACATTAGGAATTGTGGCGCATGTTGATGCGGGCAAGACGACTTTGTCGGAGAGTTTGATGTATAAAACCGGTAATTTGCGCAAATTAGGTCGAGTAGATAATGGGGATACCTTTTTAGATCCAGATGAACTCGAAAAGAAGCGAGGAATTACGATTTTTTCTCATAATGCAAAGATTTCAAGCCCCAATTTTGAGATGACTTTGCTTGATACACCGGGCCATATTGATTTTGCAAGTCAAACAATCGAAGCTTTGAGTGTGTTAGACTATGCGATCTTAGTCGTTTCTGCACTCGATGGCGTGACTGGATATACCAAGCAACTTTGGAATTTACTTAAAAAATATCAGATTCCAGCTTTCATTTTTGTGAATAAGATGGATATTCACGAGGTAGCTAAAACGTCAATTTTGAAAGATTTACAAGAAAACTTAGACACAAATTGTATCGATTTTATGGAAAAGGGCGATGATTTTTATGAAAATGTTGCAACAACCGATGAAAATTTGCTGGATAAGTATTTAAACGGCGAAAGTATTGAAGAAGATATTCCAAAGTTAGTGGCTCAAAGAAAGATTTTTCCAGTTTATTTTGGTTCTGCTCTTAAGCTAGATGGAATTGACGATCTTTTACAAGGCTTGGAAAAATGGAGTATTGAGCCGCAGTATGAGAATCAACTTCAGGGGCGAGTTCATAAAATTACTCACGATCAAAAAGGCGAGCGTTTAACCTGGATGAAGCTTTTGGGAGGAAATTTAAAACCAAAAGAAGAAATTAACGGTGAAAAAATCAATCAGATTAGATCTTATAATGGCGAAAAATATGACCTCGTTAATGAAATGATTCCCGGTCAAATTTGTGCTCTAGTTGGTTTGACTAAAACTTACTCTGGTCAAGGAATTGGTCTTCAAGATTTAATTGATGATAGTTTAAAGCCGATTTTGGTTTATAAAGTCGAAACTGATGTTGATATTTTTGAATGCTTAAATGCTTTGCGACAATTAGAGGATGAAGATCCACTTTTGCATGTGGATTGGGTTGAAGAACTCCAGGAAATTCATGTGGAAATTATGGGTGAAGTTCAACGTGAGATTTTGAAGCAGATCATGAAAGAAAGATTCAATTTAGATGTTGATTTTATAGAAGGTAATATTCTCTATAAAGAAACTATCACTAATAAAATCGAAGCTGTCGGCCACTTTGAACCTTTGCGTCACTACTCAGAAGTTCACTTTTTACTTGAACCTGGTGCTCCTAATAGTGGATTGGTCTTTGAAAATAAATGTGATTTAGAAATTCTGAGCAAAAATTGGCAAGAACAAATTATGACAGCCTTGGAATCTAAAACTCATCTTGGGGTTTTGACAGGGTCGCCGATCACGGATATGAAGGTTACGCTCATTGGAGGACGCGGAAGTAATGTTCATACTGTTGGTGGCGACTTTAGAGAAGCTACTTATCGTGGAGTGCGTCAAGGATTAATGGAATTAAAATCCAAACATGCCGTCCAGCTCCTTGAACCTTGGTATGAATTTGAACTAGAAATTCCTCAAGATCAAGTAGGGCACGTACTTAACGATATTCAAAAAATGAGTGGCAAGTTTGATACACCAGAAAATTTGGCAACTTCTACCATTATTAAAGGTAGAGCACCTGTTTCTGAAATGATATCCTATAGTGAAAATGTTAGAAATTATACTCATGGCCAAGGACGTTTGCAGACGATTTTTGCTGGTTATTATCCGTGCCATAATAAAGATGAAATCATTGAAAAGTTTAATTATGATCCAATGTCGGACTTAGAAAATACACCTAATTCTGTTTTTTGTTCTCATGGTGCCGGTCACACGGTTGTGTGGAATGAAGTGCCAAGTCATGCCCAATATCCATATACTTATAAATGGTAAATAATTTGGCTAAAAATATGCTAAAATGGAGGGCAAAAAATTCAAAAGAAAACAGGAGGACAAAAAGATGAGACTAAAGCAGTCTCTGAAAGAAATTCTGGAAAAAGTAACTTTAAAAAATGAAGCAGAGCAAGATTTAGTTAATCAAGCAATTGTAGAACTTGATAAGGGTGAATATGAACCTAAAGTTCAAAAACAATTGAGAGATGCCTTCAATAAATTAGTTTTACAAGGTAAGATATCAAAGGAAGGGTTGAGCTTTTTTGAAGAATTAAGTAAGCCAAACTTTGATGTTGATCTAGCTTTATCTTCAATGACTTGGTTCAATTAATGCAGATTTTTGCAAAGAAAAAAACCATATTTCGGTAATTTCATCGAAATATGGTTTTTAATTATTCAGTTTTTAATTAAAACTTGTTCTTGTCCAAAGCAACTGGAGAATCTGGCTTTTCACCGTTAATCATCTTCAAGTTGTTGTCAAATGCTTTAGTTACCATGTTACGTACGGCATGAGTAGTGTAGAAAGCAGTGTGTGGAGTTACCAATACGTTTGGACGATCAATTAAGTCAGCTAAACGATCATCTGGGAATTCTTTACCTTCCCAGTCTTCGTTAAATACACCAACTTCGCCTTCGTAAGTATCCATTACGAAGCCAAAGATCTTACCTGAGTCCAAACCACGGATTACAGCATCAGTGTCAACAAGTGGACCACGTGAGCAGTTTACGATAACTACACCGTCTTTCATCTTGGCGATTGAATCGTCGTTGATCATGTGAACATTAGCTGGAACATCAGGAACGTGAAGTGAAATTACATCAGCTTGCTTGTATAAGTCATCAAGTGAGTCAACGTAGTAACCCTTCTTTTCAAGTTCTGGGTTCTTGAAGATATCGTAAGCAATAACTTTTGCGCCGAAACCTTCCATAATACGCATAAATACTTGACCAATGTGGCCAGTACCTACAACACCAACAACTTGGTCACGAACTTCACGACCAATAGTTGGAGCCCAACGTAAGTCGCGCTTAGCCATCTTTTCATCCATGCGCTTGTCTTGACGTAGTACACGAGCTGCTTGGATTGCTGCATGTTCAGCAATTGCATCTGGTGAGTATACAGGAACATTAGTAATTTCAAAGCCAAGTTCCTTGGCCTTGTCCATATCAATGTTGTCAACACCAACGTTACGTAATGACATCTTAGTTACGCCAGCGTCTGCTAAAGCTTGAAGAGTTTCTGGAGTGTAGTCTAATTGTTGGTAAACAACAACACCATCAGCACCCTTAGCAAGTTTTGCAGTTTCAGGAGTCAAAAGCTTATCAGTATATTCAACTTCAATATCTTTATGAGCATCTTTCCATTCGTTTAAGAAAGGTTCTTCATCCTTACGAATAGCGTAAGCAAAAATCTTTGTCATAAATCCAACCTCCGTAAAAATAATAATATGACCGAGTCTTATTATACACTTGAGTTGAAAAGACAAAACATAAAAAATAGGATTTTGTGAAAAAAGTACAGCTTTTTTTAAAATTTATTCGTATTTAAAGCGGATTCCAATAAATTTTATTGAAAAATGTGCAGATTAGTGAAAATGTAAACATTTTCTTAAGAAGAACCGTAAATAATGACATAGTGTCACTTTACTGGTAATATTATAACCATAGCAGAAATGTTAAGCATAAGAGCTAAAGGAGGTATTGCCTATTACATTTAAATAAGATTGCAAAATCTTCTTAATTCCTTATTACTTAATTTTTTTGGAAGGACTAAAAAATTATGTTAATGCTTCAATGGACTTGGATTTTAATAATTGGAATTTGCATTGGATTATTCGCCGGTGTGATTGCTAGTCAAAGTAACTTATATATAGTTATCTCCACATTAATCGGTATAATTGGTGCACTACTTGGTGAAGCATTACTTAAATTTTTAGATCCAAACTTTGCAGGTCAACTGGTTGTATCAGGTACGATTGGCTCCATCATCCTAGTTTTAATCGTATCTTTAATAAAAAAGACCTGCAACATTAGAAGAGAACACTAATGTAAAATAAATTCTCGTTATTCTCATTCAACACAACTCCCTTTTAAATAGAAGCTAGGCTAGATAAATCCATCTAGTCTAGCTTTTTTAGTATAATTTAGAAAAAGGGAGGAAAAATTATGCTTTTAATATCATGGAACATTGATTCTTTAAATGCAGCTTTAACGAGTGATTCTAATCGAGCTCAAGAAACACGAAAAGTTTTAAATACGATTGTAGAACAAAATCCAGATGTAATTGCTCTTCAAGAAACTAAATTACGAGCAAGTGGTCCTACTAAAAAACATCAAGAAATTTTAGCGCAAATGTTTCCTGAATATGAATATGTTTGGCGTTCTTCAGAAGAACCAGCTCGGAAAAGTTATGCAGGTGTGATGTATCTTTATAAAAAAGATTATCATCCAAGGGCTACTTTTCCTAAAATTGGAGCGCCAGAACCTATGGATGAAGAAGGCAGAATCATTACTTTAGAATTTCCAAATTATTATATTACGCAGGTTTATACACCAAATTCTGGCAATGGCTTAAAGCGTCTAGGTGAGCGACAAGTTTGGGATGAAAAGTACGTTGAATACTTGAAAGGATTAGATAGTAAGAAACCCGTGATTGCCAGTGGAGATTATAATTGTGCTCATACCGAAATTGACTTGAAGCATCCCGAAAATAATCATCATTCTGCAGGGTTTACTGATGAAGAACGAGCAGGCTTTACTAAATTATTAAATGCAGGTTTCACTGATTCCTTTAGAAAAATGAATGGTAATGTCACTGGCGTTTATTCTTGGTGGGCCCAACGTGTGAGAACCGCAAAAGCTAATAATTCTGGTTGGAGAATTGATTATTGGTTAACGAGTAATCGAATTGCCGATAAAATAAAGCGGTCTGAAATGATTGACACTGGAGAACGTGCTGATCATTGCCCGATCTTATTAGAGATTGACTTATAATTTGATAATAAAAAGCATTCTTAAAGAATGCTTTTTTTAAATTGGTCTAAAGTGTATAATAATTGAAGATTTTTTAGGGGAGGATATGCGCTTGGAAGAAGTAGCAGAGGAAAAGGATTGGGCGCTTGAGCAAGACTTGAAATATAATCGTTTGACAGCTTTTAAGTTGTTTGCGATGACCAGTTCAATGGTTATTTCCGTCAATGAACTTGCGCCCTTTGGAAAAACTGGCCCAACAGCCTTATTTTATTTATTAATTGCAGGAATTGCTTGGTTTATTCCCATTACACAGATGGCTGGTGAAATGGCCTCAATTGATGGTTGGGAAAAAGGTGGTATTTTTACTTGGGTTAAAGGATCTTTAGGTGAAAAAACTGGCTGGACAGCGATGTGCTATCAATGGATTCACATTACTGTTGGTATGGATACGATGATGTATGTAATCATTGGTGCTTTATCGATCACTTTAAATACCCCTGAGTTTAATACTAATCCCATGCTTAGATTTACTTTGATGATGGTAATTCTCTGGGGAACTACAGCAATTCAAGTAATTGGAATTAGAAAAATTGGTCGAATTGCGGAATGGCTATTTATTTTAGGAATTGCTCTTCCAGTAATTTGTTTGATTATTTCATTCTTTATTTACGTGTTTCAAGGTAATCCACTTCATATGACCATTAATTGGAACACGGTTATTCCACATCATTTAAATGAAAATACTTTGGTAGCTTTTGTTCCATTTATGCTAGCATTTTGTGGGGACGAAGCTTCAGCACCACACGTTAAGAATTTAGAAAATGTGAAATCTTACTCACGTGTAATGTTGGGCCTAGCTGCGACAGCTATTTGCTTTGATTTATTAGGTAGTATGGCAATCGGGATGACTGTACCCAAGAATGAAATCCAAAATAGTACAGGTTTTGTTTATACTTATGGTAAACTTTTGAATTCAATTGGTCTTCCTGGTGGTGCGTTGCAAAAAGTAGTAGGCGTACTGCTTGCCTGCGGAATTATCGGAGAGCTTGGCAATTGGCTTGCAGGACCTAACCAAGGAATGTATGAAGCGGCTAAACAAGGCTATATGCCAAAGTATTTTGCTAAAGCAACAGATCGCGGTGTTCCGCTTCGTTTAATGGTGGCTCAATCCTTAATTGTGACTGTTTCGGCAGTATTGATTACTTTTACTAGTGGTGCAAATGCGGACTTTGCTTTTAACGTGTCACTGGCGGCAACTACAGCCCAATATTTGATGGTTTACATGATCATGTTGACAGCTTACATTGTATTAAAAGCTAAGCATGAAAATCTTCATCGTACGTACTACATGACTAAGAGTAAGGTTTTAAGTATTATTATTGCTCTAGTGGCAATGGTAATTACAGTAGTGGCATTCTTTGTTACATTTATTCCAGCTGCGGAAACACCAAGTAATCTAAAGCATGCTTATGTCTTTTTACTGATTGGAATGTGTGCAATCGTTTCAATTATTCCATTAATTTTATACTGCTACAAAGGAAAATGGCGTTGGTAATGGTAAAATAGAAGCTCAAAATTTGGGCTTCTATTTTTTGTGAGGTGATAATAATGAGTGAAACTCTAAAAAATGCAATTTTAAATGGCCTTTATGATCAAAAATACCGAGGACATGAATTCTTAAATCCTCAATTATTGGAAAATGATCAAAATAATAAGTTATGGCTTAATTTAAGAAGAGAATTGTTAGCTTGTGAATCCTTTGTGTGGACAGTTGCTTTTATCAGTGAAAACATGCTTGTTCCATTTAAAGCGGTCATGGCAGATTTGGCTAAGAAAAATATCTCTGGAGAAATTATTACAGGGACGTATTTAGGCTTTAATTCCCCGAAAGTTTTTGAAGAGTTGAATAAAATTCCTAATTTAAAGGTGAAAATTAAAGACGGTCCTTTTCATGCAAAGGGCTATTACTTTAAATATTCTAATTATGAAAGTATCTTAGTCGGAAGTGCTAATTTTACTCGGTCGGCTCTTTTGCAAAATGATGAATTGATGCTTAAGGTTACCCCCAGTGAGAATGGTGTCTTGTTTGATCAAGTAAGGACAAAAATTGCCAAATTGAAAGAGGAGAGTTTTCTTTTTACTAATAATTGGTTAAAAGAATATCGACAAAATTGGATAAAGCCTAAGAATAGGTCTTTATCTCGCCCTAAAAAGATTACTCCTAATAAAATGCAAAAAGCTGCCCTGAAAGAATTGAACAATTTAGTTGCGGAAAAAGAAAAAAGAGCGCTTGTAGTTTCTGCCACGGGGACTGGGAAAACCTATCTCGGAGCTTTTGCAGTTAAGAATTTTAAACCGCGCAGATTTTTATATGTGGTTCATCGCCAACAAATTACTAAAAAAGCATTAGCCAGTTTTAAGAAAGTAATTGGTGGAGCAGACTCGGACTATGGAATTTTATCGGGAAATCATCATGATTTAAATAAAAAGTATATTTTTGCGACGATCCAAACTTTGAGTCAAGATCATATTCTTAAGGAGCTAAATAAAGAAGAATTTGATTATATTTTGATTGATGAAGCTCACCGAGTTGCAGCAAAAAGTTATCGAAAAATTATGAACTACTTTGAACCTAAATTTTTCTTAGGGATGACAGCAACTCCTGAACGGATGGATGCACAAGATGTTTATCAGATTTTTGATTATAATTTGGCTTATGAAATTCGCTTGCGGGATGCCCTTGAAGAGAAAATGCTGACGCCTTTTCATTATGTGGGTGTAGAAGATTATGAAACTGAAGAGGGTTTGATTGATGAAACAAGCAGCTTACGCTATCTTACCGCTGAAAAAAGAGTAGATTATATTTTAAAAGAATTAGATTATTACGGTTATTGTGGAACTAAGCCTCGTGGGTTAGTTTTTTGTAGTCGTCAAGAAGAAGCTAGAGAAATTGCGGCAGAATTTAATCAAAAAGGCCATCCTGCTGTTAGTTTAACCAATGAAGATAAGGAAGAAATTCGAACTCAGGCTATTTCAGATTTGGAAGATGGCAAGATTGAATACATAATAACGGTAGATCTCTTTAATGAAGGAGTAGATATACCATCTCTAAATCAAATTGTGATGCTCAGAAATACTCAATCTAGCATTGTCTTTATTCAACAACTTGGCCGAGGTTTGCGTAAATACCCTGGTAAAGATTATGTAACTGTGATTGACTTTATTGGAAATTACAAAAATAACTATCTAATTCCAATTGCTCTTAATTCAGATGATAGCCTTGATAAAGATCAGCTTAAACAAGAAACACTCCTTCCGCAATTAATTGATCTTTCAACGATTAACTTTACTCAAATTGCATCTGATAAGATTTTACAATCTTTAGATAAAGTAAAATTAGATGGTTTAATGCAGCTCAAGCAATCTTATAAAGATTTGAAACAGAAAATTGGCCGCATCCCTTATTTGGAAGATTTTTATAAATATCATACTGTTTCGCCAGAAGTATTTGCTAAAAATAAATTGCTAGGTAACTATGGTGTCTTTTTACAAAAAAATCATGAAGATATTTCTTTATCTCTGTATGAAAATCAAGTTTTGACTTTTATGACTAAAGAACTTTTAAATGGTAAACGGCCTCATGAATTAATTTTGCTTTCTTTATTGATAGATTCGGCTGTAGGGGAGGAAGAGTATATCCAATTTTTACACAAAAATAATATCTACGTTGATTCTAAAGTGCTGTCCTCAGTAGAAGGATTTTTGAATTTGGCCTTTTTTGAAGTGAAAGCTGGCAAAACCACGAAAAAGGAACAATATGGTAATTTTCCCTTAGTAGAAAAGGATCTATTCGGCTATCATTTATCAGAACATTTGCAGGAAAGCTTAGCTAAGAATGATCAGTTCAAACAACTATTCTTAGATGTGATTAAAACAGGTTTGCTTTTAGCCAAAAAATATAATTGGAATATGCAATTTACTCTTTATCAAAAATACGATCGAGAAGATGTGTGTCGTTTATTAAATTGGCCGTTAGATGTGAGTGCTCCAATGTACGGGTATCGAGTTGGAGAAGATGAAACTCCAATTTTTATTACATATAAAAAGAGTCAAGAAGATAAACGTAGTGATGTGTACGATAATGAATTACAGAACGGCACCACCCTTAAATGGTATACTCGTACTCCGCGCCATTTAGATTCTGCAGAGGTAAAGCGACTTTTGCAAAAAGATATGAAATTACATATTTTTGTAAAAAGAAGCGATGCCGAAGGAAAAGATTTCTTTTATTTAGGGGAGGCCATAATAGATCGTACAAGTGTTAAAGAGGAGCAGATTGGGCCAAAGAAAAGATCAGCGGTAGGGATGAACTTACTTTTAAAAACTCCATTAACTGCTGAGATGTATGATTTATTATTTAAATAAAAAAGCGCCTCATGGCGCTTTTTTATCTTTGCGTGAAAGTATTGGGTTTAATATAATTCAAAATTTCATAACCAACATCTTTTTGATTATTTTCATTATTGTCGGTTTGGTTTAAGAACATAATTAAACCATTTTTCATATCAGTTGTAACTTGGAACCAATTACCAAAGTGAGTTCCAGCTAAGTTTCCATAAGATGACATTAATGTGTCGTTATTTTTTAAGTAAACGCCGCCGGAATATTCAGTTACTTTACTCTTCAAATGAGTTAAATAGTTAAAATCAGAACGATCTAAAATCTGACCATTGCTTAAACCGATTAAAATTTTATAGTAATCCATCGGAGTAGAAAACATATTAGCTGCTCCAGGAAGTTGGGAAGCTAAAGAGCGTTTTACATATTCAGCGTCTTGGTAATTTTTACCATTGCTATAAGTATAAGAAATGGCATCGGTCTTATCTCTTGGGATATTTTGATAAAGATAAGTATGTTGCAAACCTAACTTGTTAACAATTCGGTTTTGGAAGTTAGATTCGTAAGATTGGTTAGTTACCTTGGCAATAATTCCAGCTAATAGGATATAATTGGTATTATTGTAGAAATAAGTTCCAGGTTGACCTTCTCCGCGAGAGTTAATATGGTCTACGATCCAGTTAATGGAGTTATCTTCAGAATAATTATACCCACGATCGATTTCAGTATCAGTAGCCGTAATACCAGAGGTATGGGTTAATAGATTTCCAACTGAAATTTGATCAGCATTTTTTAAATTAGGATACCAGCGAGAAATTTTTGTATATTGAGAAAATTGCTGATTAGTGTGATTAGTTTCGTTAATTAATTGAATAATCATTGCAGCAGTAATAACTTTTTGGAGAGAACAAGTTGGATATACAACTTTAGAATTACCATTTCCAAGTTTCTTTCCATACCAGCCCCAACCATAACTAATTTGTTGTGGTTCCCCATCTTTTATTACTACTACAGATCCACGTACATTATGTTTTCCAAGTGTACTTCTTACGAAATTGCGCATTTGGGTCTTTTGTTCTGTAGTTGCAGCATATGCTGGCTTAACTGGAGCAGTCAGTGTGAAAGATGAAAGTCCCAGTGTTATCGCAGCAGTAGCTGCTAGTAATTTTCTTTTCAATTAGAGTACTCCCCTCAAAAAAGTATTTTAAATTGTATTATAAAACTTTTTCGTTAATTAAAGCATTCAAATTTATTAATTTTTGTTAACAATGGTAAGAAAGGAATATTTATGACTACTAAAGCAATTATTCATGATGTAATGATTTTAAAAGCTAAATCGCAAAGAGCATCGCAAGCAGATTTGAAAATTGCTGAAGATCTAAAAGATACTCTTATAGAAAATAAAAATATTGCTGCTGGATTAGCAGCAAATATGATTGGTGAAAACAAAAGGATTATTGCTTTCTTTGTAGGTCCTTTTCCGATGTTAATGTTGAATCCTAAAATTCTAGCTAAAAAAGAAAGTTATATTACTGAAGAAGGATGTTTATCATTGACAGGAGTTCGCCCAGTTAAACGCTATAAGACAATCAGCGTTGAATATGAGGATACAAGCTTTAATAAAAGAATCCAAGAATTCACGGATTTTACGGCAGAAGTGATTCAACATGAGATTGATCATTGTGATGGAATTTTAATTTAAAAAAGTTCAAAAAAGTACTTGCCAAAAAAGAATAAATCAGGTATATTAATAAAGTCGCTTTTGA
>CAJUTO010000026.1 GCA_910589675.1 uncultured Lactobacillus sp. | reverse complement strand
ATATCGCCACTTTTTCTCGAGGAGGTTCGGATATCACTGGGGCAATTTTAGCTAAAGGATTGCATGCAGACCTATATGAAAACTTTACTGACGTCAATGGAATCTTCGCAGCTAATCCAGTTATCATTCATCATCCCCAATCTATAAAGACCATGACTTACCGTGAAATGCGTGAATTGTCATATGCAGGATTTTCTGTTTTTCATGATGAAGCTTTAATCCCAGCTATTGAAGGAGAAGTTCCAATTAACGTCAAAAACACTCATGATCCTCACAATCCTGGTACCATGATTGTGCCTGACAAGCGATTTAAGCCTCTTAATCCCATTACAGGAGTAGCTAGTCAAAAACACTTCTCTGCTCTTTATTTGCACAAATATTTGCTTAATAAAGAGGCTGGTTTTACTTTACGTATCTTACAAATTCTTTATAAACATAATATTCCTTACGAACATATGCCTTCCGGAATCGACGATATCACAATTATCTTTAATCGCCAGTTTTTAAACGATCAGTTAATTGACTTAATTTGTAACGAAATTCAGTCTTTAATTAATCCTGATCAACTGGAATGGATTGATGATTATGCCATTATTATGATCGTCGGCGAAGGAATGAAATATGAACATGGAATTAGTTCACAAATCTTATCCTCTCTAAATAAAGAGGATATTTCACCTCAAATGATCAACCAAGGCGCTTCACAAATTTCAATCATGATTGGAACCAAGAAAGAAGAAGCTGATCAAGTAGTTAAAACAATCTACAAACAATTTTTCTAGAAAGGATTCTTTATATGTCAACTTTATATAAAGTGCACGGCTCTCAAAACCATTTCTTTATTCTAGATCAAACAGAACTTTCCACTCCTCTTACAAATACAGAATTAGTTGAATTTACTAAAAAAATCACCAATCCCTCATCAGGAATTTTAAATGGAGCCGATGGTGTTTTAGCAATTAATTCTCCTACACGGCCACAAGCTTTAGCGCAAATGCGAGTTATCAATGCCGATGGTAGTGAGGCCTCAATGTGTGGGAATGGACTAAGAACTGTCGCTCGCTATTTATCCGAAAAATATAATCAAGACAACTTTTTAGTAGACACCATGAATGCTAATTTACGTGTTCGTAAGCATGATAATTTAGCTAAAGGAGTAAAAGCCTTCGCAGTCGAGATTTCTCCGGTATCTTTTAATAAAAGCTCCCTTCCCTTTCAAAATTTAGGTTACAATCGAATCATTGACCAATATTTACCAGAAATTTATCCCGGTCTACGTTTTACCTCAATTGCCGTTCCCAACCCCCATTTGATTAGTTTTATGGATCAGAATCAAATTGAAAGTAATATTTTAAAAGAAGTTGGAGAATATTTAAACGGTGATAATCCTTACTTCCCAGATGGAGTCAATGTCAACTTTGTCCAAATCATTGATAAAAATAAGCTATTTGTACGTACCTATGAGCGCGGAGTAGGTTTTACAAATGCCTGCGGAACTGGAATGTCAGCCACATCTTTGGCATTTTGTTTGACCTATCCGGAGAAAGGCTTCTTTAATCAATCAATTGACGTTTACAATCCGGGTGGAAAAGTTCAAACAATTGTCCATCACGAAAATCATACTTATTGGATCGAATTAATTGGGAATGCTACCTTCACTGATCAAATTGAAATTAGTGAAGCTGACTTACATAATTGTGATTTTTCAAACATAAATACAACTTCTACTGAAGAAGAAAGTGACTATCAAAATTTCATTCAAAACTTGCCCCATTTCAATAATTTCAGCGCAAACTAAAATGGTTCTATACTTTTTCCTGTTGATAAATATCTATGGTGTTCTATCGACAGGATTTTTTATTGCATAAAAAAGAGGCCATAGCCTCTCTTAACTTAAAATCCTTCTTCGACCAATTCAATTAAGTTTACTAGGAGTTTTTGCTATGTCCTCTCTTAATGATTGTATTAAATTTCATCTCAATATTGAAGATCCTAATATTATTTTTTCTGATTATTTTAAAAAATATATTAACGGCAAATATCATAATCTCTATGTAGCTGAACTTATTCAGTCCCATTGTCCTTACTGTCTTTCCTCTAACCTGGTCATTATACTTCTAACGTACGCTTTATTACTGCTGATGCTAGCCATCCAGTTATTATCAGACTTAAAAAACAGCGCGTTTTGTGTAATGCCTACCTTAAAAGCTCAATGGCTCAGTCTAATCTCATTAATAAAGGCTGCTATATCTCTAACACTTCTAAGCGAAAAATACTTTCTGCTCTTCTAAGTTCTATGATGATTTTGATCATCTACGTAAACAATTAGCTTTTGGTAAGTTCAAAGGTGTAAGCAAAAAGCTTCACTTCATTTGTCTAGATGGTGATACTCACAAAGTTGTTCAAATTCTTAGGACTCGTTTCAAGCCTGATATTCTGCACTATTTTTATAAGTTTACTCCTAAGGCTCGCTCAATGGTTAAGACAGTGACCATGGATCTTAACTACTATTATCCACTTGGATTATGCAGGACTTTATGACTGCTATTCAAAATAAAAATGAAAAATAGATTATTCACTTACTTAACTCAAAACAAACTGTAGGCAAGCAAATGCATCAAACACTACTGACCTTTAAGCATAATTATACCGAAGCAGATTGAGCGTACCACTTACGGATACAATAATTTTAGACATTTATTAATTAGAATTAGACTAGAGGAAAATTTGGTCAAAGAAAAAGAGCCAAACAACTATTTTCTAGTTGCTTAGCTTTCTTTACAAACTATTCATCAACCAGATTTGACAAACAGCCAATTTTATTTATTTTCCAAAAAAGCTCTGCTGATTTTCAGCAGAGCTAAATATTTAATCTTCTTCTAAAACGGAAGCTACTTTTTTAGATTTAACAAAATGAACAACTAATCCAACTACTAAACCAACCAAAGCTGGTACGAGCCATGAAAGTCCCATATTAGCTAATGGCAAATTATTTCTAAGAGAAGCAACAGCTAAACCAAATGAGCTTTGACTTACAACGCTTGGAAAAGCAACTACCATATCACCTAAAGCAGGAACAACTGTAAATAGGATTACAAAGAAGTAAACAACTCCATCTGTTTTAAATAATGGTGAAAAAACAGATAATAAGATTAATACCATTGATAATGGGTATAAGAACATCAACATTGGAGTTGACCAAGCGATGATTGTGTCTAATCCAAAGTTAGCTGCTAAGAATGATGCTAAGCAGCTAAGTGCCAACCAAGCATGGTAGCTGACTTGTGGGAAGTGCTTATGGAAGTCTTGTGCAAAAGCTGCAACTAATCCAACAGCAGTAGTTAAACAAGTAACAGTTAATAAGAAAGCAAGTAAGGCTTGACCAAATACACCGCCATAAACATTAACGATTTGGTTAAATGCAACACCACCGTTATCGGAAACCTTAAAACGACCTAATGACATTGCACCCATTAAGATTAACAATAAATAGATAAAGCCGATAGCCAAAACTGCTAACAAACCAGATTTAGCAACTACTTTAGAGACGCTCTTAGCATCTTTTTGTCCCATACCACGAACAGCAGTAACAACTGTAATACCAAAGGCTAAACCTGCTAAAGCATCCATTGTGTTATAGCCTTCTAGGAATCCGTTAACTAATGCTCCATGCTTGTAAGCACTTGTTACAGCTGCAGTTTGTGGGTTACCCAAAGGACGAGCAAAAGCAACAACGAATACTAAAAATAATAGAGATAAAAATAGTGGATTTAATACTTTACCAACGTTAGACAAGATGTTGTTTTGATGGTAAGAAAATGCAAAGGCTGCTAAAAAGAATAAAGCAGAGAAGACTAATAAGGCTGTTCCTTGCATGTTCTTAGGAACAAATGGTGCCATTCCGACTGTAAATGAAACAGTGGCTGTTCTTGGAGTACCAAATAAAGGTCCAATTGTAGCATGGATTAAAACCATAAATACAACTGCAAATCCTGCACCTAAAGGCTTTCCAATATCATAAACCCCATCAGCGTGGGTAATTGCAACTGCTAACACTGATAATAAAGGCAGTAATACACCAGTGATTAAAAATCCAACAGCAGCTGTTCCCCAATTTGCTCCAGCAAGTTGTCCCAAATGTAATGGAAAAATTAGGTTACCAGCCCCAAAGAATAAACCAAATAGCAAGGAAGCAACTACGAGATAGTCCTTCCATGTTAATTTACGTGATGTATAATCTGTCATCATATTCTTTCCCTCCAGAAAATAAACATCTGAATACAAAAAAGTCCCTCAACCAAATTACTTTGATTGAGGGACGCTTCAGCGTGGTACCACCCTTTATTTATATTGTTATCACTAACAATACCTTTCACGTGCGGCCAATTACTTGGCGATACGTTGGCACTATAATGGGTGCTCCCACTTCTTCTTACTCAAGATTAAGAATTAGAACTCGAAAGTGATTTTCATTTAACCTTAGAATTTATCTCCTCACACCTAACGAGACTCGCTGTAAATTAAGACTAAACTACTCTTCTTTCTCTTTGTTTTCAGATTAATTAAATTTGTTAATAATTATTTTAATATAAGCATCATAAATGTCAACAATTTTTTTATATTTTTCTTGTTAAAAAATCAAGTTTATTATCTAACTGTATTATCACCGGATAAAGTACTCAAAATAAGACGGGATTTATTGTTTTCATCTCCTATTTGGGCAGCTGCACCACTTTTTCCAAAAAGTGAATTATCTCCACTTAAAGTAGAGAGTTGATACTGCGCTACTTTAGTATTTTCAACCAAAGTATCACCTGAAGTAGTTGAAACCTTAACCTCATCGCCTACTTCACTATTTTTCATCTTGAAGTCTCCGCTTATTAACTTAACTTTTCCTTTGTTTACTACTACATTCGTACAATCAATATCTCCTGATGTAGTAGTTAATTTTGTATCTTCAACTTCTATATTCTTCAAATCTAGGTCACCGCTTACTGCAAACCCCATTAAAGCGTCTAATTTTAAGTTTTCTAAACTGGTATCGCCACTTACTGAACTAGCATTTAACATGTGTAATTTATGATCTTCTGGAACAGTAATTACTAATTCTGCTCTATTTTTATCTGTAACTATGTTTATTTCAATAATCCCTTTTTTCCAAAACTTACCTGGTTTACGCTCTACTTTAGGTTCTTTAATTTCAAGCAAGTTTTCATTAAGGACTAGACTTGGCTTTTTATCGACTGGTCCCCGATAGTGAACCTCAAAATGATCGCCTGCTTTAATTTTTAGGTCTAGATCAATTAAATCAAGTTTCAAATCAGTAAAACTATCGTTACTTAAAATTTCATTAACATATTCATTCTTTGTTTTCTCACTTGTATTGAAAAACATTTCAGCCACCTCGTTTTATTATTCACTCATTATTTTTATTTTGCTTTAATTTTACTATCATACAAATATTTTTCAATAACTTATTACTAAGTGGCAAAAATTAATAACTAAGATGCAAAAAAGACAACCTAAACATACAGTTTAAGTTGTCTTTTGAGATTTTACTTATCATTAACAATGATCAACGACTTAATTGCATCACGATTACTCATTGCTTCATACGCATCTTGAATATGATCTAAATCAAAACTCTTGGTAAATACCTTACCTGGATTAATTTTGCCATCAAGAACTACTTATAATAAAACTTCTTTACCTGGTTTAGTTGCAGAAGCAATACCACCACGCAAACCTACATTCTTCCAGAATAATTGGTTTGACTTAGGTTCTGCATGTGGTACACCCACTCTACCAATCACAGCACCAGGACGAGCAATTTGACCAGCTTGTTCAATAGCACTTTCTGCACCAACGCATTCTAACACTGCATCCGCTCCAGCATTTTCCTTGGTTAAGGCTAACACATCTTTAATAGCTTTTTCATCTCGCATCGAAACAATATCAGTTGCACCAAATTCTCTACCTAATTGTGCACGATCATCATGGTGAGATAAAAGAATAATTTTTTCAGCATCTAATAATTTGGCACCAGTTACACCGGCAAGACCAACAGCATCATCCCCAATTACGGCTACAGTGTAACCAGGTTTTACTTCAGCATTTAAAGCTGCATGATAACCAGTTGCCATTACATCGGATAAAGTTTGAAGGGATGCCAATTGATCATCAGTGTAGTCTTCCGGCTTTCCAGGAATTTTAACTAAACCTGAATTTGCTGGTTGATATTTCATATATTCTGCTTGATAGCCACCATTTGTTCCAGGTTTTTGAATTTAAGCAGTTGCCTTCAAATCCATTAATACATGCAACACAGTGGCCACAACCATGAGTAAATGGAACAATGACAAAGTCATTTGGTTTAATATCTGTTACATCATCGCTAACTTCTTCAACTACACCAATTGCTTCATGGCCAATCAATGAGCCAGATTCACGGTCGGCAATACCTCTAAACCACCATAAATCTGAACCACAAACACTCGCACGAATCACTCGAATAATAGCTTAATTTTCTCTATCAATCTTTGGCTTCTCTACTTCTTTTACTTCAACTTTACCACGTTCTACAAAAACTGCTGCTCTCATATTCTATATCCTTTCGTTTCATTAACTTACACAGATAGTTTAAATTAAAAAAGTACTACCTACAATTGCTAAAAAAACATGCTACTATTCATTTCACGTATAACACCCTCGCAAACAAAAAATCGGATCTATACGATCCGATTCTAAGTTCTTAATTATTCTTATCTTCTTTGCTAGTCTTATTTTCTTTGTGAGCTACTTGATCCTTCTTTTCACTATCTTTCTTATCTTTTTTGTCTTCATCAGTCTTAGTCTTTAAGATTTTTTGACTTTTAGCATCAATCTTAACTTCAGTTTCTTTATTGCCATCTTTTAATTCAACTTTCCAAACTGGTTGCTGATCATCCATTTCTAAAGACCACTTAACAGCCTTACCAGATGCCTTAGTTTGGGCAAGTTTTGTAGCTTCACGACGGCTTATTAAGCCATTTAGATCTAATGCCTCTTCTTTATCATCTGCATCTAAGTTTTCTGACTTAGCTTTTAAAATTTTGCCACTACTTGCATCAATTTTAACTTTATATTCTTTTTCTGAATCAAAGCCCTCTATTTCATAAATATACTTATTTTTCTTATTCTTTAGTTCAATCTCCTTAATTGATTTTGAGCCATATTTTTCATTAAATTTATTAATTGCATCACTTTGAGAAAGATTGATTGAGTTAGAAGTTTGTGTTTGTTCCGTAGCTTGCCCACCAGTAGATGCTTGAGCTTGATTAATTAAAGTAAGACTAGTTCCACCTAAGGCTAAACCTAAAACAGCTGCGCCTAATGATAATCTCTTAATGTTTGTTCTCATAATAGAATCCTCACTTTTTCTTCAAATTTATTTTTTATTTCTTAACTTTATATATTTAGTTTACGAAAAAACGAGGATGAAAAAACTAAGAGCAGATATAAATTAAATGAAGATTTTTTCATTTTAATCATTAGAGTGGTAATTTTATTTCAAAAATCGTCCCTTTAGGAGTATTAGCTGAAACACTAATTTTTCCATGATACTTGGTAACAATATCTTTTACAATAGCTAAGCCAATTCCAGTACCTTTAATCTGACTAGAGTGAGCTTGATCTTCTCGATAAAAACGATCAAAAATCTTATCATAATTTTTTTCTCTAATACCAATTCCCTGATCCTTAACTCTTAAAGTTAAGTACCCATTATCTTTCTGTAATTCTATCTTTATTTTGGCATTGTTTTGAGAATACTTAGCTGCATTATCTAACAAGTTATGGATAATTAGGCGGAAATCTTTAACTTCAATTGGGTAAAAAACTTTTGTTGGACTTGAAATATAGACGCTGCAAGTATCATATTCTTGTTCAAGAATTTCACTCTCTTTTTGAACTATTGGCACTAGATCAATAGGATCAATTGATTGGTGTTGTTTCTTAGCTCGTCCTAATTCCAAAAGTTCATTAACCAGTATTTCCATCCTACTTGATTCAGAGTCAATATATTGTAGGGACTTTGCGACAATTTCGGGATGTTCTTTACCGCGTCTTTTAATCAAATTAATGTGGCCACGGATTGCAGCAAGCGGCGTCTTCAATTCATGAGATGCATCAGTAACAAATTGTTGTTCACGCTGAATTGCCTTATCTTGATACTCTAGCAATTTATTAAAAGACTGCGCTAAGTGGTGAATTTCTGCTGGTTGTTTCGGCACGAATACTTTCTTTTTTGCCGTGGTTTGATGTTCAATTGCCTCAATATCTTGATCTATTTTCTCTAGTGGCTGACTCCATTTTCTTGAAAAACGTTTAATTAAAGGAATCGAACAAATGATGGCAATTAAATTTAAAATAATGATTGCAAGTAATAAATGGGTAATTAAGGTAAAAAGATCGTCAACATTTAAAATCACAGAAATTCGATAGCCATCTTCATTTGCAGTCCGTAAATAATAAACGCTATTTTCCATAAAAACAACATTATTGTAATTCCTATGATTCTTTACTTTTTCAAATAATTCTTCCCCATCTTCCGAATAGACAGTCTTACCCTTAGGAGTTTTCAGTGAAATCGCATCATTACTTTGTCTAGCAAGATAAGCATTTAGAAATAATTTCCATTCATTTTTATTCTTATGCTCATCGTGGTCACTAATATTATCACTAATTGTATCAATAACTTCTTCTGCTTGCTCATGAGCATTATTATAAATGAATGCTGTTGAAATACCAGCAAATGCTAAATTAACTAGGAAGAGAATAATAATGAATAAAGTCAGAAACAACTGTGTTAATTGTTGGGAAGTTGTTCTTATTTTTTTATTCATTATCGTCCACCTTTCTTAAGCAATAGCCATATCCACGAACTGTTTTAATCAAATTACGATATTTTCCCAACTTATTTCGCAGCGCTCTTATATAGACATCAACTGTGTTAGTTTGACCGATAAAATCATATCCCCATACGATATCTAATAATTCATCCCGGCTTTTAACTTTTTCAGGATCATTCATTAATTCACATAGCAATGCATATTCTTTTGGAGTTAAGTAGATTTCCTCACCCTTGCACCAAAATTTATGAGAAACCAAGTCAATTTTTAAAACACTAAATTCTAAGGTAGAACTGACAACCCGTCTCTTTTCTCGTTCTAATCTTCTAAGAATCACTCTAATTCGGGCGAAAAGTTCTTCTATTTCAAAAGGCTTGGTCATATAGTCGTCTAAGCCTTGATCTAAAGCATTACTAATGTTAGAAGCTTGGTTACGGGCAGTTAACATAATAATAGGAATGTCACTAACTTTTCTAATTCTTCTTAAGACAGTGATGCCATCATAAACAGGTAACATCCAATCTAAAAGGATTAAAGTTGGTTTTTCTTTTTCAAAAAATTCAAGACCTTCTTTACCATCTTTAGCCCAGACTACCTCATAGCCTTCTAATTCAAGCTCTGGTTGAATAAAACTAGCTAGGCTCTCCTCATCTTCAATTAAAAGAATTTTTGTTTTTTCCACGCCCTGCTTTCCAACTCACCTTTAGAATTGCTTTAAAATAGTAAATTCAATATTAATTTGATTCTTTTTATTTTAAATGTCTATTAAAATAGCTCTAAGTAAACTGCTTGGAGCTATTTGTAATAAATTTTTATTCAAACTTAGTATCCCAATTTGGATCATTATTTGCTTCAAAACACATTGCAATTTGTTCCTCTGTGTTTCTATCAATAGATAAGTTTGGCAAATTGTCTAGAGGAAAGTAGTCACAAGCATCTGTTTCATCATTAGGAATAAATGTACCACCTAATTCTTTACATAAAAAGAAAATCTTAGTAACGTTAGTCGCTAAAATTGGCTTATTATGATGATTACGATCTTGAACTGCAATAATTTTAATTGGTTCTACTTTTCTACCAGATTCTTCAAAAGCCTCTTTAACACAGTTATCTGCGACAGTTTGATCATAATCGTTCCAGCCGCCGGGCAATGACCATTCTTGAGACATTTTTTCACGAACTAATAAGATCTTATTATCTTTAAAAATTGCAGCTCGAGTCTCAATTTTGGGAGTTTGATATCCCTCATCCCCCAGAAACAAGGTTTTAAGTTTTTCTTCTGGAATTCCAGTCCTAGCAGCCATCATTTCACCAGCAATACGCCGAATTTCTTCATAGCGTTCACGATCAAAAACATCATGGCCATATCTTAATCCGGCTTGCGCTAGGCTCTGCAAATCCATTGCCCAATTTGCAATTTGATCATTTGTTTTCATTTTTCAATCACCTAAAATTTACTTAATGGTTAGAAATATATTCTTGTAATTCGCCAAGTTTATCAATCTTAAAAGTAAAAGCTAACATACCAAGCTTCTTTGCTGCATCGGTGTTTGCTTTTAAATCATCGATAAATATACTCTCTTCTGGATTTAAAATATAGCGAGCAATTAATCTTTCATATATTCTTCTATCTGGCTTCATTAATTTCTCTTGGGCAGAAAAAACATAACCATCAAAATAATTGCCCATCTCAGAATTTTTAACAAAATTAGCAAACTGCATTCCCGTATTGGATAAACCGTAAATCTTATAGCCTTGTTTACGTAGTTCCTCCATATAATTAAAAACTGGCTCATAGAAATCAACATTTTCTGGCCAAGTTGCCATAATTTGCTTAACTTTACTTTTTAGCTTATCTGGAACTTTACTAATAAAAATTTCAGTGGCTTCTTCCTCTGTAATTTTTCCAGCGTCGATTTTGCCCCACTCTTTAGATTCAAAAATAGTTTTTCTAACTAAATCATGATCCTCGGGACTCAATTCATAATGATTTAAAATTTCATCTGGATTGTAGTTCATAATGACATTTCCAAAGTCAAAGATAATATTCTTAAGCATTAACTTCCCCTCTATCTTTAATAGTCTATAGTAAAAATATTGCTCTTTTTGCTAGAATCTTGCAAGAAAAAACTAGAGATTTGATAAACCCTCGTCTTAAGGATTAATTATTATCTTATCGACCGCTCTGATTCATAAGTAAAGTATCTCTTCTTACTTTTTGTCAGTTATAATTATATACTGATTAAAAGTAAGTACAATGCTAATTTTTTAATAAAAATTATACTTTTCCCTATAATCTGGAACAATTAAATTTACATCTTGCCGCCAAATACTGGGAGGACGCCTGCTTTACCATAATCAACCGGGGTAAACTTCTTAAGTTTATCCATATCTTCATCACTGATTACAAAATCAATTTCAGCATTACTCTTCATATGTGCAGGATTTGCAGACTTAGGTAATACAACACAGTTAAGTTTCCAATCATAACGAATACATAATTGAGGTACGGTTACACCATACTTATCACCGATCTTTTTAATTTTTGGATCATTTAGAGGAGCACGGTGAGCAATTGGTGAGAAAGCTTCAACTACAATATCATTTCCTTGAATGTAATCAATTAAGTTCATCGGGGTTTCACCAATGTAAACTAAAATTTGATTAACAACAGGTTTAATAGAACTATTCTGCATTAAGTTATCTAAATCTTCTTTTTCAAAGCTGGGGGGGCACCAATTGTACGTAGCTTTCCTTCTTCGACTGCTTTAGGTGTTTGATCATCAGGAATCTCCCATATCCCAAGTGCCATCTCAGGAATTTTTAAACCATTATTCATGGTTAAAGTTTCATCAAAAATAGACATAGAATCATCCCTTTCTTTGCTAATTTCATTTTAAAAGAAAAATTTTTAACTACCTAAGATTTAGAATGCATCAATTTCTATAACTTAAATGCATATTTTGCTTATTTCCATCTTAATTACCGTCTTTAAATGTTGTAAAATGCTAATGTTAGTAAATTGTAAGGAAAGATAAAATGAAAAGAAGAAATAGAAAAGAACATACTTTTAACGATTTTTCAAAGCAAGAAAAAGAGAAACTAAAAACTGTTCGTCAAGAACTTATTCAAGCACAAGAAGAAGAACCAGAAAGCCTGCGTGAACACCTGCAAGCTTTCAACGATGGAGTAATGGCAATCATTATTACAATTATTGTATTAGAAATCCAGCCAGCTATTAATGAAGTTCACTATGGCCAATTTCTCGCAAATATTATTGTATTTTTAATTACATTCTTTATTGTGGCCGATTTTTGGTATGATCTGCATTTAGCATTTTCCTACTATATATTTAAGCCTTCGAAAACAATAGCTGTTTTAGACTTCTTTTTCTTAGCTGATCTTTCTCTACTTCCAGTAATGACAAAATGGATTATGGCAGAAAGTTCAACATTTGCGGTAGCTAATTTTGGAGTAGTTTTTTTAATTGCTAAAATTTTAGAATATTTGATTCAATATTTTGGTGCTAAGAAGACGGCGAAATATTCCCAAATCATGAACATTATTATCAGTCGATCTTTTATTAGAAAGGTCGCTGTCACCTTATTTTTAAATATTGTTCTCATTGGTCTATCGTTTGTTCTTCCTAGACTTGCCATGATTCTTTATGTAGTTATACCAGTTATTTCTTTTTTATTTCCAGTTAAGCGTAATAAAATCATGTAATAAAGGCAGAAGCATAATTAAATGCTTCTGCCTTTTTAACATTTCCAAACAAAAAAGGCGATATTCCACTTTAGGGAGTATCGCTCTTTTTCGTATCAACGATGTTGACTATTTATTCTTTTTTCTCTTGTCTCCTAATCCAAACAATGAGAGTACACCGGCTAAACCAAGAAGTGCAGCTCCTGCTAACGTTAAGTTAGAGTTATCCTTCTTACCAGTTTGTGGTAAAGTAGCCTTCTTGTTTACTGGAGCGCCATTCTTATGACGAACAGCATTTCTCTTAGGCTGAACTGAATTTGTAATTACAGTTTGTTCCTTACTTTCACTCTCAGTCTTAGTGCTTACTTGGTTAGTGTTCTGCGCAGTATTGTTTTCTTCATTATTGTGATTTGGAGTTACATTAGTTGAAGACTCATGACTTTCAGTATTGCTCTTGTCAGCAGTACGAGCTGGAATCTTCACAGCTTCGATGGCTTTAATACCAGCTTCGGTTTCTGCCTCAACTTCTGCATTAGTTGTAGCATTGAATACCTTGGTCTTAGTCTCTGTAGCAATATCAGTAATTTGACTGATTAATTCGTCTTTTTGTTTTTGATCAAGATCAGCTGCATTGATCTCATCAGTCTTCTTCTTCAAAGCATCATCGATTTCCTTAATAGCATCATCCTTACTTTCAACTAAGCTTGGAACTTGAATACTATTAATGTCTTCTAAGCCCTTGGTTTCTGCTTCTTTAACATCATCATTTGTTTGAGCATTATTAATGGCCTTAGTAGCATTATCAGCAACTTGATCTACTTGGTCAATTAAGTTTTGCTTCATTTGATCAGTTAAATTATCGGCCTTATTGATTTCGTCAATCTTAGCTTCCTTAGCAGAGTTAATTGCTTCCTGAGCATCTTTTTGGACACTATCTAAGGTTGGGATGAACAAGTTAGTAATTTGATCAATTGCTTTATCACGAGTGTCAGTAATAACTTCATTTGTAGTTGTTGCTGAATCGTTAAGCTTATTAATTGCGTCTTGAGCAATCTTATTCACTTGATCAATTAAGTTCTTTTGTTCATCTGCACTTAGATTCTTAGCTTCTTCAATTTGACTGTTCTTAGCATTTTGAACTTGTTTAATCGCGTCAATTGCTGCCTGTTTAGTTTCAGCTAAACTTGGAACATTAACATTTGCAATATCTTCAATTCCCTTGTTTTCTGCCGCAGTAACAGCAGCATTAGTAGTTGCATTGTTGATAGCATCCTTAGCAGCCTTGGCAATTTCAGTTGCTTGATTGATTAACTTAGCTTTTTCTGAATCACTTAAGTTAGATGCATTATTAATTTCATCCTTCTTAGTGTTCAAAGCATCTTCAATCGCACTATTTGCTGCCTTCTTAGAATCGTCTAAGTTAGTAAAGTGAATGTTGTTAATATCAGCAACACCTTTATCTTCGGCAGCTTCAACTGCAGTATTAGTCGTTGCACTGTTGATAGCATCCTTAGCAGCCTTGGCAATTTCAGTTGCTTGATTGATTAAATCAGTCTTTTCTGAATCAGTTAAGTTAGATGCGTTGTTAATTTCATTCTTCTTAGAATTCAAAGCATCATCAATTGCTTGAGTTGCATTCTTCTTAGCATCTTCAATACTTGGAATTGAAACATTTTCAATGTTCTTAACTCCAGTATCTGCAGCTTCCTTAGCTTCATCATTAGTTTGAGCATTATTGATTTCATTAATTGCTTCAGTAGCAATCTTCTTTGCTTGATCAATAAGCTCTTGCTTTTCATCTTGACTCAAGTTAGAAGCGTTATTGATTTCATCTTGCTTTTCATTTAAGGCTTTGTTGATAAGATCAATACTTTCCTTCTTGATGTCAGATAAACCTGGAACAGTAACGTCTGCAATAGCTTTTTCACCATCAACTTGAGCAGTTTCAACTTCTGAATTAGTAGTTGCATTGTTGATGTTGTCTTTAGCAATATTTGCGGCTTCAGTAGCTTGATTAATTAAATCAGTCTTTTCTTCAGAAGAAATATTAGTTGCATTATTAATTTCATCCTTCTTGTTCTTCAAAGCCTGATCAATTGCCGCATTTGCTGCATCCTTAGCTGGAGAAGTGGTTGGAACGTTAATATTGTTAATGTTCTTAACCCCTTCTTCTTGAGCACGAGTTACTTCTTCAGGAGTAGTTGAGTCGTTAATCTTTTGTTTTGCATTATCTGCTTCATTATTGATTAGATCAGTGTAAGCTTGTTTTTCTTCATTTGTTAATGAATCATTGATTTCCTTAAGTTTACCAGCCGCTGCATCGTCAATAGCTGCATTAGCAACATCCTTATCAATTGCTAATTTTCCATCATCGACTGCCTTCTTAACATCGTCATTAGTCTTAGCATTATCGATTGCTTCTTGTGCCTTCTTAGCGTCAGAATCAATTTGATCCTTAGCTGCTTGTTTTTGCTCGTCAGTTAAGTTGTTATCTTGATCAATTGCCTTCTTAGCCTCATCAACTTCGTTGTTAAGGTCAGTTGTTGCTTGATCTTTAGCAGTGGATTTAGTTGGTACTTCAATAGAATTAATTGCTTTAATACCATTTTCTTCCGCGTCGGTTACTGCGGCATCAGTAGTTGCATTATCAATTGCTTGATTTGCAGCATTTTGTGCGTCAGTAACTTCTTGCTTCAACGCAGCTTTTTCTTCGTCTGTTAAGTTTGAAGAATCAATTGCTGCATTCTTTTCATCAGCTACCTTAGCTACAGCTTCCTTAGCTGCTTGTTTTGCAGCTGATTCAGCTGGCACTTCAGTATCGTTGATATTCTTAATGCCACTCTCTTGAGCACTAATTACAGCTTCTGGAGTAGTTGCATTATTGATTGATTCTTTAGCAGCTTGGGCTTTTTGATCGACTTCATTGTTTAAAGCAGCTTTTTCTTCATCAGTTAATGGTGAGTTAGAAATTTCTGCTTTCTTACCAGCAACTGCGTTATCGATTGCTGCATTAGCAATATCTTTATCAATTGCTAACTTACCATCGTCTACAGCATTCTTAACGTCATCATTAGTCTTAGCATTGTTGATGGCATCTTGAGCTTTCTTAGCATCAGAGTCAATTTGATCTTTAGCTACTTGTTTCTCTTCATCAGTCAAGTTGCTATCTTGATCAATTGCCTTCTTAGCTTCATCAACTGCGTTGTTAAGATCGGTTGTTGCTTGATCTTTAGCAGCTGACTTATCAGAGACTTCAATGCTATTGATCTTATCAATACCATTGTTTTGTGCTTGAGTTACTGCTGCATTGGTAGTTGCATTATCAATGGCAGTATTAGCAGCATTTTGAGCATCACTAACTTCTTGCTTCAATGCAGCTTTTTCTTCGTCTGTTAAGTTTGAAGAATCAATTGCTTTATTCTTTGCGTCTGCAGCTTCGGCTACTGCCTTCTTAGCTGCTTCCTTAGCTACGGACTCAGTTGGTACTTCAGTATCATTGATATTCTTAATACCATTTTCTTGTGCAGTAGTTACAGCTCCTGGAGTAGTGGCAGCCTTAATTGCTTCCTTAGCTTCTTCTGCCTTTTGATCAACTTCATTGTTTAAAGCAGCTTTTTCTTCATCAGTTAATGGTGATTTAGAAATTTCATCCTTCTTGCCAGCAACTGCGTTATCGATGGCAGCGTTGGCAACATCTTTGTCAATTACTAGTTTTCCATCATCAACTGCCTTCTTAACATCATCATTATTCTTAGCATTGTTGATGGCATCTTGAGCTTTCTTAGCGTCCGAATCAATTTGATCCTTGGCTGCTTGCTTTTGCTCATCAGTTAAGTTGTTATCTTGATCAATTGCCTTCTTAGCATTTTCAACTTCGTTGTTAAGATCATTTGTTGCTTGTTCTTTAGTAGTTGATTTAGTTGGTACTTCAATACCATTAATTGTCTTAACACCATTGTCTTCAGCTTCAGTTACTTCTGCGTTGGTAATTGCATTATCAATGGCAGTATTAGCAGCAGTTTGTGCATCACTAACTTCTTGCTTCAATGCAGCTTTTTCTTCGTCTGTTAAGTTTGAAGAATCAATTGCTTTATTCTTTGCGTCTGCAGCTTCGGCTACTGCCTTCTTAGCTGCTTCCTTAGCTACGGACTCAGTTGGTACTTCAGTATCATTGATATTCTTAATACCATTTTCTTGTGCAGTAGTTACAGCTCCTGGAGTAGTGGCAGCCTTAATTGCTTCCTTAGCTTCTTCTGCCTTTTGATCAACTTCATTGTTTAAAGCAGCTTTTTCTTCATCAGTTAATGGTGATTTAGAAATTTCATCCTTCTTGCCAGCAACTGCGTTATCGATGGCAGCGTTGGCAACATCTTTGTCAATTACTAGTTTTCCATCATCAACTGCCTTCTTAACATCATCATTATTCTTAGCATTGTTGATGGCATCTTGAGCTTTCTTAGCGTCCGAATCAATTTGATCCTTGGCTGCTTGCTTTTGCTCATCAGTTAAGTTGCTATCTTGATCGATTGCCTTCTTCGCTTCATCAACAGCAGTATTAAGATCACTTGTTGCTTGCTCCTTAGCATCTGACTTAGTTGGTATTTCAATAGAATTAATTGCTTTAATACCATTATCTTCTGCTTCGGTTACTGCGGCATTGGTAGTTGCGTTATCAATGGCAGTATTGGCAGCATTTTGTCTATCAGCAACTTTTTGCTTCAATGCAGCTTTTTCTTCAGCTGTTAAGTTCGAAGAATTGATTGCATTGTTCTTGGCTTCAGCTGCTTCTGCTACTGCCTTCTTAGCTGCTTCTTTGGCTGCTGATTCGGTAGGTACAGTAACATTATCAATTGCTTTAATACCATTGTCTTGCGCTTCAGTTACTGCAGTGTTTGTAATTGCAGCATCTATTGCTCTATCTGCTGCGTTTTGTGCATCAGCAACTTCTTGCTTCAATGCAGCCTTTTCTTCATTTGTTAAGTCTGAAGAATCGATTGCATTGTTCTTGGCTTCTGCAGCTTCTGCCACTGCCTTCTTAGCAGCTTCTTTAGCTGCTGACTCAGTTGGTACTTTAGTATCATTGATATTCTTAATACCATTTTCTTGGGCAGTAGTTACAGTTTCTGGAGTAGTGGCAGCCTTAATTGCTTCTTTAGCATCTTTAGCCTTTTGATCGACTTCATTGTTTAAATCAGCTTTTTCTTCAGATGTTAAGGATGATTTAGAAATTTCTGCTTTCTTACCAGCAACTGCATTGTCGATTGCTGCATTAGCAATATCTTTATCAATGGCAAGCTTACCATTATCAACAGCACTATTAACCTCATCATCAGTCGTAGCATTATCAATTGCTTCTTGCGCTTTCTTAGCATCAGAATCAATTTGATCTTTAGCTGCTTGCTTCTCTTCATCAGTCAAGTTGTTGTCTTGATCGATTGCCTTCTTAGCATCATCAACAGCTGCATTAAGGTCAGTTGTTGCTTGTTCCTTAGCAGGTGACTTAGTTGGAATTTGAATGTCTTTAATTGCTGCGATGCCGTTTTCTTTAGCAGTTGTTACTGCTTCATCCGTTGTTGCACTGGTGATATTTGATACCGCGTTACTGTATTCTGCTTGAACTTTATCTTTCAAGCTGTTCTTTTCATCAGTAGTTAAATCAGTAGCATTATCAATTGCACTATTTTTAGCATCACGTGCTGCATTCAATTCTTCAATAGCTTCTTGTTGTTTCTGAACTAAAGTTGGAATAGCAATGTTATTAATGTTCTCTAAACCAGCTGTTTCAGCACTCTTCACTGCATCATTAGTTTGAGCAGCCTTAATTTCCTTAGTTGCATCATCGGCAGCTTTATTGGTTTGATCAACTAAAGCTTGCTTTTCTTCATCAGTTAAGTGAGCAGCGTTGTTAATATCATTCAGCTTAGCATTCTTAGCACTTTCAATTGCATTAAGAGCATCTGTTTGCGCACCATCTAGAGTTGGAATAAATAGATCAGTAATTTGCTTGATTGCATCATCACGTGTTGCAGTAACTGCATCATTGGTAGTAGTAGATGAATCATTAATCTTAGCAATTGCATCGTTAGCAATTTTATCTACTTGATCACTTAATTCTTTTTGTTCCTCAGTGCTTAAGTTAGATGCAGCAGAGATTTGCTTATTCTTAGCATCTTGAACTTGCTTAA
>CAJUTO010000025.1 GCA_910589675.1 uncultured Lactobacillus sp. | reverse complement strand
CCGTACGTACGGTGCAATGAGAGGGGCAAACTAGAAAAGTTTCCTCTACTCTATTGTCATGACTAGTATTGTAAAATAGAATTGGTAAAGTTGATTTTTATTAAGTAGGTAGTTAGAATGAAAAATATTCCAGTTGTTATGATTATTTTTGGTGGCTCCGGAGATTTAGCTCATAGAAAGCTTTATCCAGCCTTATTTAATTTGTATCAAAAAGGTTTAATTCATGATCATTTTGCTGTAATTGGTACAGCGAGAAGACCTTGGAGCCATGAATATTTGCAAGAACAAGTAGTTGAAGCAGTTAAAGAAAGCTGTGACAACTTTGATGAAAAAGAAGCAAAAGAATTCGCTTCACATTTTTATTACCAGTCTCACGATGTAACTGATATTGGCCACTACATTGCCTTGAAGGAATTAGCAGCTAAACTTGATGAAAAATATCAAGCAGAAGGAAATCGAATTTTCTACATGGCTATGGCACCAAGATTTTTTGGTACAATTGCTACTCACATTAATGATCAAAAATTGCTTGGTAGCGGCTTTAACCGTTTAGTAATTGAAAAGCCATTTGGTCATGATTTAGCTTCAGCAGAAAAGTTAAACCGAGAAATTGGCGAAAGTTTTGATGAAGAGTCGGTATATCGAATTGACCACTATCTTGGAAAAGAAATGGTTCAAAATATTATGCCTCTAAGAATGACTAATCCAATTGTTAAGAATATCTGGAATAATGACTATATCGCAAATATGCAAGTAACTTTAGCAGAAAGTCTAGGAGTAGGAACTCGTGGTGGTTACTACGAAACATCTGGTGCTTTACGTGATATGGTTCAAAACCATATTTTTCAAATTATTACACTTTTAGCTATGCCTGAGCCTAAAGGACTTGATTCAGACCATATTCACCAAGCTAAACAAGAATTATTAGATAGTCTAGTAATTCCAACTCCAGAAATGGTTAAAAAGCATTTCTCACGAGGACAATATTTAGCTGATGATAATGAAGTAGAGTATTTAAAGGCAGATCAAGTTGCACTAGACTCTAAAGTAGAAACATTTGTAGCTGGAGAAGTTAAATTCAAAAAGGGTCCAGTAGCTGATGTGCCAATTTACTTTAGAACTGGTAAGAAAATGAAGGATAAGGTTTCTCGCATTGATATTGTTCTTCACCATATGAATAATTTATACGGTAGCGCACATTCAAATAATATCTCAATTATTATTGATCCAATTAGTGAAATTTATTTCACAATTAATGGAAAGAAGATTACAGCTGAAGGTTTAAGAAGAGAAAACCTTAGTTATAAGTTTTCTAAGGAAGAAATGGAGCAAGTTCCAGATGGCTACGAACGATTGCTTCACGATGTGTTTGTAGCAGATAGAACTAACTTTACTCACTGGTCAGAATTGAAGCAATATTGGAAGTTCGTTGATGCAGTTGAAGATGTTTGGCAAGATGAAAATAAAGATGTTAAGCAGCTTGAACAATATCCAAGTGGTAAGTTCGGTACGGAATCAAGTAATCATATTTTTGAAAAAGATAGCGAGCACTGGATTTACCGTTAATGGATTTACTGCCTAAAAACAATACGAGTCGTAAGATTATTCATATTGATATGGATGCCTTCTATGCTTCAGTAGAAATGCGCGATAATCCATCAATTAGAAATAAAGCCGTCTTAATTGGTGGAGATCCGAAGAAAAATAAGGGTCATGGGGTTGTAGCGACGGCGAATTATATTGCTCGGAGCTATGGAGCTCATTCAGCGATGCCGACGGCTAAGGCGGTAAGATTAATACCAGCAGAGAAGTTGGTAATTATTCAACCAAATTTTGAAAAATATCGTGCTGTATCAGCTGAAATTCATCAATTGATGCATAAGATAACTGATCGGGTAGAATCTGTTGCGTTAGATGAAGCATATTTAGATGTTACTGAAAATAAGCTTAATTTAACCGATCCAGTTCGTATTGCTGCTTTACTTCAGGAACGAATCTATCAAAGAATTGGTTTGACTAGTTCATTTGGTGTCTCTTATAACAAGTTTTTAGCTAAGATGGGCTCAGAATATGCCAAGCCTTTTGGGAGAACTGTAATTAAACCAGAAGGTGCTCGCGATTTTTTAGCAAAACAACCAATAAAGAACTTCCCGGGTATTGGACCAAAGACTCAAGAAAAACTGGCAGAGATGGAGGTTTATACCGGAGCTGATCTAAGAAAAATTCCAACCGATATTTTAATTAAAAAATTTAATCGAATGGGTTATCTTATGGCTCAGCATGCTCATGGTATTGACTTAAGAGATGTAGTGACTGATTCGGAAAGAAATCGAAAATCAATTGGGATTGAACGTACTTTTAATCAAAATTTATTTGATGAAAATACTGCCTTAACAAAATTGCGGTCATATAGTAGAGAACTTGAAAAAAGTTTAAAGGAGCGCCACTTTCTTGCAAATTGTGTTGTCTTAAAAGTACGCGATGCTAATTTTAAGACAATTACTAAAAGAAGGAAGCTAAAGCAGGGCACTAATGATAAAATTGTTATCTACGATACTGGGCGTGCTTTGTTTGCGACAGAAAAAAGCATGCTTTCAACTGGAATCCGACTTTTAGGCCTTACGGTCACTGATTTTGAAGAGCATCCCGTTGAGAATATATCGCTAGAAATTTTTGATAATGAGTAATGATAAAATAAAAAGAAAAATTTAGGAGAGAGAATTAATGGCAACTTTTGATGAAATTTATGAAAAGATAAAAGAATATCCAACAATTATTTTGCACCGTCATACTAGCCCAGATCCAGACGCAATTGGTTCTCAAGCTGGTTTGGCTAGATCTTTGAGACTAGCTTTCCCTGATAAAAAGATCCTTTGTGCTGGTGAAAATGATGAAGGTGACTTAATTTGGATTAACAAGATGGATGAGGTTAAGCCAGAAGACTACAAGGGTGCTTTAGTTATTACAACCGATACTGCAAACACTCCTCGTATTTCTAACAAAAATTATGACAAAGGTGATCTTTTAATTAAGATTGACCACCACCCAGATGTAGATCCATACGCAGATATGAGCTACGTTGATCCAGATGCACCAGCTGCTTCTGAAATTATTTTTGATTTCTTAAAAGCAGAAAACTTACCAATTACTAAGGAAGTTGCAGCAGCTTTATATGCAGGTATTGTAGGTGATACGGGAAGATTTATGTATCCTGAAACTTCAGCTCATACTTTTGATGTTGCAGCTGAATTAACTAAAACTGGAATTAATATTACGGATATTGCTAGAGAAATTGCGGATGTTACTTTTGATGAAGCAAAATTACAAGCTTTAGCAATGGATAAGATGGAGATTGATCCAGTTGGGGCTGCTTATACAATTTTGATGCAAGATGATTTGAAGAAGATGGGGTTAACTGACGATCAAGCAAATGTTGCTGTTTCAACTCCTGGTCGAATTAAAGATGTTTTAGCTTGGAATGTATTTGTAGAAAAGCCAGATGGAACTTTCCGCGTTCATTATCGTTCAAAGGGACCTGTTATTAACCATTTAGCTGAACAGCACGATGGTGGAGGTCATGCCCTAGCATCTGGAGCTAATGCAAAAGACATGGATGAAGTAAAACAAGTCTTTAATGAAGTAGTAGAAGTAACAAAGAAGTATAAAGAAGAACATGGCACAAACAAGTAGTATATTTCAAAATGAAAAAATCCGGCCAGAACTACAAGCCGGATTAGAAAAAATTAATTTTAAGAAACCGACTAAAGTACAGTCTTCGGTTATTCCGGCATTTTTAAATAAAAAGAATGTTGTAGTGCAAGCTGCAACGGGATCAGGAAAGACTCATGCTTATTTGATTCCAATTTTGAATATGATTGATGAGAGCGCACCTGTAACACAAGCAATTGTTACTGCACCGAGTCGTGAATTGGCTAATCAATTGTATAAAGTTGCGCGTCAGTTAAGGGATGCTAGTGGTTTAAATATTTCAATTGAATATTTAGGCGGTGGAAATGACCGTAATCGCCAAATTGAAAAGGCTGAAAGCAGAGCCCCACAATTAATTATTGCAACCCCTGGTCGTTTACATGATTTTGCATCCAAAAAATTTATTAACTTGGAGAATGTAAAGGCCTTTATTATTGATGAAGCTGACATGACTTTAGACATGGGCTTTTTAGGTCAAATGGATGAAATTATGTCTAAGTTGGACAAAAAAGCAGTCTTAGGTGCATTTTCAGCTACAATCCCAGTTAAGCTCGAAAACTTTTTAAGAAAGTACATGTCAAAGCCAGAATTTATCGTTATTGACAATCCGGCAATTATTGCGCCAACGATTCAAAATGATTTAATTGACGTAGGTTCAAGAGACAAGAAATCAATTTTGTATAAGTTATTAACAATGGGACAGCCATATTTAGCCCTTGTTTTTGCTAATACGAAAAAGACTGTTGATGAATTAACGGACTACCTTGAAGAACAAGGCCTTAAAGTAGCAAAAATTCATGGTGGAATTACTGAACGCGAACGAAAGAGAATTATTCGTCAAGTTAGAGAGGGACAATATCAATACGTTGTAGCTAGTGACTTAGCTGCTCGTGGAATTGATGTACCCGGTGTTAGCTTAGTTGTTAACTATGAAATTCCAAAAGATTTAGAATTTGTAATTCACCGAATTGGTCGAACAGGTAGAAACGGGCTTGAAGGACATGCTATTACCTTAATCTATGATGATGAAATGAGTCAGATTGAGGACTTAGAAAAATTGGGTATTCATTTTGACTTTAAAGATCTTAGAAATGGTGAATTAGTTGAAAGAACTCATTATCACAGAAGAGATAATCGTCAAACGCGTAACCATAAACTTGATAACCGCATGATCGGTATGGTTAAGAAAACCAAGAAAAAAGTAAAGCCAGGCTACAAGAAGAAGATTAAACAGGCCATTCAAAAAGATCGTCAGCAAAAACGTAAGCTTGAAGAACGTCATCAAATTCGAAAAGCAAAGCGTAAACGTAAGCGTGAACGTGAGCAAGCACGTAGTAATTTTGACAACTAGAAAATTTGTAGTAAAATAAAGCACGTTTAGGACATATTATTAAAGTATTTTTTTCAAAGAGAGGACTGCTTGGTGAGAAGGTCTAGAAAATATTTAGTAATGCTACCTAAGTTAATTAGAGAAATAAATATTTAAAGAGGTAACAAACACTGTTGCAATCAAGGTGGTACCGCGCTGGGAGCGTCCTTGTTTTATGCAATAGTGTTTTTTATATTTGTAGGAGAACTTTTTATGAAACAATTGACTAGTTCACAAGTACGTCAAATGTTCTTGGACTTTTTTAAAGAGCATGGCCATATGGTTATGCAAAGTGCATCATTAATTCCACAAGATGATCCAACCTTGTTATGGATTAACTCTGGTGTTGCTACAATGAAGAAATACTTTGATGGTTCTGTTGTGCCTAAGAATCACCGAATTACTTCTTCTCAAAAATCAATTAGAACTAACGATATTGAGAATGTTGGTAAAACCGCTCGTCACCAAACTTTCTTTGAAATGCTTGGCAACTTCTCAGTTGGGGATTACTTTAAAAAAGAAGTTATTCCTTGGGCTTGGGAATTTTTAACTAGTCCAAAATGGTTAGGTCTTGATCCAGATAAGCTTTACGTAACTGTTTACCCTAAGGATACTGAAACATACCACATGTGGCACGATGTTGTTGGTTTACCTGAAGACCATATTGTTAAGCTAGAAGATAACTTCTGGGATATTGGTGAAGGTCCATGTGGTCCTGACTCAGAAATTTTCTACGATCGTGGTCAAGAAAATAACGATGTGGCTGAAGATGATCCAGAAAACTTCCCAGGTGGAGAAAACGCTCGCTATCTTGAAATTTGGAACATCGTATTTTCACAATTTAACCACTTGCCAAATGGTAAATATGTTGACCAACCACATAAAAACATTGATACCGGTATGGGATTAGAACGTGTAGTATCAATTATTCAAGATGCTCCAACTAACTTCGAAACAGACTTATTTATGCCAATCATTAAGGAAACTGAAAAATTAAGTGATGGCAAGAAGTATGCTGCAAATAAAGAAGATGATGTTGCATTCAAGATTATTGCTGACCATGTTCGTGCAGTAAGTTTTGCAATTGCTGATGGTGCACTTCCTTCAAACTCAGGACGTGGATATGTTTTACGTCGTTTAATTAGACGTGCTGACTTAAACGGTCAACGTTTAGGTATTAAAGGTGCATTCTTGTACAAATTAGTACCTGTAGTTGGCGAAATTATGAAGAGCCACTATCCAGAAGTTGTTGACCAACAAGCATTTATTCAAAAAGTAATTAAGAATGAAGAAGAAAGATTCCAAGTAACTCTTTCATCTGGTCTAAACTTACTTGATAATATCATTGCTGAAGCTAAGAAGAGCGATGATAAGACTATTTCTGGTAAAGATGCCTTCAAATTATTCGATACTTACGGCTTCCCATATGAATTAACTTTTGAAGCTGCTCAAGATGCAGGTCTTAAGATTGATAAAAAGGGCTTTGATGAAGAAATGAAAGCTCAAAAGGAACGTGCTCGTAAAGCTCGTGGTAACTTGCAATCAATGGGTTCACAAGATGTTACTTTGATGAATATCAAAGATAAGAGTGAATTTGAATATGGTACTTTAGAAGAAAAGCATGCCAAATTGATTGATATTGTTGTTGATGACAAGTTAGTTGATAAGGCAGATGGTGAACATGCAACTTTAATCTTTGATAAAACTCCATTTTATGCAGAGCGTGGTGGACAAGTTGCTGATCACGGTGAAATTTTGAACCAAAATGGTGAATTAGTTGCTCGTGTAACTGATGTACAACATGCACCAAATGATCAAAACTTGCACTTTGTAGATGTTATTTTGCCACTTGAAAAGGGACAAGAGTATGTCTTGAAAGTTGATCAAAAACGTCGTCGTGGCTTAAAGCATAACCATACTGCTACTCACTTATTGCATGCAGCTTTACGTGAAGTTTTAGGTACTCATACTCACCAAGCTGGCTCTTTAGTTGAACCAGATTACTTACGTTTTGACTTTACAAGCTTAGAGCCAATGACTAAGAAAGAAATTGCTAGTGTTGAAAAGTTAGTTAACGAAAAGATTTGGGAAGAAATTCCAGTCAAGACCACTGTTACTGACCCAGATACTGGTTTAAAGATGGGCGCTTTAGCATTATTTGGTGAAAAATATGGTGACACAGTTCGTGTTGTTCAAATCGATGACTTCTCCACTGAATTTTGTGGTGGTACACACTGTGAAAATACTGATCAAATCGGAATGCTTAAGATTGTTTCTGAGTCTGCTGTTGGTGCTGGTACTCGTAGAATTATTGCTGTCACTGGTCCAGAAGCTTACAAGTATGTAACAGACCGTGACGAAATCTTGAAAGAAGTTCAAGATGAAGTTAAGGCAACTAAGGCTGAAGATGTAGTTAATAAGATTTCTTCTATCGAAGATGATTTACGTGCAAGCCAAAAAGAAGCTGAACAATTAAAGGCTCAAATTAATAAGGCAAAAGCTGGCGATCTATTTAATGACATTAAGCAAGTTAAAGATTTAACGGTAATTGCTGCGCAAGCTGATGTTGAAGGTATGAATGATTTGCGTGAACTTGCTGACAACTGGAAGAGCAGCAATAAATCTGATGTTTTAGTCTTAGCTGCTGAAGTGAATGGTAAAGCTAATATGGTAATTAGCTTAGATGGTAAGGCTATTAAGGCAGGACTTAAGGCTGGCGATTTGATTAAAACTGCTGCTCCAATCTTTGGTGGTGGCGGTGGTGGCCGTCCAAATATGGCACAAGCCGGTGGTAAGAATCCAGCAGGATTAAAAGATGCTATCGCTAAAGTGTTACAAGAAGTTGAAGAAAAACAAAATTAATTGAGTTCGTTCGATATTTCAAGTAAAATTAAGAAGAATAGGAGGAATTTTATTATGAGTTCGCTAGATAAAACAATGCATTTTGACTTTAACCAAAATAAGGGTAAGAATGTATACGATACTCTACAAGACGTATACAATGCACTTGAGGAAAAGGGCTATAGCCCAATTAATCAAATTGTTGGTTACTTACTTTCAGGCGACCCTGCATATATTCCTCGGCATAATGATGCACGTAATTTGATCTTGAAACATGAACGTGATGAAATTATTGAGGAATTGGTTAAGAGTTATTTAGGTAAAAATAAATAATGCGATTACTTGGACTTGATGTTGGCTCTAAGACTGTCGGTGTTGCAATCAGTGACCCTTTGGGAATTACCGCTCAAGAGCTTGAAACAATTAAGATTGACGAAAGCAAGTTTAGCTTTGGTATGCGTCAAATCAGAAAAATTGTACGTAAATATGATGTTGAAGGCTTTGTTTTAGGTTTACCTAAAAACATGGATGGTAGTAGTGGACATTCCGTAGAAAGAAGTAAACAGTATGGTGAGCGCTTAAAAGAAAAGTTTGACCTACCTGTTTATTACGTAGATGAACGTCTTACAACAGTGCAAGCTGATCGAATTTTAGTCGAAGAAGCTGGCGTCCATGATCGTGTTGAACGAAAAAAAGTTATTGACCAAATGGCTGCTGTTTTAATCTTGCAAAACTATTTAGAAGCAACCAGAAAGGATAATTAAAATGAGTGAAAAAATTAACGCTAACCAAGATAATGATCGTCAAATTACTTTAGTTGACGAACAAGGTAATGAAGAATTATTTGAAATCTTATTTACTTTTACATCTGAAGATTATGGTAAATCTTACGTTTTACTATATCCAGCAGCTGTTAGTGACGATGATGATGTTGAAGTACAAGCTTTCAGCTATGATGCAGATGCAGATGGCGATGTAACTAGTTCTGACTTACATGAAATCACAGATGATGATGAGTGGAACATGGTACAAGGAGTTTTAAATACATTTTTGTCAGACGATCGCTTAAGCGGCGAATAATCTTCAAAAAAGACTGGCGATTGAAGCTAGTCTTTTTTGCTTAATCAAGGATGAGCAATGATTTCTTTTTTCATTTTATTAATTTTTATCTATTGTTGTTATGTAGGCTATCGGCGTGGTGTAGTATATGAAGGCTTAGCAGCTGGTGGATATGTAATCGGGCTAATTTTAGCCACTTTATTGTATAAACCATTTAGTAACTTTTTAAATTTGTGGGTTCCATATCCATCCGCAAATGATCGAAGCAGCTTTGCTTTCTTTGATAAAACTACGGGATTAACCTTAGATAAATCATTTTATGCAGCAATTGCTTTTTCAATTATTCTGTTGATTGTTTGTTGCTTATGGCGTTTTGTGATGCTAGGGTTTAATCAATTAAGATATGTTACGGTAAACTCTAACCTAAATCTCTGGGGAAGTTTAATTATTTCTTTTATTGTGACACAGATTAGTGTTTATTTGCTTTTGTTTATTTTAGCCACAATTCCTAACGATGGTTTGCAAAATATGCTGGGGCATTCTATTTTAGCAAGTGGTATCTTGCATTTTTCTCCTGGAATTTCTCAATTTTTTATAAATTTATTCATTACAACAATATAAAAATGGTCCCAACTCTGGGGCCTTTTTGCTAGGTGGAATATATGAACTCTAAAATTATTGAAAAATTAGAATATAATCGCATAATTAAACAATTAAGTGACTTGGCTATTACAGCACCTGCAAAAGAGCAGGCTTTAACGTTAATGCCAAGTAGTAATTTTGATGAAGTAAAAAAATCAATTGATCAAACTAGGGTCCTTTCTAATATTTTACGAGTTAAAGGACCAATGCCGATAACTGACTTTAAAGATGTTAGAGCTAGCTTGAAGCGTTTGAAGGTCAAGGCAAATTTAAATGGTGAAGAATTAGGTAATATTTTTCTAATTCTTAGCTTAGCTAAAGATGTTTCTCAGTTTACTGCTGACTTAGAAGAGCGTGAAATTGATACCCGACCGATTGAAAAAACTCTTAAAAATTTAGTAATTCCAGAAGACTTATTTAAGAAGTTGAATCAGGCAATTGAATATGACGGAACTGTTAAGGATACAGCTTCTTCTAAGTTAATGCAGCTGCGACATGATATTCAAAGCAATGAAACTGATATTAAAAATCACATGAATGATTATATCAGTGGAAAGCATACACAATATTTGTCAGAAAATATCGTAACCATTAGAGATGGTCGCTATGTATTACCTGTAAAACAAGAATATAAGAATAAATTCGGTGGAGTTGTTCATGATCAAAGTGCTAGTGGACAGACTTTATTTGTTGAGCCACAAGCAGTTTTAGTTCTTAATAACCGACAGCAAAATTTAATGGCTCAAGAGCGTCAGGAAATCCACCGTATCTTAATTGAATTGTCAGAACTTGCTGGTATGTATCAAAAAGAAATAAAAAATAATGCGGATGCATTAACACAATTAGACTTTTTAAGTGCTAAAAGCAAATTAGCTAAAGCAATGAAAGCTACAGAACCAGTATTAAATCAAGATCATGTCATTAAGTTGAGAAAGGCTCGACACCCATTAATTGATCCTAAAAAAGTTGTTCCTAATAATATTGAATTAGGAACTAGCTTTGATACCATGCTGATTACGGGACCTAACACAGGTGGTAAGACAATCACGCTGAAGACTTTAGGGCTGCTCCAATTGATGGCTCAAGCGGGATTATTTATCACAGCTGAAGAAGGCAGTCAATTAACTGTTTTTAATGAAATTTACGCCGATATTGGGGATGAGCAATCTATTGAACAGTCATTAAGTACTTTCTCATCACATATGGACCAAATTATAAAAATAATGAAAGATGTAACTGAGGATGATTTGGTTTTAATTGATGAATTGGGAGCCGGAACTGATCCTGAAGAGGGAGCTAGTCTAGCGATCGCTATTTTAGATGATTTACGGGGAGCACAAGCTAAAATTGCGATTACTACACACTATCCGGAATTAAAGCTTTATGGCTATAATCGTGCAAGAACTACGAATGCCTCAATGGAATTTGACTTAAAGAAACTTGCTCCAACGTATCGTTTGAGAATTGGTATCCCTGGACAAAGTAATGCATTTGCCATTGCACATCAATTAGGGATGAATGAAGTTGTAGTCGACAAGGCTAGAAGTTTGATGAATGACGAAGATAGTGATATTAATAAGATGATTGAACGATTGACGGAGCAGACTAAGGCTGCTGAGCAACTTCATGAAACTTTAAAGCAAAATGTTGACCAAAGTATCACTCTTAAGCGGCAACTCCAGAATGGTCTTGACTGGTATAATCAACAAGTACAAAAGCAACTTGAAAAAGCTCAAGAAAAAGCTGATGAAATGCTTGCTAAAAAGCGTCAAAAAGCTGATAAGATCATCAATGATCTTGAAGAACAAAGAAGAGCTGGGGGTCAAGTTAGAACCAATAAAGTTATTGAAGCTAAAGGTGCTTTAAATAAACTTGAGCGTGAAAATCAAAACTTGGCCCAGAACAAGGTCTTGCAACGTGAAAAGCGGCGTCATGATGTAAGTGTTGGTGATACTGTGAAAGTTCTATCTTATGGACAGCAAGGTGTAATTACGAAAAAACTTGCTGATCATGAATTTGAAGTTCAAATTGGCATTTTGAAAGTTAAAGTCACTGATCGGGATATTGAAAAGATTAGTACACAAGCTGCTCCTAAGAAGGCAGAAAGAGCTGTTCGCTCGAGTCGTGGTCTTCGTTCTACGCGTGCAAGTAGTGAGCTTGATTTAAGGGGACAGCGCTATGAAGAAGCTCTAACTAACTTAGATCGCTACATCGATTCTTCCCTCTTAGCTGGTTTAAATACCGTCACAATTATCCATGGAATTGGAACTGGGGCAATTAGAAATGGTGTTCAACAATACTTGAAGAGAAACAGACACGTAAAGAGCTATAGTTATGCGCCTGCTAACCAAGGTGGAACTGGAGCGACAATCGTTCAT
Source organism: uncultured Lactobacillus sp. (assembly GCA_910589675.1). Taxonomy (GTDB): domain Bacteria; phylum Bacillota; class Bacilli; order Lactobacillales; family Lactobacillaceae; genus Lactobacillus. The sequence goes on along the minus strand of CAJUTO010000025.1, from coordinate 9,693 downwards.
TTACAGTAAGCAATATACTTGCAAAAAGTAAGTAATTCTACTAAACTATACTTATAATTTAAAGAATTTATTTGTGAGGTAATAACAATGGTTGATGAAATTACAGATGCAACTTTTGAAGAAGAAACTAGCGAAGGCGTTGTTTTAATTGATTTTTGGGCAACTTGGTGTGGTCCATGTAAGATGCAATCACCAGTTATTGACCAACTTTCTGAAGAAATGGATGATGTAAAATTCACCAAAATGGATGTTGATCAAAACCAAGAAACTGCTCGTAACTTAGGAATTATGGCAATCCCAACTTTATTAATTAAGAAAGATGGTAAGATTGTTGACCGTTTAACTGGTTATACTCCTAAGGAAAAACTTGAACAAATTTTAGATCAATATACTGACTAATATAAATAATAAAAAACGGGAAAGCCTCTGTATTGAGACTTTCCCGTTTTTTATTATTGCTATTCTTTTACTTGGTTAATAGTTAGTCAGATTGCGCAGTGATTTGAACTACGTGCTTTTTAGTAACAGTAGCTGAAGCTTCAGTTGGAGTACCATTTTGGCGCTCTAAACATTCCGCAATAATTCCACTTTCAAGTGAAAATTCATCACTTTGGCTATCCAGTCTATCAGTTACGACCTGGCCGGATAATTCAAAAACTGCGGTATGTTTGCGATCTTTAAGTACTTTTAAAGTTCCAAATTGAGCCATATCAAAAAATTCGATTAAATCATCGATATCTGATAAATCATATTTACGACTAACATGTTTTCCGGCCCAGTAAAGAATTTCTTTGTCTTCGCTACCTAAAATGGTAGGTAAGATAAAATCACGATATAATGAATTTAAAAAATAAAGATGTTCGTTTGTATGTTCCATGCTTTCATTTCCTTTTGTCTTCTATATCATTTTAACTTAAAATAGGTGGAGTAGAAAAGAGAATTTAATCATCATTTATTTAAAGGAGTTTTTTTAATGGATAATCGACCAATTGGAGTTTTAGATTCAGGATTAGGCGGCTTAACCGTTTTAAAAAAAGTAATTGAAAAAATGCCTAATGAGTCAACAATTTTTATTGGCGACCAGGCTAATATGCCGTATGGGGATCGCTCAAGAGAAGAGATTATTTCTCTAACTCGCGATAGTGTAAACTTCTTATTAAGTAAAGATGTAAAAATTATTATTTTTGGTTGTAACACAGCAACCGCTGTAGCAATGGCAACTATTCAGAAAGAAATACCACTACAGATAATTGGTGTTGTTCAATCTGGTGCTTTAGCTGCAGCAAGAACTACAGAAACTAAAAATGTAGCTGTAATTGGTACTAAGGCTACTGTGGCTAGTCATTCTTATTTAAAAGAAATTCAGTATCGTGATCCAGAAATTAAGGTCAGTGAATTTGCTCAGCCTAAATTGGCCCCACTAGCTGAAGAAGATCCCGATGAAGATACTAAGAGTGCAGTTGTTAGCGAAAGTTTAACTCCATTGAAAAATGCTGATTATGATACCTTAGTTTTAGGCTGCACACATTATCCTTTATTGAGAGAAGAAATTGTGGCTGTGGTGGGTCAAGATAAAAAAATTGTAGATCCAGCTGATCAAGTGGCACAATATACATATAATGTTTTGCGACGTGATGATTTATTTGCTGAGAGTACTGCTCCGGTAAAACATGACTACTATACAACTGGAGAAGCAAAGAAGTTTACTGAAATTACCCGTCAATGGATGAATGATGACACGATAGTTGGTCATCATGTAGATGCTGAGGATTAAAAATGGATACTTTATTATTTGCAACTAACAATAAAAATAAGGCTAGAGAAGTTGAAGAGGCCTTAAAGAAAATAAATTTTCCCATTCATGTAATTACTAATCAGGACCTAACTGATCCTCCCCATGTTCTAGAAACTGGGACAACATTTTTAGCTAATGCAAAATTAAAAGCTCATAAAATGGCGGAGTTCAGTAATTTACCAACTCTTGCTGATGATTCAGGTTTATCAGTTGATAAATTAAACGGAGCTCCTGGAGTTCATTCTGCTCGCTACGGAGGCGAAGCTCATAATGATGCCTTAAATAATGCAAAATTATTGGCTGAACTAGGCGGTGTTCCCCGAGAGAAAAGACAAGCTACCTTTCATACAACTATGGTAGTTTCGTGGCCAGGTAGATTTGATGATGATTTAGTAACGCAAGGGGAAATTAGAGGCGAAATTTTGACTTATCCGCGAGGGGATGGAGATTTTGGCTATGATCCACTTTTCTTTGTTCCTGATAAGGGAAAGACATTTGCTGAAATGACAGTAGATGAAAAAAATGCTATTTCTCACCGTGGCCAAGCGTTAAGAAAATTACTTGCTGAGTTACCGACTTGGTGGAAAAAAATGGAAAATGAATAATTAAGAGTGACTTAAAAGACTTAGTTCTGATATTTTATCGGAATTAAGTCTTTTTTATATAAATACATGTTTTATTATATATAATATGGTATTAGGCCTTTTTTAGCGTTAAAATACCTTTGATAAAGGGAAGTTTTTAAGGAGATTGAGGCCACATGTTATTCAATAAACGTGACTTAGATACAAAACAAAGATTTAGTATAAGAAAGTTAACTATTGGAACTTGTTCTGTTCTTTTATCAACTTTATTTTTAGGAATAGGTACTAATGAAGTAGTTCATGCAGATACTTTACCTAATAATGTTCAAGAACAGAATGCACAAACTAATAAAAATGATGCTCAAAAAGATGAAGTAATTGATGCTAATCAAGTTCAAGAGTCTAAGACAGAGGGATCTAAGCAAGCTCAAAAAGGTATTACAGATTCAGAAAAGACTGCAGATAAGAATGCAGTCCAAAAGTCTGATGAAATTAAGAAGGATGATGTAGAGAATACTACAGTTCCTACTCAAAATAGTAATCAACAGAGTACAACTGCCAAGTCTGCAGAAACTCCTTCTATTGTTCAAAAAACTGAAACTTCAAAGCCTGATTCTTCTATTTCTCAAACTAAAAGTGAAACAGATTCTTTAAATCAAAAAAATAATACTAATTCTGCTGTGCAGAATACTACTACACTTAATGTAAGTAATCTTGCTGTCAAGGCTAATGTTAATGCTCTTCAAGACAATAAGACTGTAGCAGCAACAGCCACCACACCCACTGCTAATGGCGGATATGATGTTGCTACTTGGGGGACATTAGATACCTCTAAGTGGACAGGGCAGAACACGACATTTGATGGTACAAATTATTACCAATTAACTGGCTACACTGGTGATCAAACTCATATTATTGTGCCTAATGATGCTGACTTTGCGGCCGCTAATAAATCAACTGATGGTCTTCAAGTGTCGATTTCTAATGATTTAATTAAAAGCTGGCAAAATGCTGCTACTATTGCCTTTAGTAAGACTGATGATAAGAAGATTAAGCTTGCAAGTAATAACTTAAATAATACATTCCAAAGTAATACACTGACCAACTTATATGCCAATAATTTAGACACCAGTAGTGTTACTTCGATGCAGAATACTTTTAATAGTGCCACTAAGCTATCCTCTTTGACTGGAGTCAGTGATTGGAATGTTTCTAATGTAACAAGTATGGTAGCAGCATTCCATAGTACGCAGAGTTTGACTAGCTTAACTGGTTTGGAAAACTGGGATGTTCAGAAAGTTACTAACATGAGCAATATCTTTAATGAGCAAGATTCTACCAATGTTTTAGATATTTCTGCTCTTAGCAATTGGAAAACTAGCAGTTTACAAAACCTCAACACTGCATTTGCTAATAATAACTTTACCAATCTTCATGGCTTAGAAAATTGGGATGTAAGCCATGTAACCAATATGGGTAAAATTTTTATGGGTAATGATAAGCTGATCGATCTCAGTGCATTAGCTAATTGGGATACGAGTAATGTGACAGATTTGAGTATGATATTTAATCTTAATTCTAGTCTAGCTACTCTAAACGGCTTAGAAAACTGGAATACCAGTAAGATAACTGATCTTACTGCAGCTTTTGCCAATGAAGGATCATTGGTTGATGCAAGTGCGATTGCTAACTGGAACACGAGCAATGTTACGAACATGTTCAATTTGTTTACTAATTCAAATGCTCAATATGTTGATCTTTCTAAATGGGATTTTAGCAAGGTAAATAGTGCTTCAGATGTCATTCGTAATGTTAAGACTGTGGTTTATCTTGGTGATAACTCTACAATTACTGCAAACAACTTAAATACTTTAGGATTTAGTAGCGTAAGTCAACCAATTATTTTGACTAGCGGTGCTCTTTACACCCTTTTATCTGGCAAAAATAGTAATACACACACTATCACTATTAATAATGCCAGTGGTAGCCAACTTACTACTATTTCTGTACCGGTTGTTTACGATGCATCTTCGGCAAGTAATATGACAGATGCCATTACTAGTTACAAAGAGATGATTGATCAGAAGCTTGAGGATTATATTACTGAACATAATTATGTATTAAAGAAAATCTCGTCTGATCCTATTAATGACTTAACTGGTCACAACAATCACTTAGTTAACTATGCAGATGCTACATATCAAGTTGTTACTCTTCCGGCGGATCAAAAGAAAGAAATTCAGATTCAAGACAAAACTGTCTATAAAGGAAATAGCTTAACTGCTAAAGATTTAGTTGCTAATAGTACAGATTTTCCAGCAGGTACTACATTTGAATTTCTTGATAATAGTGAACCAAATTGGGATCAAGTAGGAACCTATAATGTTAAAGTTATTGCAACTTATCCAGTTTCTGTAAATGGTCAGCAATATACTGCCGTAACTGCTCCAGCTACTGCGAAGGTGACTGTGACTGATCAAATGCAGTTTACCATTACGTACTGGGATGATACGGAAAATAAAGAGATTGTTCAATTTGATATAGCAAATGCTGGTAATGGTGCATATAGCAATACTCTTAAATTCCCAGATGGCGTAAATCCAGGTAAATATCAATCTGTTAGTGTCTCTGGAGTACCTGCAGGAGCAACAGTTGCTGGAGATTTCTGGGTATCATTTACAAAGCCAAGTTGTAATTGGACAATACCAAATTATAAATGGACGACTGAGGCTGCTCCTTCATTCTATGGTGCAAATGTTGTTGTTCACTTAGTTCATAAAACTAAAGACGTAACTAATACTGAACCAGCCGCACAAGAAACACGTACTGTTACCGTAAATTACGTTAAGACAAAAGTTAATGAAGACGGTACTTATACTGAGGATGGTAATGCCTTTACTTCTGCAGTTTTAGATGTTTACTATACTCGGCAAGCTACAAAAGATTTGGTAACTGGAACTGTTACGTATGGTCCATGGCAATGGAATACTAAAAAAGGTGATAGTAACACACCTGGTTACCATGTAGTATCCGGGGCTTGGACTAATTTACCGCAAGAGTGGGCTACGGTAACTGCCAATGTACCAACCTTAAATGGATATACAGCTTACACTGGTGGTCCTGCTACAAATACTAATAAAGTTCCCGCTAATCAATTTGTTTTCCCTACTTGGAATGGTAATGATGGCAATACCAGCGATATTTCTAAGCGCTCAACTGCATATACTACGGCTGCATCTCTTTATGAAGCTCAACCTGTTCATACTATTTTCTATGTTCCAAATAAAACTGAAGCTAGAACAATAACCGCTAAATTTGTGTATGCAGGTGGTGATAAGAATGGCCAATCGGTTGCACCCGATGCGCAGATTCAAGTCTTCTTCAAACAAGCTGGGACTATTAATGTTTCAACCAATAAAGTGGTTTATGGAGATTGGACTTGGGATAAGACGGTTGGTGATGAGGACAACTTAGGTTTCCATGTAATTTCTGGAAAGTGGAATATAGCACAAGATGGACAGTGTAATGTTACTCCTCCCGATGCTGGCAATGACTATGGAATAGTAAACCTCAATTCTACAGGCACATATACTACTGTAAATTTTGCTAATCCAAATTATAATTCCAATACAGTATTTACTACTAATAATGCTCCTCAATGGTATGTTCGTAACGAGTTGACAACTTACTATGTACCTAAATCATTGACGCAAAAAACTATTAACCGTGTAATTAACTTCACGCCAGTTAACCAACCAGGAACTCCTTCAGTTACCCAAGCTACGACTCAATCAGCAACAATTACTAGACCTGTACGCGTAAATGCTGATGATAGCGGAGTAGTATTTGATGGCTTTGATGGTAGTGGCTGGACTACGGGTGAATGGGACCGCTACAATAATATGCCTGTTTTTGATAATTATACGAAAGTCATTAAACAAATTGTTACTCATCCTGATGGCACAACTACTGAAACAACATTAAATATTCCAGACTGGAAACCTATTCCAGCTCAAACTGTTACTATTGATACGCTTCCTACTGTAATTAATATAACCTATACGGCAACTGGAACAGCAATTTTAGGAGGTACTAATGAGTCAACTTATAATGGTAGTCCGATCACTCTTGATGACCTTAATAATGGTCCTGGTGATGACCCAATCGGTGTTACAGTTACAGGACCTACAGCTAATCCCTATAGCTTACAAGCTGGAGATGTTGAATTCTCATCTGATAATGGTCAAACTTGGTCGATTGCTTTGCCAACTAATGCTGGTACTTATGAGTTACGCTTAACAGCTCAAGGTAAACAAAATATTATAAAAGCATATGGTAATAACAGTATTAAGTGGGAAGAGGATGGTCAGTCAACTATTACTGGTACTGCCACTTATATTATTAATTCGAAGCCAATTACTAATGTTACTGTTTCAGGAGATCAAAGCAAGACTTACGACGGTCAGCAAGCTAGTGTAGATGGTGCTGGTTTAACAATTAGTGGTAATGGAACTATTGCAAATAGCGCATTAACCGCAAGAGGCCTTCCCGCTAGCGACTTTGATTGGTATACCCTTGATGGCACTAAGCTTAACGCTATCCCAACTGATTCTGGCAGCTATGAAGCTAGGTTGAATGCTACTGGTCTTAAAGATTTACAGAAGATTAATTCGAATTATAGTTTTGATGCTGTAAGTGGCACGATCAAGTACACTATCGATAAGGCAAAAGCTATTGCAACTATTGGCGGTAGTTATGAACGAGATTATAATGGTCAACCAATTGATGGTACAAGTATTTATAATAAAATTACTTGGGCAGGAAGAGATACAAGTAATAACAAAGACTTTACTTTAAATCACAGTATTACTGCCAATGACTATGCTTGGTACACCAAGAGTGGCGACCAATATATCAAATTTCAAGGTCAACCAGTGAATGCAGGGGTTTACTATTTGATCTTGAACAATGACTATATCACAACACTTGATAAAGAAAATTCTAACTATGATATTTCAAAAGTTGAAGGAGCATTTGTTTACACAATCAATCAAGCTCAAGCAGGTTCGGTTACCTTTAATGCTAACGTTCAAAAGACATACGATGGATCAGCTGTTTTAAATAATGCTAGCTTTAATACCGCACCATCAATTGTAATTAAAGGTGCAGATGGCAGGCCGCTTGCAGGATTAAACAATTACACTTTTCAATCTGGCGACTTTGAATTTATTGACTCAACAGGTAAAAATGTTTTGGTAACAATCAATAATAATGGTCAAATCTCTGGACCAATTAATGCTGGTACTTATACTATTCGCTTAACCCAAGCTGGTCTTGAGCGAATTGAACAAGCTAACCCTAATATTAACTTTGCTAATGTTAAGCTAGCTGATACTGGCAGTGGTACTTTGACAATTAGTCAATATGCTCCAAATCTTAATTTGAGTGGAAATGGCTCTAAGATATATGATGGTCAGATAGTAACTTCGACTGAATTAATTAAGCAAGATAGAGATAATACAATTACAATTAAATTAACTGTGCCAAAACAAGGTGGTGGAACCACTGAGGTCACCTATGCTTTCAATCCTAACATGGATTACACAGGAGATTATGACTGGTACAGCAATGGCGCTAAAATTAATGCGCCAAAGAATGCTGGTACTTATGTCATCAAACTCAAAGCTGATCAAGTAAAGACTATTCTTGAAGACTTGGTAAGCCGAGATTCTAACTACAGCTACTTGAAAGGTAACTTGGACTTTAATAATGCACAAATTACCGGACAAGCATCGTACACGATTAACAAAAAGTCCCTTACTGTTTACTTAGACGGAGAATCATCAGCTGTTTACACAGGTAGCGGTGCCGAAATGCCTTTGCAAGACTTAATCAACCACTTAGAAGCTAATGGCCTTGTAAATGGTGAAACTTTAAACACTGATACCTTTGACAAGGCTGACTTCCAATGGTACGTCAAGAATGCTGATGGAACTTATTCTGTCTTCACTGGTAAGGACGCACAAGGTAATACAGTTCAAACGCCAATCAATGTTGGTACTTACTACATTGGTATCTTGCCAGAAACATCAACCAATAGTGGTATTGATACTTTACAGCGTGATAATACTAACTATGATGTAACTATTGACTATAGTAAGTACTATCAATTTGATATTACGCCGGCTAAAGGAACAATTACTCTTAGCGGTGGACAAACTGATACTTATAATGGTCAAGCTCACAACATTACAGGTTACACATTGACAATCAGTGGTGTTGGTTTGCCTAGTGGTCAGACTGTAACACTTAAAGACGGTGATCTTGAATATTATGTTGATGGTCAATGGACAACTAGTGTTCCAAAGAATGCCGGCACTTACCAAGTTCGTTTAAGTGATAGTGCACTCACCGAATTGGAGCGTTCTTACACTAACTTCTCATGGACAAGTGATAATGTAATAAATAACGCTCAGGAATATGTTATTAATCCAACTCAAGTTCAGGTATCGTTTACTGGTGAGCCCAAGCATGTTATTTACAATGGACAAGGTGTTTCGGTTGATTATGGTAGTGACGCTATGAAGGGCTACTTTAACATGACCGGTCTTGTTAATGGCGATAAGCTTATATACCCATCTTTATCCAGTGATCAATTTGAATGGATAAATTCAACTGATAATGTAATGACTACTGTTCCAGTTAATGTGGACACTTACACATTGCGCCTTAAGACCACTAGTGACATGGATAAGCTTAACTCAAACTATAAGTTTGTCTTTGCTAAAGATAGTGCTGGTAACGATATCAACGGTTGGCAATGGATTATTGATAAGGCGACGGCAACAATTACCTTTACTACTGGTAATCAAAATACGCCATGGACTGGTCAGCCAACTGTTCTTAATCCAGATAACTTTGCTGTTACAATTTCAACTAACAATGGTCGAACATTGACTGCTAGTGGATTAGAAGCTAGTGACTTCCAATTCTATGACCAAAGCGGTCAAGCAATTTCTACCCCAACTGCTGTAGGCAATTACATTATTAAGTTAAAGCAAAGTGGCTTGGATAAGATTGAAAAAGATACGGCCAACTATACTTGGATCAATAACGCAAATGGTAGTTATGAAATTACTAAGGCTCAAGTTTCCATCAAGTTAAATGGAGAAAGTTCAATGACTTACAATGGACAAGCAGCTAGTTTCCCAGTTAATAGTGATGGATCAGTAAAGGGCATTACAGTTACATTAAGCAACGGTAAAACTTACGCTCTTAAGCCAGGTGACTTAGCCTTTGTTAATGGCAACGGTG
>CAJUTO010000024.1 GCA_910589675.1 uncultured Lactobacillus sp. | reverse complement strand
TAGATCACATCTATCAAGCAGCTTAAGTGTTCAATTTATTATTGCAATTTACGAAAAAAATATTTTGAATAATAAAAAATGGTTAAGCTTAGATAGGCTTAACCATTTTTTTGATTGGATCATCTCCAACACGTTTATTTTCCTCAATTAAAATACCTGCACAAGCTTCGCTATCGCTTAAAGCATTATGGTGGTGCCATAAATTGATATTTAAAGCCTCTGAGACTGTATCTAGTTTGTGATTAGGAAGATAGGGTTCAAAGGCTTTACTAGTTGCTAAAGTATCAATTGCAAAGTAATGGGGTGCCGGAATATTATAGCGAGCCAGTGATTTCTCCATTACGCGGCAATCAAAGCGAGCGTTATGGGCAGCTACTAACATTCCTGGTTGATATAATTTTTTTATTTTTGGCCAGACTTCAGCCATTGTTGGAGCATTTTTTACGTCTTCAGCTGTAATGCCATGAATTCTTATATTTCTTCCATCAAAAGGCATTTGTGGATTGATAACTGTATAAAAACGATCCACAATTTCATTATTTCTAACCATAACTAAAGCAAGAGAACAGGCACTTTCCGGATGACTGTTTGCCGTTTCAAAATCCATTGCAGTAAAGTTCATTTTTATCCTCTAAATAAAACATTATTTTTCTTTTTAGTATAACACTTAAGGTAGAAAACTATCCATTTAATGCGGTATGATTAAAGAGATGATTATTTAAGGAAAAGAGAGATAAAAATGCAACTGATGGATTTAAGAAAACAGGGGATTGACATTCAAGAAAATATTCCATTGAGCCGTTTTACTTTTACTAAGACGGGAGGACCTGCGCAGTATCTTGCTTTTCCTAAAAATTTAAATGAGCTCGAACTATTAGTAGATACGGTTAAAGAAAATAATATTCCCTTAACTGTTATTGGAAATGCTTCTAACTTGATCATTAGAGATGGTGGTATTTCTGGTTTAGTTTTGATTTTGACAAAAATGGACACAATTGTTGCAAATAAAGATGAGGCAACTGTTACAGCGGATGCTGGGGCAAGAATTATTGATACATCTGAAGCAGCATGTGAAGCTGGTCTAAGCGGTCTAGAATTTGCGGCTGGTATTCCTGGTAGTGTAGGAGGAGCAGTCTTTATGAATGCGGGCGCCTATGGCGGTGAAACAGAATTTGTTATTAAGTCTGTTCGTGTCTTAACTCGTGCTGGTGAATTTAAGACTTACACACATGATGAAATGGAATTCGGCTATCGCCACTCCGTGGTTCAAGAAACTGGAGATATTGTTGTGAGTGCTACTTTTGGTCTTGAGCCAGGAGATAAGTGGGCTATCAAAGCAAAGATGGAATATTTTAATGGTTTACGCAGAGCAAAACAACCACTAGAATATCCTTCTTGTGGAAGTGTTTTTAAACGTCCAGCAGGACATTTCGTAGGACCAATGATTATTAAAGCAGGTCTGCAAGGTAAAAGAATCGGTGGAGCAGAAGATTCAATGAAGCATGCTGGCTTTATCGTTAATGTTGGCGGTGCTACAGCTACTGATTATTTAGATTTAATCCACTTAATTCAAAAAACAATAAAAAAAGACTTTGGTATTGATTTACAAACTGAAGTAAGAATTATTGGAAAAGAAAAAGATTAGATACTAGTACAACGCTACAAGTAACGGCTTGTAGCTTTTTTTATGAGATAGATGGTGAGAAAAAATTGAGCGATATTATTAAATTAAAGCATGTTCGTAAGGAATATGATGATGGTTTTGTAGCACTAAAGGACATTAATTTAACGATTGAATCGGGAAAATTTTATTCTTTATTAGGACCATCAGGTTCTGGGAAAACTACTATTTTAAGAATAATTGCTGGATTTAGCGAACCAACGAGTGGACAAGTTTTTTTTGATGGACAAGATATTACTAATTTAGATGCTGCTAAAAGAAAAATTAATACTGTTTTTCAAAATTATGCTTTGTTTCCTCATATGAATGTTTTTGAAAATGTGGCATTCGGTTTACAGATCAAGAAAAAGGATAAGCAAGAAATAAAATTAGCTGTTAAAGAAGCTTTACACATGGTTCAATTGGATGGCTTTGCAAACCGAGAAATTTCTGAATTAAGTGGTGGACAGCAGCAACGAGTTGCAATTGCCAGAGCAATTGTTAATCAACCAAAGGTGCTACTTTTAGATGAATCTTTATCTGCCTTAGACAAACGTTTAAGAAAAGATATGCAATTTGAATTACGTGAAATTCAAAAAAAGCTGGGGATTACTTTTATTTTTGTTACTCATGATCAAGAGGAGGCTCTAGCAATGAGTGATGAAATTTTTGTTTTAAATGAAGGGAAAATTCAACAAAGTGGTAGTCCGGTTGATATTTATGATGAACCAGTTAATGACTTTGTTGCTCGCTTTATTGGCGATTCTAATATCTTAAGTGGACGGATGATTAAGGATTATGAAGTGGAATTTGGAAATCATCGTTTTGAATGTGCTGATGCAGGTATTAAACCTGGTGAAAAGGTAGAGGTCGTTTTAAGACCGGAAGATTTAGATATCACTGATATTGAACATGGAAAACTAAGAGTTGTGGTTGAAAGTCAGCTCTTTTTAGGGGATCATTTTGAAATTAAGGCCATTGATAGTGACGAAAATGAATGGTTAATTCACTCCACTAATCCAACTAAAATTGGTAAGGAAGTAGGAGTATATTTTGATCCTGAAGATATTCATGTTATGCGTTTTGGCGAAAGTGAAGCTGAATTTGATAAGCGTTTAGAGGCATATGAAGGAGAGGAGTAAGATATGAAAAAAAGTAAATTGTTTTTTCTCATTCCTTATATTCTATGGCTTAGCTTATTTGTTATCGCTCCGATTATTTTGATTACAATTAATGCATTTAAAGGGGATGATGGCTTTACCTTAAAGAATTTTCAGCAATTTTTTGTTAATGGTACTTTTTTAAGAATGACTCTAAATTCATTTTGGTATGCATTCTTAATTACCTTAATTACGCTGCTAATTTCTTATCCAATTGCCTATATTTTAAGCCAAATGAAAAACCAGCAATTTTGGCTGTTATTGATTATTTTGCCTACTTGGATTAACTTGCTTTTGAAAGCTTACGCATTTATTGGCATTTTTAGTAAGCATGGCTTATTGAATAATTTTCTACGCCTTTTTGGAATAGCACCTGCAAATATTTTGTTTACTGATTTTGCCTTTATTTTTGTTGCAGCTTATATCGAAATTCCATTTATGATTTTGCCAATTTATAATGCAATTTGTGACATTAATCCAGCTGTAATTCAAGCAGCTTATGATTTAGGCGCAAGTAAATGGCAAACATTTATTAAGGTTTTATGGCCACTTTCAAAATCTGGAGTTGAGTCAGGAATTCAAGCAGTATTCATACCTTCACTTTCTCTATTTATGCTAACTAGGTTAATTGGAGGAAATCGAGTAATTACACTTGGTACTGCAATTGAAGAATACTTTATGACGACTATGAATTGGTCAATGGGTTCGACAATTGGTGTGGTATTAATAGTGTTAATGGTGATTGTTATGCTCTTTACATCATCAGATCATCATCATAAAAAGGAGATCAAACTATGAAAAAAATAAAATGGTCCCGAATCTATTTTGCTTTTGTTCTGGTTTTGATGTATTTGCCCATTTTTTATTTAATATTTTATTCTTTCTCAAGTGGTCATAATATGGATCATTTTGAAAAGTTTACTTTAAGTCATTATCAGGATCTTTTTAATGATAATAGACTATTAGCAATCTTTCTAGAAACAATTTTACTAGCACTCTTGTCTAGTTTGATTGCGACTATAATTGGTACTTTTGGAGCGATTGCTATTAGTCAGACTAAAAATAAAAAAGGACGTAAAACTTTATTAGCCTTAAATAATGTTTTGATGGTATCGCCAGATGTAATTATTGGAGCGAGTTTTTTAATCTTCTTTACTTTTTTAGGAATTGGTTTAGGTTTTGGATCTGTTTTATTAAGTCACATTGCTTTTTCAATTCCAATTGTCGTATTAATGGTTTTGCCTCGCTTAAAAGAATTTGATTATTCTTTAGTAGATGCTGCCCGAGATTTAGGTGCATCCACTTGGCAAGTTTATAGTAAGGTAATGATTCCGGCTATTACGCCCGGGATTTTAGCTGGCTTTTTTATGGCTTTGACTTATTCCTTAGATGATTTTGCAGTCACTTTTTTTGTTACAGGAAATGGTTTTTCAACATTATCAGTAGAAATTTATTCACGCGCACGACAAGGAATTAACCTAGAAATCAATGCCTTGAGTACTGTGATGTTTATTTTTGTAATGATTTTAGTCCTTATTTATTATGTAATTACGAATCATAAAACCCATATTGGTAAGGGGCGTGCACAATGAAGAAGCTATTAATTGGAATAGTGACTATTTTATTAGTCTGCTTTGGCTTAGAAGCTGGGGCTAAACAATTAAATAATAATGGTGTTAGCTCTAATAATAAAAATTTGATTATCTATAATTGGGGAGATTATATTGATCCCAAGTTAATTAAGAAATTTGAAAAGCAAACAGGATATCATGTGATTTATGAAACATTTGATTCTAATGAAGCCATGTACACGAAGATAAAACAAGGTGGTACTGCATATGATATTTGTGTTCCTTCGGACTACATGATTTCAAAAATGCGTAAAGCTAAGTTGCTTGATAAAATTGATACTAAAGAAATTCCAAACTACAAAAATATTGGGAGTGAGTTTTTACATCACTCTTTTGATCCCAAAAACACCTACTCTGTTCCATATTTTTGGGGAACGTTAGGAATTGTATATAATGATAAATTTGTAAAACCTGGGCAAATAAAGCATTGGAATGATCTCTGGTCCAAGGATTATCGGCATAATATTTTATTAGTTGATTCTGCTAGAGATATTATGGGACTTTCTTTAGCGTCTATGGGAAAGTCTTTAAATACTACTAATTCTTTAGATCTAAAATTGGCAAAAACAAAATTGGATGGTCTCGGACCAAATGTAAAAGCCATTATTTCAGATGAATTAAAAATGTATATGATTCAAAATGAAGCTGCTGTTGGAGTAACGTGGTCTGGAGAGGCTCGTACAATGTTAAATGATAATAAACATTTACATTATGTAGTACCGCCAGAAGGCTCAAACTTATGGTTTGATAATTTTGTCATTCCTAGAACTGTAAAAAATAAAAAAGGTGCTTATGCTTTTATTAATTTTATGCTTGATCCAAAAAATGCCGCTCAAAATGCAGAGTACATAGGTTATGCAACTCCTAATGTAAAAGCTCAAGAATTATTACCAAAAGAAATAAAAAACGATAAACAATTTTATCCAAGTAAACAAGCAATGAAAAATTTACAAGTTTATCAAGATTTAGGTCCAAAGAAAATTCAAGAATATAATGATCTATTTCTCGAATTTAAAATGTATGGTCGCTAAGAGCTTAGTTTGGGTATAATTGAATTTTAGGAGGGTGGCAATGAAGTTTAATATTGAGCAAATATTTACCTGGCAAAACCTGATGAATATTATTGATATTTTAATTGTATGGTACATTATTTACCGTTTAATTATGTTGGTAAGAGGGACCAAAGCAGTTCAATTAGTGAAAGGAATATCATTAATTATTCTGGTCAGAATTGTAGCTGGGTTGTTACATTTACATACATTAACGTATTTTGTCGATCAGATTCTTTCCTGGTCAGTAATTGGAATAATCGTTATTTTTCAGCCAGAAATTAGACGTGGCTTAGAGCATTTAGGTAGATCACCAATTTTTGGTGGGACTACAATGACTGAAAAGCAAGCTGCTGAAAAGATGATTGGAGAATTAGATAAAGCAATTCAGTATATGTCAAAAAGAAGAATTGGTGCTTTGATCACGATTCAACAAAATACAGGACTAGAGGACTATATTGAAACCGGTATTCCAATTGACGCTGATATCACCGGAGAATTATTAATTAACATTTTTATCCCTAACACACCATTGCACGATGGTGCCGTAATCATTCGTAATAATCGAATAGCAGTTGCTGCAGCTTATTTGCCTCTTTCGGATAATAGTATGATTCCTAAAAAGCTTGGAACACGTCACCGTGCAGCTGTTGGTATTTCAGAAGTTACCGATGCAATTACTATCGTTGTTTCAGAGGAAACAGGTGGGGTAACTATTACTCGTAATAGCCAGTTTATGCTTGATCTAACTAGAGAAGAATATTTGAAATATTTAAATGCTCAATTAGTTCCAAAAGAGGAAGAAGAAAAGCCAAAGTGGTATCAACGAATTGTAAATCATGTTTGGAATTGGGGGTCAAATAAAAAATGAAAAAGTTTTTTGACAAACCTTGGTTCTATAGAGCTGTTGCTTTGATTTTGGCTATTTTATTAGCTGTTTATGTAGCATCTAATCAACAAGGTTATGTTACTCAAGGCCGACGTGAAGAAACCTTAAAAACTGCAACTAAAACCCAGGTAATTAAAGCCCCCCTACAAGTTTCAGTTAATACGGATAAGTACTATGTAACTGGATATCCTGAAAAAGTAAACTTAACTTTAGAAGGATCAAATGCTTTAGTTACATCTACTATTAATACTCAAAACTTCCGTGTATACATTGATTTAAGTCATTTAAAAACAGGAGAGCATACTGTACCTATTAAAGTAAATGGTTTAAGTAGTCAATTAACTTATAATATTAGTCCAAGTAAAGTGCGCGTAAATATTCAAAAAAGAAAATCACGTACTCTTCCTGTACAAATAGAGTATAATAAGAGTGCTGTAGCTCGTGGGTATAATCTTGGAACTGCTAAAAGTGATCCAGAAGTAGTTAATATTACTGGTTCTAAAAGCGAAGTTAACCAAGTTGATCGAGTAGTAGCTCGGGCAAGTTTACCGAAGGGAATAGACAGCACATTTGAACGTGAAGAAATGCTGGTAGCGCTTGATAAAGATGGACATCAGCTTAACGTCGTTATGGATCCAGTAACGGCATATATTACTATCCCAATTAGCTTATCGAAGAAAAAGGTTAAGATAAATGTAACTTCGAAGAATGAATCTTCGACGCATGTTTATTCTTTAACTGCAAAGAAAGAAAATGTTGAGATATATGGTGATGAAAATACGCTCAAAAAAATCACGTCTCTTCCTTTAAAGGTGGATTTAAGTGGCATTGGCCATGATGTTACGAAAAATGTTGCACTTAAATTACCAGATGGCGTTGTAAAGGCATCACCATCAGTGATACCGGTTCATATAAAAGTAACTGATACTACTGCTAAAAAAGAATAAAACAAGGAAAGGTTGTTAAAAATTATGCTTAAATATTTTGGAACAGATGGTGTACGGGGGGTTGCTAATGCTGGCTTAACTCCAGAGATGGCTTTTAAATTAGGTCGTGATGGAGGTTACGTTCTTACTAAGGATAAAAAAGATGGAGAAAGAGCTAAGGTATTAGTTTCTCGTGATACACGTATTTCTGGACAAATGTTAGAGTATGCATTGATTTCTGGTTTACTTTCCGTCGGAATTGAAGTTTTAGAAGTTGGTGTAATTACTACTCCTGGTCTTTCTTACTTAGTACGTGCTCAAGGTGCAGATGCTGGTGTTCAAATTTCAGCTTCACATAATCCGGTTGAAGATAATGGAATTAAATTCTTCGGTAGTGATGGCTTAAAACTATCTGATGCTAAAGAAGAAGAAATTGAAAAATTAATTGATGCTCCTGAAGATAAACTTCCACGTCCTTCTGCAGAAGGCTTAGGAACGGTAACGAATTATCATGAAGGTGCATCTAAGTACTTACAATTTATTGAAAATACTTTACCGGAAGAATTAAGCGGAATTAAAGTTGTTGTAGATGGTGCTAATGGTGCTGCTAGTGCTCTAATTTCAAGATTATTTGCTGATATGGGGGTTGACTTTACTACTATTGCAACTCATCCAGACGGCTTAAATATTAATGATCATGTGGGTGCAACTCATACTAAGAAATTACAAGAAGAAGTTGTAAAACAAGGTGCTCAATTAGGTTTAGCATTTGATGGGGATGCTGATCGTTGTATTGCTGTCGATGAAAATGGGAACGAAGTTGACGGTGATCACATTATGTACGTTATTGGCTCATATCTTGCTGATCATGGTCGCTTAAAGAAAGATACAATTGTTACAACTGTAATGAGTAACCTTGGTTTTACAAAGGCTTTGGAAAGACGTGGTCTTAAAAATATAAGAACACAAGTTGGTGACCGTTATGTTTCAGAAGAAATGAGAGCTAATGGTTATAATCTTGGTGGAGAACAATCAGGTCACGTTATTATTAGCGACTACCACAACACAGGTGATGGGATGCTTACGGGATTACATTTATTATATGTAATGAAGGATACCGGTAAATCCCTCAGTGAATTATTGAGTGACTTTAAAGAATACCCACAACGTTTAATTAATGTTCCTGTTGAAAATAAAAAAGACTGGAAAGAACATAAACGCATTACTGAAGCCATTGAAAAGGTTGAAAAAGAATTAAGTGATGAAGGACGTATTTTTGTTCGTCCATCTGGAACTCAAAGTTTGCTTCGTGTAATGACTGAAGCTCCAACACAAGAATTGGCTGACAAGTACTGTGAAGAAGTTGCTAAAGTTGTTGAAGAAGAAATGGGTTCAAACTAATTGTTTTTAGTTTTATTTAAAATTTAATATGGTGATGGTGTTCACCAATTTAACCGATTAATATCTGACGACGCCTACTTTCTTGTATTAACAGGGAGGTAGTGTCGTCTTTTTTTTGTGCATTTTTTGTATAATAGGAAGGAGAGTAACCGATTACATAAGGAGAAAAAATAATGAATATAAAATTAATTGCTGTAGATCTTGATGGAACTTTATTAAATGATAAACAAGAAATAAGTGTTAAAACAAAGCAAGCTCTTCAAAAGGCATCAAGGATGGGAATTAAAATAGTTCCGTGCTCAGGTAGACCATCTCCAGGTATTAAGGACTATCTTAATGAGTTGGACTTAAAGGATTCTGCTCAGTACGTTGTTGCATTTAATGGGGCTTTAGTGTTAAATGCTCAAGGAAAGCCAATTGTTGAAGAACTGTTAAGTTATGATGATTTTATCTTTTTTGAAAAAATTGCTGATAAATTACGAGCAAATTTTCATATTGAAGTAAGAGACAAGTTTATTACGTTAGATCATTTTATTAATTACTATTTATCACGTGAAAGCTGGTTAACAAGAATGCCAATTGAGGTTTCTCAACTAAAAGATATTTCAGAAGATATTAAATTTACTAAGGCCATGTTTTCAGGATCTCCAGCTGAAATGAAGAATATTTATCGGAATTTATCAGAGGAAGTATTTGAAAGATATAATGTTTCAACTTCAGATGAAACTTTGATTGAGATTAATTCAAAGCAGGCATCGAAAGGAAATGCGTTAAAAGAATTAGCTAAAAAACTAAATTTAAAAGAAGATGAAGTAATGATTTTCGGTGATCAAACTAATGATATTTCTATGTTTGATGTTCCGGGATTCTATAAAGTAGCTATGGGAAATGCAGTTTCTGAGATAAAAAAGCGGGCTGATTTTATAACTAAAACAAATAATGAAGATGGGATAGCGTATGCGTTAAGAAGGTTGGTTTTTAATGAATAAACGATTGAAAAATTATTTAAGTGTAGGGATTTTTGCTTTTTTTGGAGGTGCGTTGCGAGCTTATTTGAATCTGATCTGGTCACAAGCTGGAACTTTTACTGCTAATATTATCGGCTGCTTTTTATTGGCCTTTTTTACTTATTTCTTTGTTGAATACCGTGAAGGCCGAGATTGGTTAGTTACTGGACTAAGTACGGGGTTTGTTGGCTCCTTTACTACTTTTTCAAGTTTTCATTTAGATACACTGAAGCAATTAGAGAGTGGGATGAATAGTCAAGCAACCATTTATTTCTTTAGTTCAATATTTATTGGTTTTTTATTTGCTTATTTAGGAATGTTAGTAGGCAAAAGAACAGGTAGAAAGTTGGCAGAAAAAGCATGATAACAGTTTTAACGGCCGGATTTGGAGCGATTTGGGGAGCAATTTTAAGATATGGTATTACTAATTATGGTAAAAAACATTGGTCTAAAAAGTTTCCGTACGCAACGCTATTAATAAATCTTACAGGAGCATTTTTATTGGGATTTATTTTTTCTCGTAAATTCTCGCCCTTTATCTATGCTTTGATCGGAACAGGGGTACTAGGTGGGTATACAACATTTTCAACGTTAAATGTTGAATTGCTTTCTCATTGGCGAGATCGTAATTATGGTGTATTTACCTTATATGCGCTGCTATCATATGGTGGTGGTTTAATTTTAGTATTTTTAGGATATGAAATAGGGAATTTGATTTAGTTTCCTAGAAAAAAAGAATGTATCGAATTATGATACATTCTTTTTTATTAATAGGTGTTAATTTGAAATTTTAATCGAAACTTTTCCTACTTTACTTGAAACATCTATTAAATTAGTTGAATCTTCCTTACCAACATATCCTTCAATTTTGTCGTAGTCATCGTTTCCATAAATAATGGCATCAAGAGGAAAATCAGTTGGGCCAATTTTCTTGGTATTGATTTTGAATTTGAAAAATATTGCGGGTGGGACATTGACTGTTATATTACTAACTTTACTTTGAATTGATAAATTAAATTTAGCCTTCTCAGCCAGTGATAAATTGATTTTCCCCACATCAGATTTAATATTGCCACTTCCATTAAGATTATTTAGGAGAATTAATCCGGTATCAGTTACTAAATCTATATTCTCACTTGTAAGTTCATTTACAGCGATTTTGCCACTTTTAGTATCTCCAAAAAAGTTTTTAGTTTTAATATTTTCTAATTCAATATTTCCACTGACTGTATGATAAGATATTTCTTCTTTTGCATCCACATCATTGCTATTAAGCATCCCTGAGTGACCATTAACATGAAAGACATTAGCTGAAGTATTAGAAATGACGATGTCTCCTGATTTTAAGTCTGCTTGTACTCGCTTAAGAGTAGAGTGAGCTAATAGAAAATCTCCTGAAACGGCGGTTACATCTACCATGCAATAATTAGAAAGCTTATTAATATAAACATCCCCACTTTGACTGCGAATAGTGAGAAAACCAGTGAATTCTTTAGGCAAAAACAGCAAAGTTTTATTTTTAAAAATGCCAACTAATTTGCGAGGTCCTTGAGTAATTTTTAAAACATTTCCGACTTTTTCAACCGTTGAGTGTAGATTTTCAATATCGCGAGACATAAAGTCATGCACGATTAGTTGGGAGGAATTGGTTGGTAAAACTAAAATATCACCCAAGCGATAGTTAAGATGAATTTCATCAATTTGATTTAATTTTATCTTTAGTTCATTGACTAGTTTTGAATCGAAAATTTTGGCGAAAAAATCATTATATTTTACATAGTCATTTTCTTCTAAAGATTTTAGTTGAGAAAGCATGGTATCAAGATCCGTTAAATTTAAAAGTGCTTTTTGTTCTGCTTCAAATTGACTGGCACCATGCTGAATTTCTTTTTTTATTAAGTTTTTAATTTTTTTACTTAAAGTATTTTGTAAAGGCTTATTTTCTTTAATATGAGGAAATTTATTGAAAAATTCTTTTAGTTTTTCATCAATCATGCTGAACTCCTTTGATATTTGTTACACTTTTATTATATAGCACTAAAAAATCTATGGATTTACTTTATTAAGTGTAAAAAATAATCTTAAAATTTTCATTAGGAGAAAAAATTGAAATTTGTAAAATGGATTTGGAGATTGGTTGTAGTTGGGCTCATCTATATATCATTGAGTTTAACTTTAACTAGTCCCGTAGAATTAAAAGTAGACAGCACAGCCGGCTTAGTAAAAAGTTCTATTAATAAGGTGGTTGATCAAGCAAATAATAGTGATTTACAAATGGGTGTTAGTTTTCTGCAAGATTCAGGTATTGAAGATACACTCTTGTCGCAGTTGCCTAAAAATATCGAATTAAAGACATCTTATCAAGGATTAAATCAATTAAGCACCAATTATTTGGCTAATGATAAGTTAACGGATGTTGATCTGAATTTAAAGAATGATACGCAGCAGGAGCAAGTTTTTAATCAAGTCATATTACAATTGGTAAATGAACAGTTGAGGCAAAATTCTGATTCGGTAAAACAGGCTGCTGAGATTTATCATTTAATTTACTTCTTGTTGATTGGACTATATATTTTGGCAATGGCTTTAGCTTTGTTTGGCAAAAAAGTAGCCCTTATTCCACTTTTAATTGCGGCTATTGGATCATATGGTGTTTTATCTTATGCAGCCCAGATTGCCACGAGTTCGCTGCATGAAAGTGTGTATAGCGGAATTAATGTAAGCCTAAGCAGTGGATTAACACAAGCTTTAATTACCGCAATTATTGCGGCTGTAGGCTGTCTATTTATTAAAATTAAGCAGGAGCAGGAATAAAAATGCTATTTAAGACAAGTGATAATGTAGAAATTAATTACCAGTTAACGGGAAAAGGAAAAACTATTGTTTTGGTTAACGGCTTTGGAGCCTATCAAGAAATATGGTCAGCACAAGTCCCATTTTTAAATAAATTAGGGTATCAAGTTTTAACTTATGACCACAGAAATATGGGGAAAAGCCAACGGACAGAAAAAGGCCATACTATCGAACGTTTGACACAAGATTTGAATGAATTGACATCATTTTTGAAAATCAAACAAGCTATTTTTATGGGACATTCAATGGGCGCTTCTATCATCTTTTGTTTAATGAAAAATAATCCAAAGCTGGTTAAACAAGCATTGTTAATAGATCAGTCACCTAAAATGCTTAATGATGAAAATTGGAAATATGGCTTTATGGATTATACAAAAGAAAATTATTTAAAAAAATGCCAAGAAAGGCCACGGGTTCATGAAACATATAATGGCTTGGATGATAATGTGTATGCTAAGTTAATGAAGGCCAAGAAAGCCAATCCATTTAATAGAAAAGATAATGTAGATTTGCTTGAAAATCATATGTCATTAGATTGGCGAAGAGTTTTAGAAAAAACAACAATTCCAACTACTTTTTTTGTTGCAAAGGAAAGTCCTTATTATCGAGAGGGATATGAAAAGAAGCTTGAACAAAAGAATAGCCGAATAAATAGCTTTATTATGTCACCGACGGGACATGTAATTATGGCGGAAATTCCACAGCAATTTAATATAAAGTTAAAAGATATTTTAAAGTAAAAAAGAGGGTCTCGTATTAGAGGCCCTCTTTTTAATAAACTAACTTAGTCTAGTTTTTTATTAATATTTGCTAAATTCTGATAATTTTCTGTCATCCATTTTATGTAACTTGTATTGTTGGGGATGGTTTCACGAACTTGCAAGATTGGAATATTTTTTGACTTAGCTCTTTTTACAAAATTATTAACAGTTGAACTGCTTACTTGAGAATTTTTAACAAAGAAAGAAATTCCACGATTATTAATTGTTTGGTTCATTTGATGAATAATTTTGGCACTTGGATCTGTTTCATTTTCAATTGCTTCTTCAAAAGCTTTATCACCAATCTTAAAGTGAGTAGCATTTAAGGCATAGTCAAACACTGGCTCGCTGACATATACTGGCTTTTGTTTTGCACCATCAATAGAATCTGCAATTTTTTGTATCTTATTGATTTTTGCAAGATATTCCTTCCCATTCTCTTTGTAGTAAGCTGCATGTTTTTTGTCTATTTTAGAGAGTCGCTCAACTAAATAGTTAACATATTTTTTAGGCATGTTTAAATCAAACCAAATATGCGGATTTGCGCCATTTTTTAGATTCATTAAATCTTCGCCAACTAAAACAGCAGACTTATTAGTTGATTTAGCAAGCTTAGGAAGCCAAGAATCATAGCCCAAACCGTTAGCAACAACAATTTTTGCATTTTGAACTTTTTTTGCGTCTGCAGTTGTGGGTTCAAAGTCATGTGGATCAGTAGCACTGTTAGTAATAATAGCAGTTGCTTTACCATATTTTCCTAAGACATTTTGTGCGATATCGGCATAAACATTAGTACTTGTTACGATAGAAATTTTATTTGATGAATTTTCTTTTTTTGAGCAGCCAGTAAGAATTAAAACAAGACTACTAATTGCAAAAAAGAAAGCAAAAATCTTTTGATAATGTTTTCTCATTCTATATATTTATCCTTTCGAATTATGTTGTTTAGATCTGCATTCAATATAAATCATAGCAGAATTTACTAATATTTTTTAATTTGCTAATTTATTTTTAGTAATTCGACTTAGTAAGCTTGTGTTATAGTAGAAAGAAATTATGAATTAAGGTTGATAAAAAATGAAAGCTACAATATATATCACGGGTAGTATTGCTGCATATAAGGCGATTAGTGTTGTACGTGATTTTCAAAAAGAAGGACATGAAGTACGAGTAGCGATGACGGAAGAGGCAGTTCATCTGATTGGAACCCAAACTTTAGCTGCTTTAACGAAGCATCCAGTATTAACTGATCTTTGGAAGGAAAATGCAGCCGATAAGATCCAGCATATTGAATTGGCCGACTGGACTGAGATTGCCGTTGTAGTTCCGGCAACAGCTAACTTTATTGCAAAAATAGCTAATGGAATAGCAGATGACGCAGCAAGTACAACGTTTTTAGCAACTGCTACCCCTAAATATGTTATTCCCGCAATGAACAGCCATATGTGGAGTAACCCTGCATTTCAAAGAAACTTACAGCAATTAAAGCAAGATGGAATCTTTGTAATGGATCCTGATACTGGCCGTTTAGCTGAAGGATATAATGGTAAGGGAAGAATGCCTGAACCAGCAGCAATCATGAACTGGGTAAACTCATCTCTTCAAGTAAATGATGAATTAGCTGGTAAAAAAGTTGTAATTACTGCTGGCGGAACTGTCTCCCCACTTGATCCTGTTCGTTATTTAGGGAATCGCTCTAGTGGAAAGATGGGACTGGCCTTAGCAAATGCAGCTCTTAGGGCTGGTGCAAAAGTCGTTTTTATTGTAGGACATGTTTCAGTTCCTATTCCTGAGTCATCAAAAATGACGGTTATTCATGTAGAGACGACTGAAGAAATGCTTGCAGCTGTGAAGAAAGCTTTTTCTACTGCGGATGCTTTAATTATGGCGGCTGCTGTAGCGGATTATGAGCCAGTGAACTACATAGATCATAAAATTAAAAAGCAAGATCAAGGAGATAAACTAAAAATTTATTTAAAAGAAACTCCTGATATCTTAAAAACAATGGGAAGTTTAAAGCAAGAACAGCAAGTTGTGGTTGGTTTTGCAGCTGAAACAAATGATTTACTCGAAAATGCGACTAAAAAATTGAAAAATAAAAATGCAAATATGATTGTAGCCAATAATGTTAGTCAGGGAGTATTTGGAAGCGATAAGGATAAGGTTACGGTATTAAGAAAAGATAAAGCAAATGAAAATATCGCAGAGACAACTAAAGTAGAAATAGCTAAGAAAATAATTACTTTAGTTGCTGAAGAGCTTGAAAGTAGGAAAGTTATAAAATGAAAAAAACTTTGTTAACTAAGCGAGAAATTATTTTTGTATGTTTAATGATTGCTGTATTACTGGGATTGTTTATTTCTAGTTCAATGACTTATCATGAGCAAGAGATGTCACCGGGATTTATACATCGTCATTTTCCAATTATTGAAAGAATAGTAGGAAAGTGGAATATTTATTATGGTGGACGATGGCATAATGCAGTTTTGGACAATGGTGAAGCTGGGATGACACAGTTTGTCATGAGAAAATTTGCTCACTTTTCATCTTATTTTTTAGTGGGTTTGTTTGCTTGTTTGGGATTAGATCGATTGTTTAAGAAATGGTGTGGTCCTTTATTTATTTGGCTAGGTATTATTGGTTTGGCTGGATTAGACGAATTTCACCAGTATTTAACTGGAGATAGAACACCTAGTGTTCATGATGTAGCGCTTGATTCAGCTGGTGCACTTTTAGCGATCTTAATTTGTATTTTTGTTTATTGGCTTAGACATCGTGTAGAAAAAAGTAATTCCTAGATTGAATTTAAACCTTTAGTGCGTTATGATTGACAAGGTTAACTATATTAAATAAAAAGAAAGAAGGATTCTTATGTCAGGACATTCAAAATGGCACAATATTCAAGGCCGCAAGAATGCGCAAGACGCTAAGAGAGGTAAAGTTTTCCAAAAATTATCTCGTGAAATTTATATGGCTGCAAAGAGTGGTGGTCCTGACCCTTCAGGAAATCCTACTTTACGTATGGTTATGGATAAAGCACGTGCAGCTAACATGCCTAAGACTAACATTGAACGTGCTATTAAAAAGGCTGAAGGTAATTCAGATGAACATTATGATGAAATTACCTACGAAGGTTATGCACCAGGTGGTGTTGCAGTTTTAGTTGAAGCTTTAACTGATAACAAGAACCGTACTGCTTCTGATGTTCGTGTTGCCTTTACTCGTAATGGTGGTTCTCTTGGTGCAACTGGTTCTGTTGCTTACATGTTTGACCGTAAGGGGTACCTTGTAATTGATCGTTCAACTACTGACGCTGATGAAGATCAAGTTTTGCTTGATGTTATGGATGCTGGTGGAGACGACTTGGAAACTAGTGATGATGCATTTGAAATCTACACTGATCCTAAGCAATTTACTGCTGTACGTGATGCATTGGAAAAAGCTGGCTATAAGTTAGCTAATGCAGAATTAACTATGATTCCACAAAACACCACTCCAGTTCCAGCAGATAAGAAAGAGCAATTTGCTCATTTAATTGATGCATTAGAAGATAACGATGACGTTTCTAATGTATATACTGCTGCTGCAGATGATGATGAATAATAATTTATCGCAAAATAGATCTAAAATTATATTTTAGGTCTATTTTTTTGGACTGACCTTTAGGTCAGTCCATTTTTTTTGCAAATTATTTTGAATAATAAAAAATAATTTTGATTTTTTGCGTACTAATAAATATAGAGTAAAGGAGGGATTAAGAGTGAATGAGATGTCGGAAAGAATTTTAGAAGAGGCGATTGAAAGACATGCTAGTGATATTTTTATCTTTCCTATTATCAATGGATATGAGGTAAAAATTCGAACTGCAATGGGTTTAGATAAAATTCAAGAGTTAAGTCGACATGGTGGAAGAGAGCTCTTAAATTATTTTAAGTTTCAAGCACAGATGGATATTTCTGAACGGCGTAGACCCCAGGTAGGAGCGTATCAGACCGAGTTTAAAAGAAAAAAGATATTTTTACGTTTTTCTAGTGTTGGAGAATTTGCCGGAGCTGAATCTTTAGTAGTTAGGTTGATTTATGGAGAAAAGAATAATAATTATTTTCTTCCGGAGCAGTTTAATTTAATTAAAAAACTTACCAATCAACGTGGATTAATAGTTACAAGTGGGCCAACAGGATCGGGAAAAACTTCAACCATGTATGAGTTAGCGCAAGTGATTGGAAAAAATAAAGTTGTAATGACTATTGAAGATCCGGTTGAAGTGTGGAATCCAGACTTCTTACAGACGCAGGTGAATCTAATTGCGGGGATTACATATCCCGATTTGTTGAAAGCAGCTTTACGGCATAGACCGGATATTTTAATTATTGGTGAAATTCGAGATCAAGAAACAGCAAAAATCAGTATTAATGCGGCGCTAAGCGGACATTTAGTTTTAGCTACTATTCATGCTAAGACGGCTTTGCAAACAATATCGCGTCTTGAAGGATTAGGTATTACTAAAGATGAACTGAGTAATTGCTTAACGGCGGTTTCCTATCAACGGTTATTACCTATAAAAGATAAAAATGATGTTGCTTGTTTAATGGATATTGGATATGGAGAAATGCTTAATCAAGCAATCACTAATAACGATAAACGTGGTAATTTGCATGATTGGCAGAATAGTTTAAATCAATTAGTAAAACGAGGAAAGATTAGTGAAAAAACTCAGCAACTTTTTGAAGAAGGATAAGTTAAATAGTGCTGACCAATTGATTTTTATTGA
This sequence comes from uncultured Lactobacillus sp., assembly GCA_910589675.1. Taxonomy (GTDB): domain Bacteria; phylum Bacillota; class Bacilli; order Lactobacillales; family Lactobacillaceae; genus Lactobacillus. Next base: position 5,328 of record CAJUTO010000024.1, on the reverse strand, counting down.
TTATTTAAGGCAGGCTTTAATTAATGGATATTCCTTGAATGCTAGTTTGAGACTATTACCAAAAATTTGGAGGGGTAATTCTAGTCAACTTCTTTATGTAAATCAGCGAGTAGAAGAAGGAAGCCAGTTGGGAGACGTACTGCAGGAAGTGGGATTTTCTAGCACTCTAGCTGCCCAAATAAATCTAGCAGTTATTGATGGAAATCTATTATCTTGCTTAGATCAAATGAGTAAACTTATTCGATTAAAGAATAAGCAATTAAAGAAGTTAAAAGGAGAATTAGCCTATCCCGCGCTTTTGGTTGGGATGATGGTTACCTTGCTAATTTGTATGCAAACATTTCTAAAAACAGAAATGTCTGATAATGACTTGACTAGTAATGTAATGCTTGGTGGCCTGATACTTTTGGTTATTACAGCAGTATTTTTTATTAGTAAAACAATTAGATTACTTAATAAACAAGATTATTATGCTCTTAAAAAACTAACAAATTTACCTATGATTGGAGCTGTTTTACGGTTATATGTTCATTATCTAGTTGTGTCTGATTTAGCAGTTTTATTAATTAATGGTTTTTCACTACAAAAAATCTGTCAACTTACTGCTATGCAACCTGATAGGTCATTACAACAAGTTATCGGGATAAAAGTAAAAAATCAACTAGAAAAGGGGATTGAAATTAAAGAAATTATTGAGCAAGAATTTTTCATACCTAATAATTTGGTCATGCTTCTAGAAACTGGAACAACTAGAAAGGAAATTGGAAAGCGTGCCTTATTGCTTAGCAAGACACTTTTTTATGAACTGAATCTAAAATTGAATAGCCTAATTCTCAATATCCAACCGATATGCTTTATTTTTATTGGGATTTGTATTTTAGGGATGTATTTAAAGATATTAATGCCGATGTATCACTTAATGGAAACTATGTAGAGGAAAAATAAAATGAAAAAATTAAAACAATTTATTATAAAAAATAAGCAAGTAAAAGGATTTACTTTAGTAGAAATGGTAATTGTAATTGCGATCATTGCAATGCTAATTTTGCTGATTGTGCCCGGACTAAGCAAACAAAAAGATAGAGCTACGAGTAAGACTGATGAGGCTTTAAGAACAACAATTGAGACACAAAGACAGCTTGCTGAAGATAATGGAGATGGAACTTCCTTAGAAGAACTTGTAAAGAAAGAGTATATTTCTCAAAAGCAAAAAGAAAGATATGAAAAATTACCACAAAAATGATTTTCAAAAAAACGAGAGGATTTACATTAATTGAAACAGTAGTTACATTAGCAGTGGTTTGTCTTCTAGTCTTGATGCCAACGCTTTATGTCAAGAATATCAAGGAGCAGGTGGTTTTAGATAATAGTACACGTCAAGTGAAATCTACCATTAATAAGTATTTACATCTAGCAACAGTAAAAAAGAAGTCATATTTTTTGTCATATTTTGATAATAATTCTTCGATTCAAATAAAGGAACCTCATAAGGTTTCGCAAGTTTATTTAGATAAACATATTAGAGTTTACAATTTTGATAATCTTTACATTAGCAATCATGGAACAATTTCACCACGGACGATTACCATTAAGAATGGTAAGAAAGAAAAGAAAATAAAAATACAAATGACATGGGGAAGAATGGTTGAAGAATAAAAGAATAAAAGGATTTATTTTCTGGGAAGCATGTTTAGGATTTACAATTGCTTGTTTGGGAGTGATTTTATTGGGCTTGACACTTAAGCAAAATAGGCAAACGGAAAAACAAATTGAAAAAAGAGTAGATAAGTCCTATGCTGAATATATTTTTAAACATAGTGATAAGAAAACATTATTAGTCCATGATCATGTCTATCATAGGTAAAAATAATGAAAAGAATAAAAGGTTTTACTTTATTAGAGGCAGTTTTTGCAATTGCGGTTACGATTTTATGTGCGCAAATACTTTTTGGACTCGTAAATACACTTAGAAAAATTAATCATCAAAAAAGTGGAATAAATGAAATTGCATATAGTTATGTACAAGTAAATAATTTTTTAAAAGAAAGTGGGCATGTTGAAGTAAGTACAACTGGATCAGACCCAACTAAAATTATTCTCAGAAAATTTTCTGATAAAAAGAAAAAGAAGAATGATCCAACTTATGAGACGTATGTGATTGATTTAAGCTCAAATGATACTTTAAGAATGCGGACAGATGAGGGTGGACATATGCCTCTACTTTTTAAAGTTAAAAAAATTAGATGTTCTACGTCAAAAGATTCATTTACAATCCTGATAACTGAAAAAGATGGTAGACAAAGTGAAATGTATTTTAAAACAGATTTACCAGAAAAAAAGGAAGTGAATCCAGCTGATGAGAAAGAAAAAAAGAGTTAATCGAGTAAACGGGAGTGCTTTGGTTAGTAGTTTACTGCTTATTAATATCTGTATTACTTTTACGTTAATGTACCAGCATACTTTTACTGAAAATATGGAAAGTAATCTTTCTTTAATAAATTATTTCTCTAAGTAATAAGGAGTGCTTGCTAGTATTTGAGGATACCTATAGAATATTAGAAGGAATATTAAAGAAGGAAGAAAAATGCAAAAAGTAGAAGAATTGTATCCAAAATTTCAGACAGCTATTGAGCATTTACAAAAGGCTCTTAATGTTTCTTTTTCATCTGCATTGACGGAAACCTTTGATAATTTAGAAAACGGAAAGATCAAAGTTGAGTCAGGTGCTCCCGATAAGGAAACTGTAGCTGAATTGACTGAAGAATATCGTCAATTAGATTATGATAATTTGCCACGGGCATTGAAAGTACAAATATTTACTTTATTAGCTTTAAAAGCAATTACTCAAGATGCTTATGACTATAACTTGATGCCTACACCATCGGTGGTCGCTACAATAATTGCTTTGATTTGGCAAAAAATTGTTCCTACTGGTAAAAAAACTGTGGTTGATCCAGCCATTGGAACTGGAAATTTACTTTATTCAGTAATTAGACAGTTAATACAAGAGAATCATTCTCAAAATAATTACAATCTAATTGGAATTGATAACGAGGAATCTCTCTTAGACTTGGCTGATATTGGTGCGCATCTTGAAGATTTAAAGATTGATTTGTATTGCCAAGATGCATTAGATCCATGGATGATTGAAAAGGCCGATGTTGTCTTAAGTGATTTACCGGTAGGTTACTATCCACTAGATAATAATGCTCAACGCTATGAAAATCATGCAAAAGAAGGACATTCATTTGCCCATACTTTATTTATTGAGCAAATTGTAAATAATCTTAAGAGAGATGGCTTTGCATTTTTAGTGGTACCACGATTATTATTTACTGGCAAAGGCTCTACTGAATTCATGACTTGGTTAGCAAAAAAAGTTAATATTCAAGCTATTGTAGATTTGCCAGATAATATGTTTTCAAGCCAAATTCAGCAAAAATCAATTTTAGTTTTCCAAAATCATGGAGATCATGCTGTGGAGCGGGAAGTACTGGTAGCTAAATTAGATTCACTAAAAGGACCAGAATCTTTAGTAGCATTTAATATGAAGTTAAATGATTGGTATCATAAAAATAAAGATTAATTTTATAAGTATGTGAGGTATATATATGAAAAAAGTTTTAGCAGTAAATTCAGGTAGTTCATCATTTAAGTACAAATTATTTTCTCTTGATAATGAAGAAGTAATTGCATCTGGTATGGCTGACCGGGTAGGATTACCAGGCTCTGTTTTTACTATGACTTTAGCTGATGGTAGTCAACATGATGAACAAAGTGATATTGCTAACCAAGAAGAAGCTGTTCAAAAGTTACTTAGCTGGCTTAAAGAATATAATGTTATTGATTCCTTAGAAGATATTGCGGGCGTAGGTCACCGTGTAGTTGCTGGTGGAGAAGAATTTACTGATAGTACAGTAATTACTGAAGATAATCTTTGGAAAATTTATAATATGAGTGACTATGCGCCTTTACATAACCCAGCTGAGGCAGATGGTATTTATGCCTTCATGAAAGTTTTGCCTAATGTACCAGAAGTCGCTGTTTTTGATACGTCATTTCACCAATCATTAGATCCAGTTCAATACTTATATTCTGTTCCTTATAAATATTACGAAAAGTTCCGTGCTAGAAAATATGGTGCACACGGTACTTCTGCACGCTATGTATCACGTCGTACCGCTGATCTTTTAAATAAACCAGTTGAGGACTTGAAGATGGTTCTTTGTCACTTGGGTAGTGGTGCATCAGTTACTGCTATTAAAGATGGAAAATCTTTTGATACTTCAATGGGATTTAGTCCTGTTGCAGGAATCACGATGAGTACCAGAAGTGGTGATGTAGATCCTTCTTTACTTCAATTTATTATGAAAAAGGGAAACATCACTAGTTTTAACGAAGTTATCAAGATGTTGAATACCGAATCTGGTTTATTGGGTCTTTCAGGAATTTCACCAGATATGAGAGATATTGAAAAAGCTATCAAAAATGGTGATAAGCAGGCTCAACTTACAAAAGATATATTCATTAATCGAATTGTTCGTTATATTGGTGCCTACATGACTGAAATGGGCGGATTAGATGTTTTAGTCTTTACAGCAGGCATTGGGGAACATGATGCAAGTGTAAGAAAGCAAATTATGGATGGTCTTACTTGGCTTGGTCTTGAATATGATGAAGAAGCCAACAAAGCTAATCATGAGGGTGTGATTACTACACCAAATTCAAAAATTACTGCTATGATTGTTCCAACAAATGAAGAATTAATGATTGCACGTGATGTTGTTCGTTTAGCAAAATTAGATAAGTTAAACAAATAAGGTTAAAATCAAAGCTATAGCATTTTAATAGGGACTGTGATATCATTGAAACATCTGGGGATGTTTTGGGATTCGACAGGCGTAGATTCGCGTTGACTGCGATTCGTAGGTCACGTCTACGTTAAAAACGTCACAGTTAAATTATAACTGCAAATAACGAAAATTCTTACGCAGTAGCTGCTTAGTCAGCCTGCGTGATCCAAAGATGGATTGCTCGTGTCTATCTACGGGTCTTACCATTTAACGAGCTACGTTTAACTACTTACCTTAATAGTTAGAAATAAGATTCTTAGGTTAGTTTTGATAGTTTAGCCCTGTTATATGGCGTTTTATCAAAACGAATTTTAAGTAATATAACTATGATCGTAGATGTTAACGACGAAATACGTTTGGACAGGGGTTCAATTCCCCTCATCTCCATAGTAAAAAGCCTGTAAGTTAAATACTTACAGGCTTTTTTATGTGTGTCGGGCATGATATTACATCTAGTCCGTTGAAATACGGATCA
>CAJUTO010000023.1 GCA_910589675.1 uncultured Lactobacillus sp. | reverse complement strand
TCAAGCAGCTTAACTAAAAGTGTTCAATTTATTATTGCAATTTGCGAAAATTTTTAATCATAAAAAAAGCAATAAAGGCTAAATTAATCCTTTATTGCTAAAAATTCAATTATATTTACTTGTTAATAATGATATCTGATGGCTTAACATCATCACCAAAGTAAGGCTTTAATTCTTGGTTGTAGTCATTAACAAAGAAGCCGTCTTTGTTAAGCTTATTAATGTGCTTATTGGTCCAGTCAAGAAGTGACTTATTGCCCTTCTTAACAGCAGGAGCAATGTATGAATTTGGTCCTAAGTGCTTGATACCAACAGTATACTTAGGATTGTTCTTTACCCAAGCATATAAGTAAGAGTTGTCATCAGCTAAAGCTGCAGCACGACCATTCTTCATTGCGTTAAATTGTTGAGTCTTAGAATCAAATTTCAAAAGATCAACATCTGGTTGCTTACTGGTGAAGTAATTTTCAGCAGTAGTACCCTTAGTTACGATCACCTTTTTACCCTTCAATTGGTTTACATTAGTAATTGGCTTAGACTTAGGTGAAACAACACCAACTGATACTTTCATATATGGCTTAGCAAAATCTATAACTTGCTTTCTTTCCGAAGTAACAGTGAAGTTAGCTAAAACAATATCAGCCTTGTTTGCATTCAAGGTATCAACACGGTTATTAGCGTTTACTTGAACAAACTTAACTTTAACGCCCATTTCTTTAGCTAATTCACGAGCTAAGCGAACATCATATCCAACACGCTTGCCATCTTTATTAACCCAACCATATGGTGGTAAATCGCCAAATACGGCAACCTTTAAAGTACCACGTTTCTTAATTGCAGCAACTGAGCTAGGATTGTTGCTTGATGAACTACTGCTTGAATTATTTGAGCAAGCAGTTAAAGTCACGGCTCCAACAGCTAAAATTCCAACAGCAGCAATTAACTTTTTAATAAATTTATGTTTCTTCATTTTTTCTCTCCCTAAAATTCCATACCTTCTAAAAATTCTTCTGCTCTCTTTGTTTTCGGATGCTCAAAAAATTCTTTCCCAGGTGTATCTTCTACAATTGTTCCATTTTCTAAGAATAAAACTTGATCAGCAATCTGCTTAGCAAAGTTCATCTCGTGAGTAACGATGATCATGGTCATATGATCTTCATCAGATAACTGCTTGATTAATTCTAGTACTCCTCTAACCATTTCTGGATCAAGTGAAGCAGTAACTTCATCAAATAGCATTAAATCTGGATGAAGAGCTAAGGCACGAACAATTGCAATTCTCTGCTTTTGTCCACCTGATAATTGTCGTGGATATGAATTAGCATACTGCTCTAAATGAACTCTTTTTAATAGAGCTTTTGCTTCTTTTTCAACCTCAGCCTTAGGTCTCTTTTGAACCTTAACTGGACCAAGCAAGATATTTTCTAAGACCGTCATATTTGGAAAAAGATCATAACTCTGAAAAACCATCCCAATTTTTTGGCGAAGTTGCTGCCAATTCTTGGCAGTTGGAATTACTTTCTTTCCTTCAAAAATAATCGTGCCGCTCTTAAATTCTTCTAAACCATTTAAACAGCGAAGTAAGGTACTTTTACCAGATCCAGAAGGTCCAAGTAATGTTAATACTTCTCCCTTATTTAGAGAAAAAGAAATATCATGTAATACTTGCTTATTTCCATAAAATTTGTTTAAATCTTCAACTTCTAATATTTTTTCAGTCATCCCTTACGCCTCGTTTCTCTTACTCAATCGTTTTGCCCAAAGTGATAAAGGATAATCAACGATGAAGTATAAGAAGAAAATCAATCCATATACCCAAAAAACACCGTTAGGATTAGTTTGATTATTTGCTTCAACAATTTGTTGTCCAACATTGATAACATCCATAACACTGATCATCATCAATAAAGAGGTTGTTTTAATTACTCTTGTAGCTAAATTAATTGTTGCAGGTAATTCTAATTGAAAAGCTTGCGGCAATAAGACATAGATAAATAATTGCCATTTATTCAATCCAAGAGCTAAGCCTGATTCTCGTTGAATTTTTGGTACCGAGATCAACGCTCCACGAACAATATCACTAAATTCAGCTGAAACCCATAAAGCAAATGCAATCACTGCCATAACAGATGCCGGCCAATTCAAGTTAAATTGTCTAGGCAAAATATAATAGAACAAGAATAATAAAACTACGGTTGGCACTATTCTAAAGAATTCTAGATAGATTCTAAAAATCACTTTTACTAAGCGACTTTTCGATGTTCTTAAAACACCAAATAATGCCCCTAGTGCCAAGCCAATTATTAAAGAAAGAACTGCAATCCAAACACTTGTCCAGAGACCACCCAGCAAACGGGTAAAGTTTCTTCCTTCGAATAAAACATTAATCCCCGAATGTCCCATAGCGAACTCTCCTTTCAAGCCAAGTTAATAATAAAGATAATGGAATTAAAATTATTGCATATGCAATTACTAAGACAAATAGATATTCATTTGAATGGTAGTATAAGCCAATCAAATCTAATGCTGTATTAGTTAATTCTGGAATAGCAATTACTGAAAAAATTGATGTTTCCTTGATTAAGAAAATAATATTTGCGGCAATCGCTGGAACACTTAAGGCAAAGCCTTGTGGAAAGACCACATAACGAGCTAATTGCCATTTTGACATTCCAATTGCTTCACCAGATTCAATTTGATTTTTGCTAATTCCATCAAATCCACCAGTGAAAGCTTCGGCCATATAAGCTCCACCTAAAAATATCAAACCAATTAAACCACAAGTAATGGCGCTCATCTTTAATCCAATTACCGGAAAAGCATAATATAAGAAGAAAAGCTGAATTAATAACGGTGTATTTCTTGCAAGCTCAACATATGCACTGACGATCTTATCAATTACAGGAACATGAAAATATTGAATCAAGCTACAACAGAGCCCAACCACCATCGCTCCAATAATTCCAACAAAGGACATCCAGACTGTTACCTGAAAGCCTTTGACAAATTGTGGCAAACTTTGCTGAATAATTGCCCAACTCATATTTTCCCTTCTTTCCAAAAATAAGTAACTGGTAGTATTATAGACTTACTTTAAATCCGTTACAATAGGTAAGTGCATTATTTTCTTATATCGTAGTATTCATTTTTGTTATAGTAAAAAAGACATACGCCTTCCCCTATTCATCTTTAGATTCTTCTCTAAAAACGAATTGGATTTACGTATGTCTTTTTAATTGCTGATACTATAAACTACTTTATTTATTCTTAGATGTATTCTGATGTGAATACCATTTGGATATACTTTCTATATCTCCTGCATAGAACATTCTAAAATCTTTTGCAATCTCTGAAACTTTTAATCCTTTTTCTACTTCATAATCTTCGATATAGTTAGGAATAAAAACATGATAAGGAAGAGTTATTTTAAATTCATCTTTTTTCTTACTTTGGCTTATAAAGTTATTAACTTGGTCACTTGTGTCAGTTTCTCTAAAAGCAAAAATTCTAGTTCCAATTGGGATTTTATCCCCACTTTTGCGAAAGATAGGTTCAACTTCGTAATAAACTATTACTTTCTTAGATTCACTATCCGTATCATTAGCTTTTTGGAACCAATTCATGACTGCTTGTTCAAACTGGTGTTGTCCTCGTTTCTTACCATTACCACGATTTTTATCACAAAATTGATAAGCTATGTTTGAACTTACATTTTTACAGAAAAAATTGTCGGTTGGTTCATTTTGTCCGCAAATATATTTTTGAAACTCCCGTGCCACTAAATGACCTTTGTCTAAAAAAGATGATTTAGGATCCCTATTACCTCTATAAAATTTTCCGATTAATTCTTTAGCTGATCGTGTTTCACACTTATTAGATAGGAGTACATCCCATTTTATAGGCTTATCTATATCTGAAAGACTCTTATTATCAGATAAGTATGGAAACATTGGCTTTTTCTCAGAAACTTTACTTTTAATTTCTTGCATAAGATCTGAAGTTTGAGAATTTATAGTATAAAAATATTCATCTTGATATTCTTTTATCTCGCCATACTTCGTGATGCAGTTTAGATCTTCATGTCCAAGAGCTTTCATTAATTCACTGAACTTCATAATTTAATATCCTATTTTCAAATGTTTCTATTTATATCATATATACATATCTACCATGACAAACTTTGATAAAAAAATAAACCGATATAATTATCGGTTTATTGGATTTTAATTGTACCAAAGAGCGTCCATACGAATGTCATTTGGTGAACTTTGTGTTACACGAATTGAAGCTTTTTGATACTTTTGACCATCGCTGTTTGTCATATCGTTCCATCCATATTGGTCTGCCGTTTCTTTAGTATCTTGTAAAAATTCATTTTTACTTGCATTAGTATTTACATAATGATAATTATGCAAAGTCATATATGCTGTGTGAGCATCTCCAACACTCCAAGGAATGTCATCTGATGCTGATCCATTTTTCATAATGTCGTTGGTAATTGGGATATTACCTTTTTGGTAACCTGCTGGAGCCATATATCTATCCCAGAAGACTTGTTCCATTTGACCAGTAGTTAAAGCTTGCTTACTATTGTTAACTGGAGTAGCTGGTTGAACTGGTTTAGCAGGTTGTACAGGTTTACTTGGAGTTGCAGGTTGAGCAGGCTTAGCTGGAGTAACTGGTTTTGAAGGAGTCACTGGCTTAGCTGGTTGAGCTGGCTTGCTTGGAGTTACAGGCTGAACTGGCTTATTAGGAGTAGCCGGTTTAGTTGGCTCTACTGGCTTAGATGGAGTTACAGGCTGTGCTGGTTTTGTTTCAGCAGGCTTAGTTGGAGTAACTGGTTTAGATGGAGTTACTGGCTTAGCTGGAGTAACTGGTTTTACAGGGGTAGTATTATGAGCAGTATTGTTAGTACTGTTGCTACTCTTGTTTCCAGTAACATTGCCTTGATGTAATTCCTTATTAGTATGAGTAGAATTATTTACAGGTCTTGAAGTAGAAGCATGGCGAATAGTATCGGAAGACTTGTTAGCAGTATTGCCTACAACGCTAGCGTGATGAACTTCATTATTTTGTAAGTTTTTAGTATTAGTTTGACTTACTGATACATATTTTGCAGGAACCCATTGACTTTGGTTACCTACACGGTACATTGGTTCATGATTAATGTCAGCTTTTTCCCAAACTTTCCAAGTTGAGTTCTTTGGTAAGTATTGACTAGTGTAGTTACCTTGGCTGTTAACTAAGCGAACATTGCCTGAACCTTGGTAATTAATAGTAGCAACACCAACGTAATTTTCACGATTATAAGCTGCGTTAGTTGCTTTACTTGCTACAGCAACATTTTGACCTAACTTAGCATCTTTCCAGTCAGTGTACTTAGCTGGAATCCATTGCTTATCAGTACCGATACGATACATTAACTCATCGTTGATATAAGCTTTTTCCCAAACCTTGTACTTCTTGCCATTCTTAACAGTTTGTTTCATTACGTGACCATCGCGATCATATAAGTGAACTTCACCTTGATTTTCATGGTCAACTACTTGTAAAACGCCTCTTACTTGTTTAGCGTGAGTTGCAGATGTAGCAGCTTGTGCTTGAGCACTATTTGCAAATAATCCAGCACCTGAAAGAATAGTAGCTGAAACTAAAGCAGTTTTTAACAATGACTTTTTATTCATAATTTTAAAATCTCCTTATCTAACTTATAATTTTGATTTTCGATTCTTTAAAATGACTAAATAGAATTTATCACCACCTCTTAATTAGAAACATTATTAGAATCTTTAATATTTCCTTCTTGATACTTATTTTTCAAGTATCCGTATTTATCAGCTCTCTTAAAGGCCTTATTAAATACAAAGAAAATAATAATAAAGCCAAAAAATAAAATTAGCATATCTTCTACTACATACTTTACAAATCCCACCATCATATACCGAACATAATCAGTGGAAAACTTATTTCTCTCTCTAAAACTCGCGTCTTTTTTAGGTGAATCATCATAGCTAATCCAATACGTAATGGTATTATTTTCAGGATTATACTGAGCACTAGTTACCGTTTTTTCAGGCGTACGATCATAAGCTTTCTTAGCATCCCTATTACGTTTAACATAAGCTCTCCCAAAACTTTTTAGCCACCACATTGTGAAATGTCCAAAACGTCCATGCCATGCTAATTGAATCCACGGAAAGGTAATAACACCGGAACTTAGGATAAACAACAATAAAATTGTACTTGGGAGACGATATGGATTTAAAATTATAGGAAACAAGATTATTAAGAAGAAAATTGCATATATGGTTCCTAGCGTAAATACGTAAAAATACCACTTTAAACTAAGTAATCTTTCAAAAAAACTCACACTTACCACCTATAAAATTTAATTACTACCAAATTCATGATTAACGAGTCTGATTCCATCTTTACGTGCCCTATCATTAGGCATATCAATTTTTAAAACCATTTTATTTCCACTTTCACGAGAAAGATCAAGCCTCGACTTCACATAATTAAGTTCATCAATCGCTTTATCCATTTTGCTTTCACCAATATCGGATTTAACTGGCCGATAGTCATCTGAATCGTATTCCCACTTTGGATTATCTTCGACATACTTAATAGTTTGACTACTTGCGCCATACTTTTTTAATATGGATGCTCTAATTTTACTTGCAATCCGATCTCGGTCTTTATCCGGAACAAACCAAGAACCCGTATACGAATTCCATCCCACTTGTTGAACACCATCTAATGGATCAACAAGACTAGCCTCTCTAATTCCAAATAAACATATCAGAACCAAGAAGCCTCCTAGAACCGAAACAATGATCTTATGCTTAGACCAAATTTTCTTAGCTTTAATAACAAATTTATTTTCTTTTATTTTATCCATCTATTTTCGACCCTATTCATCGTCACTATTATCATCATTGTTACTATCAATAGAGTCAGAATTCTTAGCTGCTGCTTGAATTACATCATTTGGAACTGCAATTTTTTGTTGATTGATATTAGTGTAAGAAGCTGTTCCTTTATTTGAACCAGCGGTCCAATCATAATGAATCTCAGTTAACTGTTTTTGTTTATTAAAGCTATAAGTTAGAGTAGCTGATGTAAAGTCTTGGTCTCCAAATGGATTCCATTTATTTTCACTTGAAACCCAAACAATATAATGTTCCATTAATTCTTTAGCTTCAGCAGAGTTTCCCTCATATTTTGCTTGATAACCATCACTAGTTTTTGAGACTTTCATTTGATTAATAAGGGGAGATGGAAGGCTAATCATCGGATCAAATCTTCCAATCTTATAAGTTTGCCCAATTTTAGTCCATTTATCACCCGATAAACTGTAGACAAATTGATCAGTTGCCCAAACCTCTGAGTTCATCCCACCGTTGAACTTATAATGTACTACTCGTGGATTTTCTTGAATTATTCCCGTGTCATAACCTTTAACAGTTGCATAATTAAGCCGAATATCAAAATTACCTTCATTAAAGGCCGAAACATTATTCATCAATTCAGTAGCTGTTGGTACTTTTTCTACATCTTTCTTCGAACTACTTGCCTTATTAACCTTCTCACTGCTCTGTTTTTTCACTTCACCTTCTTGCTTTTCCGACTTGCTACTCTTAGATTTACTTTTCTTTTCAATCTTAACTATTGAAGATTTCGACTTGGCATTAGTCTTAGATGTACTTGATTGGTTTTCATTACTTTGACAACCAGCTAATGCTAAGGCACTTACACCTACTAAAGCAGCAATCCCATACTTATAAGACTTACTTTTCACTCTATTTCCTCCTACACTCGAGCTATTAGCATTAAAATAATTGAAGACGCAAAAAAGCCAAGCTAAAGAATGACCCCATTAAAGTCATCTTTAACTTGGCTTTTTATGTACTGTACAAGAAAATAAGGATTTAAAGTAGAAAATCCCTTAGAAACGTTGATAGAATGGCTTTCTACCCCCCCCAATCAGAGAAATGAGAGTATTGTTTCTTAATTCTTGCATAGTAACACCTCCAACTTATGAATTTATTGTAGCATATTTTTTGTTATTTTAAAGCATAGGTAGTTCAATTTTATAGCAAAAAAACCTTGCGGTAATATTGCTATTACCACAAGGTTTTTGCTGTTAATTCTTATCCTAATCTAAGAAGTCTTTTAATTGATTTGAACGACTTGGGTGCCGTAACTTACGCAAAGCCTTAGCTTCAATCTGTCTGATACGTTCACGAGTTACTCCAAATACTTTACCAACTTCTTCTAGAGTACGAGTACGTCCATCATCAAGACCAAAACGTAAACGTAAAACATTCTCTTCACGATCAGTTAAAGTATCAAGTACTTCTTCAAGTTGTTCTTTTAACAATTCATATGAAGCATGTTGTTCAGGACTAGTTGCATCTTTATCTTCGATAAAGTCACCTAGATGAGAATCATCTTCTTCACCAATTGGTGTTTCAAGAGAAACTGGTTCTTGTGCAATTTTCAAGATTTCACGAACCTTATCAGTTGGCATATCCATTTCGGCACCAATTTCTTCTGGAGTTGGTTCTCTTCCCAAATCTTGCAAAAGTTGTCTTTGAATTCTGATCAACTTATTAATTGTTTCAACCATGTGAACTGGAATACGAATTGTTCTAGCTTGATCAGCAATTGCACGAGTAATTGCTTGTCTAATCCACCAAGTTGCATAAGTTGAAAACTTAAATCCTAAACGATAGTCGAATTTGTCAACAGCCTTCATCAAGCCCATGTTACCTTCTTGAATTAAGTCTAAGAAGGACATACCACGACCAACATAACGTTTAGCAATAGAAACTACCAAACGTAAGTTAGCTTCAGCTAATTCTTGCTTAGCTTCTTCATCGCCTGATTCAATTCTCTTAGCCAAGGCAATTTCTTGATCGGCATTTAATAATGAAACACGTCCGATTTCCTTCAAATACATCCGGACTGGATCATTCATTCTTACGCTTGAAGGTGCTGACATATCTTTTAATTCAGCCTTCTCAACGTCTTTTTGCTTCTTTAAAGCTAATTTTGAAGGTTCACCATTTTCATCAACAATACTAATTCCATTGTCTTCAAATTCTTGAACTAGTTGATCTACCGCTTTTCCTTGAAGATCATATGGCTTAATTAGTTGAGCAGTAAATTCTTTTTCAGTAATTTGTTTGTCTTTTTTAACTTCCTTAACAACTTCCTTGACCTTTTTATCAAGTGTCATTGTTGTTTCTTTGGTAGTCTTACTCTCTGCCATGTAAAAAAGCCCCCTCTAAAACTTCTTTCTTCTTAACGCAATTACTTTTTGCGCTATTTCAAGCTCTAAACTATTGTCTTGTTTTCTTTGAGCATCCTTCAATTGATTAAGCAAATCATTTAATTGCTGATCAATCTTACTTTTTTCCAATGCCCGCAATTGATCATCTAATTCGCGCTTAGAATAATCTGGAGGCATTGAAATCATCTCCATATTAATAATTATACCTTGAAGTTCTTCAGGAATAAAATCAATGAAGCCAGTAACCTCTGCCCCTTCATGAGTCTGATGGTATTTTAACCAAAATTCTGCTAACTTTGCATAACGTTCATCTGGAAACAAAAATTGCTGACTCAATAAGTAATCCCTTGCTTCATCACTGTGTATGAATAGGTAAAGCAAGCGATCAAGGGCCGGATTCCTTGTCTCAAGGTCAGTACCTGCTTGCTCTTCTTTCGGCTCACTAGGCTGATCTATTGGAAGTGATTTAGGAGCTTGATAAGCTTGCTGATGATTCTTTGCACGCTGTAATTTACGTCTTTCACGCACAAAAGTTACTTTTAATGATTCACGAGTAACTCCAGTTTGACGTGCTAATTTATCAAGATACAAATCTGCCGCAACTGGATCATTCAGGCCAGCAATCATTTGTACACTAGCCGTAATATATCCTAGCTTCTCTCGATCATTATGTAAATTATATTGATTAGCCAATCTTTCAAGTAGAAAATCCATTGAGCTAAGTGCACCAGCAACCTCTGTTTGATATTTCTCTACTCCATATTTCTTTACATACTCATCTGGATCGAGATTTTCGGGTAAAACAATTATTCCTAAATTGAATCCCTGTACTTGCCCAAATAGCTTCGTTGCTCTTTCAGCAGCATGAATGCCAGGCGGATCTCCATCATAGTTAATTAAGATATTGGGAGTGATTCGTCTCAGCATATATACTTGTTCCGTGGTTAAGCTGGTTCCCATCGAAGCAACACCAGACTTAATACCAGCCTTATAAGCAGCAATTACATCCATATATCCTTCGTAAAGAATTAAATGTTTTTCACTTCTTGCCGCTTTTTTTGCTTCAGCAAAGTGAAACAGTAATTTAGATTTATTAAAAATTTTGGTTTCTGGGCTATTCATATATTTAGCAATAGTTTTATCATTACTAATTCGTCGACCAGAAAATCCTACTGTATAACCTGATTCATCCCCTAGCGGAAACATTAATCGATCACGGAAACGATCAAATAATTGTCCATCTTGCGACTCTACAAATAACCCACTTTCTCGCAGTTCATCATCTGTATAACCTTCTTGGCGAAGATAAGTCAACAAAATCGTATCATTATCAGGTGCATAGCCCACCTTAAAATGCTCTAATAAATCATTAGTTAATTCACGTTTTTGAGCATATT
Source organism: uncultured Lactobacillus sp. (assembly GCA_910589675.1). GTDB lineage: Bacteria > Bacillota > Bacilli > Lactobacillales > Lactobacillaceae > Lactobacillus. The sequence goes on along the minus strand of CAJUTO010000023.1, from coordinate 12,805 downwards.
CAAGTGCTCTTTCACCAACTTTAGTGGTTAGCAAAATATGTTGGTAAAATTCTGTTGCTTGCCGATACATCTTCTTTAACGGGCTAAGTGGCTTTACCGTTTCGCCGTAGCCTTCTGGCATATGAAGATGGGCCAATTCAGCAACTTTTCTTACACTTTCAGGAAAAGTTAGATGATCCTGATACATTAAGAATTTAAATACGTTTCCGCCTTTACCACATCCAAAGCACTTAAAAAACTGTTTTCCTTCATTAACAGTAAAAGAAGGTGTTTTTTCTTGATGGAAGGGGCAAAGTCCTAAATAATCTTTACCTTTTTTTTCTAAAGAGACATATTGACTTATTACATCCACAATATCGACAGAGTTTCTAACTTCATCGATAAATTGTTCAGGAATACGTCCTGCCATCAATGGATCATCCCAATCAACTATTATTTAATTACTAATTTACTTAAGTCGCCCATTCGATCAGCTAAGTTATTAACCTTTAATAATTGAGCCAAACGATTATTCTTTATCTTTTCATCCTTATCAAGAATCATATTACTTTCAAAGTAATTATTAATTACCGGTTGTAATTCTACAAAGCCTTTGTAAAGATCGGCAATACTTAAATCAGTATTTGCTTCTAATGCATTTACACCAGCATACAATTCTTCTTCACTAACATCTTGGAAAAGACTTTCATCAATGTCATTAGCATTTCTATATTTTGCTTTCTTCAAAATATTAGTAATTCTAGTCAAACTTTCAACTACTGGCTTAAAGTCAGCATCATCATGGTGCATTTGCAAGGTCTTAGCAGCAGCCAAAATTTGAATTGGATCTTGTTGACTAGACGCAAGAACAGCGTCAATTACATCATAGTCGTACTTTTCAACTTGTAATTGTTGCTTTACACGATCACGAATAAAGTCGGCAATTTCATTTTCAGCTTCAGCATCCTTAGGTAACTTAGCTGCGGTCTTACCTGATAGTAATTGAATCAATTCTGGTAAAACATCCTTAATAGGAAGTGACCAACCTTCGTTCAATAAGATTCTTACAATTCCGTATGCGTTCCTTCTTAATGCATATGGGTCATTAGATGAGGATGGAATCATACCTGCGCCGAAGAAGGAAATGATTGTATCAAGTTTATCTGCAATTGAAAGTAATGAACCGACAGTAGTACTTGGTAATTCACCTTCAGCACTAGTTGGCATATAGCTTTCTTTAATTGCTACACTAACATTTTCATCTTCACCAATTAAGCGTGCATAGTGCATTCCCATGACACCTTGTAATTCAGCAAATTCACCGACCATTGAAGTAACAAGGTCAAATTTGTAGATATCACTAACTCGGTCAAAGTCTTTCATTTCAGTATCTGAAACATTAAACTTCTTACCAAGGTAATCACCAATAATTTGAACACGTGCCATATGTTCAGCTACTGAACCAATCTTATCATGGAAAGAAACATTCTTAAGCTTATCAACGAAGTGAGCTAGTGGGTACTTCTTATCTTCATCATAGAAGAATTGAGCATCATCTAAACGAGCAACAAGAACTTTTTCATTACCAGCGATGACATTGTCTAAGTATTCACTATTTCCATTTCTAACTGAAATGAAGTGGTTAATTAATTTGCCGTTTTCATCATAGACTTCAAAATATCTTTGATTATCTTTCATTGAAGTAATTAATACTTCATCAGGGATGTTCAAGTACTTTTCATCAAAAGAACCAGCAAATACAGTTGGATATTCAACCAAATTAGTAACTTCTTCAAGTAAGCCCTTATCAATATTAACTTTCCAGTTATGTTGAGCAACAAGTTCTTGAATTTGGTTAAGAATCATACCCTTACGTTCATCAGCATTAGCAATTACGTATTGGCTCTTTAATGCTTCTTCATAATCATCAGCGTTAGCTAATACTACACTGTCGCCTAAGAAACGATGACCTTGAGTTTTACGACCAGCTACTACATCTAGTAACTTAACTGGCACTACTTCACTACCAAGTAAAGAAACCATCCAATGAATTGGACGAACAAATTCGAAGTCGTAGCTACCCCAGCGCATCTTAGTTGGGAAGGTCATTGCTTTAACAATATCACTCATTCCCATTAAGATATCAGAAGCTTTTTTACCTTCTTTTTGAACATGAACATAAGCATATTCAGTGCCCTTAAGCTCTTCAAAGTAAATGTCATCAGTAGTCATTCCTTGACCACGGACAAATCCTTGAGCAGCTTTTGTCCAATTGCCATCTTTATCTTGAGCAATCTTCTTAGCTGGGCCCTTTTTCACTTCATCAATATCTTCTTGTTTTTCAGCTAAATCTTCAACTAAAATCGTTAAACGACGTGGAGTTGAATAAGTCTTAATATCTTTAAAGGATAAACCATTTTCCTTTAAATACTTTTTAGTACGATCAGCTAATTGCTTAACACTTTTAGAAACAACGTGAGCTGGCATTTCTTCAGTGCCAATTTCAAATAAATAATCTTTAGTCATTGTTTTGCCCCGCTTTCTTAGTTTCTTCTTGGTGCTTTAATAATGGGAAGCCACGTTTTTCACGCTCTTCAACAAATCCCTTAGCAGCAAGATGAGCTAAGTTTCTAATTCTTGATAAGTAACCCGCTCTTTCAGTAACTGAAACTGCACCGCGTGCATCAAGCAAGTTAAAGGTATGACTACATTTTAAGATGTAATCATAAGCTGGATGAATTAGATTTTGACTCAACAAACGCTTAGCAGTAGCTTCGTAAATATCAAAGAACTTAAGTAATTGTTCTTGATCACTTTCTTCAAAAGCATACTTAGAATGTTCATATTCTGGTTGCTTGAAGATATCACGATACTTAACTCCATCGCCCCATTCAAGATCAAAGACTGAGTTTACATCTTGAATGTAAGAAGCAAGACGTTCTACACCATAAGTAATTTCACTCATAGTTGGTTTAACATCAAGTTCCCCAACTACTTGGAAGTAAGTAAATTGAGAAACTTCCATTCCATCAAGCCATACTTCCCAACCAACACCAGCACAACCCATAGATGGGTTTGCCCAGTTATCTTCAACAAATCGAATATCGTGTTCAAGAGGTTCAATACCTAATACTCTTAAACTATCTAAATAGTATTGTTGAATGTCCTTTGGTGCAGGCTTAATAACTACTTGGAATTGGTGGTGTTGGTATAAACGATTAGGGTTATCACCATATCGACCATCGGCAGGTCTTCTTGAAGGTTCAACATAACAAGCTGCCCAAGGTTCTGGTCCAACAGCACGTAAAAATGTATATGGACTCATTGTCCCGGCACCTTTTTGTTCATCATATGAAGGCATAATCATACAACCTTTAGAGGCCCAGAACTGTTCCAATTTAAAAATCATATCCTGGATATTCAGTTTTTCTGACATCTATCTCTCTCCTCACAACATAGGCATAAAAAAAGCCTATGCAAAAATTGCATAGGGACGATTTACTTCGCGGTTCCACCCTAATTCAGGAAAATATTCTTCCTGCCCTTAATTAACAACTTTGACTAAAAGGTGCCTTTTCCCAAATGCACTTCCACCATTCTGCACTCGCTGTATTGGTACTTTTCTATTCCTTTATAGTTGTCAAAATACGTATCTATTCTATCATCTTTTATAAAAAAAGACTAGTAAGAAAACCTCACTAGTCTTTAAACGAATATAAAAAGTCAACAGCTAAAAAAGCGCCAATTCATCAAGAAATTTTTTAGTTTTTAAATTAAGATCCAGATAGTTAACGTACATCCGATCGATCACCTTGCCAGAGTCCTTTTTTAATTGCGGATTAATTTTTATTTTCCCTAAACGATCAATATCAACTAAAGCTAGAGTACGAATCAAGGCTACTACTTTAGGATCTAGATGCATCCTTTGACTGACACTATTAAAGTGATCACTACAAATAATTCCACCTAATTCCATCGAGTAGTCAAACACACCTTGTACTTTACCACAAATTAGACAACGATCTAATTGTGGCGCTACTCCATATGCATTAAGCAACTTCAGTTGTACCATCTGGGTAATAATTGCCGCATCTTCTCCTGAATTTATCTTCAGCAGCGCTTTCATAATCAAATCATAAAAACTTCCAATATCTTTATACTCAACAAAAGCATGGTCAAGTAAGTCTAAAACATAACTCGAATACGCATTCTTAGTTAAATCTAAATATAACTGGTCCAGCTGCTTTACATCCTTGAAAGTCCGCAGCGTACTGATTCCTTTCCAATTTGTGTTTACAATATACTTTCCATAAGAGAAGTTAAGGGTTGCAGCTCCTAACCTGGACTTTGGTCTCAGTGCTCCTCTTACATCAATTGTAAAAATACCATGATCTTTAGTCATGATCTTGGTTAGAACATCAGCTTCTTTATATTTTTTTCTTTTAAAAATTAATCCTTGAACTTCACAAAGTTCACGTGCCATCTATCTTAATTCCTTAACGTTGTAGCCAATAGATTTAAGAAAGGCAGGATCAGAACGCCAATTCTTTTGAACCTTAACCCATAGGCGTAAATTAACCTTTTCACCTAATAAAGCTTCAATTTCCTGACGTGCAGCAATTCCAATCTGCTTCAACATTTGACCTTTCTTGCCGATAATAATGCCCTTTTGACCGGGACGCTCAACATAAATTGTAGCCTCAACTTGAAGCTTGCCACCTTCATGATCCCGCATTCGGTCAACTACCACGGCCGTAGCATGCGGAACTTCTTCATGAGTGAGCTTCAAAACCTGCTCGCGAATTAATTCAGCTACAATAAAATATTCTGGACGGTCAGTCAATTGGTCTGCATCATAAAATTGCGGACCTTCTGGCAAATATTTAGCAATTGTTTTAATCAACTCGGAAACATTATTTCCTTGTGAAGCAGAAATTGGAACAATTTCAGCAAAATCGCCTAGATTCTTATATGAATCTATAATAGATAATAACTCATCTGGGTGGACTTTATCAATCTTATTTATCACTAAAAATACAGGCTTTTTAATTTTCTTAAGAAGTTCAGCAATATATTGGTCTCCCTTACCTGCTGGTTCAGGTTCAACCATAAATAAAACCACATCTACTTCATCTAAAGCAGAGTAACTTGACTTATCCATAAAGTCATCTAATTTATTTTTTGGCTTATGAATCCCAGGAGTATCAATAAAAACTATTTGCTCCTGATCATCAGTATAAATACCTGAAATTTTATTTCTAGTGGTTTGTGGTTGTGGTGACATAATTGCCACTTTTTGCCCCACTAAATAATTCAAGAGAGTTGATTTACCAACATTAGGTCTACCAATTAAAGCTACAAAACCTGATTTAAAGTCTTTTTTTTCATCCATCATTGTTACATCCTTTTTATTTAAGTTTTAGTGAATTTGCTTTCCATGATTTTCTTGATCAGGATGAAGCGGAAGTCCATATTCACGTAAAACTTTACCTTGGATACCAAACATAATCTTGGCTTCATCATCTTCGATATGATCATAACCATTTAAGTGAAGGTATCCATGAACTAGTGTATAACCAAACTCCCGATTAAACCCAGTTTCATACTCTACACTATGTCTTTTGATAACTTCAGGGCAAAGAAATAAATCCCCAATATCTTCTACAAAATCAGGATCGTCACTAAAAGCACTCATAAAGTCTTCATCTAATCCATCTTCAATTGCAAAAGAGATTACATCAGTTGGACGATCTTTGCCGCGGTATTTCTTATTAATTTCATGGATTTTTTTGGAAGAAACAAAGTTAATACTCATTTCTTGAGTATTCTCTTTATGAATCTCTTTTTTTGCTGATAATAATAAGTTGCTAATCCATGTAATCCAATCTTTATCGCTATCTTTTAAGAAATTAACTTCATCATTAAAAGAAATATCTAAATTATTCAACTCTTAGTGTCCCTCTTCTTCATATGCTCTAACAATTTTGGCCACAACGGGATGACGAACAACATCATTAAAAGTAAAGTTAATAAATTTTACTTGCTCAATATTCTGTAAAATATGTTCAGCTTGTAATAATCCACTCTTTGCTTTTCCTGGTAAGTCAATTTGGGTCTGGTCCCCATTGACAACCATTTTAGAATTAAATCCTAATCTTGTTAAAAACATCTTCATTTGTGCCTGTGTTGTATTTTGTGCTTCGTCTAGAATTACAAAAGCATCATCCAAAGTTCTACCACGCATATATGCTAGAGGAGCTACTTCAATAACCCCACGTTCCATTAAACGGTTGGTTGGCTCTACACCTAAAATAGCATATAAAGAATCATAGATTGGTCTTAAATATGGATCAACTTTTTCTTTTAAATCACCTGGAAGAAATCCTAATGATTCGCCTGCTTCTACCGCTGGTCTAGTCAAAATAATCCGGGACACTTCTCCTTTTTTAAAGGCCGCAATCGCCATAACTACGGCTAGAAAAGTCTTTCCTGTACCAGCTGGCCCAATTCCAAAAACGACATCATATTTTTGAATAGCTTCAATATAGCGTTTTTGTCCCATATTCTTAACGCGAACTGGACGACCTTTAGCATCCCTAATTAGAATTTTATTATATAATTCTCCAAAAAATTCTAAAGTTCCCTTATCTGCCATCTTAATTGCGCTAACAACATCAGTTGCAGTAATAGTAACTCCACGGGTAACAACCTTATCCAAAGCAGTAAAAATTTGCATAATTTTCTTAACAATGCTTTCTTCTCCGGTTACTTCGATTTCACTACCAGTATCAGTTACCTGCACATCATAAGATTCTTCAATTAAACGCAAATTTGCATCGTTAATTCCAACTAAATTCATGATTGTTTCTGGTTTAGTTGGTGTAAATGTTGCTTCTATAGTAGTTTGTCCCACTTAAAATCCTCCGTTTAATAAAAGCTATTAGTTAAGCTTTTTACCAACAATTGAAGAAGCTGCTTTACCATCAGCCTTACCCTTAATTTTTGGCATTAAAGCTTGCATAACTTTACCAAAGTCTTTTTTAGAACTTGCTCCAACTTCTTTAATTGTTTCTTCAACAGTTTCTTCAAGTTCTTCCTTAGACATTTGCTTTGGCATGTATTTTTCAATTAATTTCATTTCATTCTTTGTTTGATTAATTAAATCATCTCTGCCAGCCTTAGTAAATTCTTCTAAAGATTCTTTTCGTTGTTTAAGAGCACTAGACAAAACTGTTAATTCATCATCACTAGTTAGATCATGTCCCACTTTAATTTTATAATTCATTACTGCAGCCTTAAGCGAGCGAATTGTAGTTAAAGCTTCCTTATCTTTGGCTTTCATAGCTGTTTTCATATCTTGCATTAAAGTATCATTTAGTGACATTGTATTTAATTCTCCTCTTTAATCAAAACTTACACAGTCTATTTTAAACTTTTTATATAAAAAAAGCTCTTGATAGAAGAATTTTCTACCAGGAGCTTTTTCTATATTAATAATGTCTACGCTTACGAGCAGCTTCGGATTTTAACTTTCTCTTAACGCTTGGTTTTTCGTAGAATTCACGCTTGCGGTATTCTTGCAAGGTACCACTTCTAGAAACGGAACGTTTGAAACGACGAAGAGCATCATCAATAGACTCGTTTTCGTGAACGATTGTCTTAGCCATGTGAGATCCCTCCTTCCATTTCTTGGCACACAAATATGTGCCACAACAATATAGTTAAATTATAGCTAAACGAGAAAAAACGGTCAATAGTCGATTAACATTTTTCTTACTTATTTTGGTATAATTTAGATAATTAATGAGGTGAAATATATGACTGAAGAAAAAAAAGAAAATCAAAAAATTGTTAATTTAATTATTATCTCGGACTCTGTTGGTGATACAGCTTTCAATATGGTACAAGCTGGTGCGGTGCAATATCCAAATGTTAAGTTTAACTACCGCCGCTATCCTTTTATTACCAATAAGGAAAAACTAGAAAAAGTTTTTAGTGAAATCACAGAATTTGAAAATGTATTAATTGCCTTTACCTTGATTCACGAAGATGAACAATTGGCTGTAATTAAATTTGCACGTGAACATAATATGAAATACGTCGACTTACTTTCTGGCGTAATTGACAACATTCATGCTTTAACTGGTGAAGAACCTAAACATGAAATCGGTGCTGTTCACCACATGGGTCAAAATTACTTTGATAGAATTTCTGCAATGGAATTTGCTGTTATGTATGATGACGGAAAAGATCCAAAAGGTTTCTTAGAAGCTGACGTTGTTTTACTTGGTGTTTCTAGAACTTCTAAGACTCCACTTTCTTTATTCTTAGCTAACAAGAATCTTAAGGTCGCTAATTTACCACTTGTACCTCAAACCCATATTCCAGATGAGATCTATAAGATTAATCCTAAGAAAATCATTGGTTTAACAAATGATCCATCCGTTTTAAATGAAATCAGACGTCAAAGAATGATAGCCTATGGCTTAAATCCAGATACAACTTATTCTAATATGGATTCTATCAATGCAGAACTTGAGGCAGCTAATAAACTTTATAAGAAACTTGGCTGCTATGTAATTAACGTTGCTCATCGTTCAATTGAAGAAACAGCAGCACTAATTTTAGAACACCTCGGTATTGATGACTACGCTAAGTAACAAATAAAATTAAACATTTTAAAAAGATCTTTCATTAAATTTTGAAAGATCTTTTTTTATGCCTCTATTTATTTTTCGTCATATCCAAAATATTTTTTAGCTTGATCACTCATCTTTTCTGGACTCCAAACTGGATACCAAACAAACTCAACATCAACATTTTTAACTTCAGGAACCTTCATAACTGCTGCAGTAACCAATTCAATTAATACTTCTGTTAAAGGACAAGCTGGAGTGGTTAAAGTCATATTAATCAGACAAACTCCATCTTCATCTAAATCAATCTCGTAGACTAGTCCTAGATTAACAATATCCACCCCTAACTCCGGGTCTATGACAGTTGCTAGTTGATTGATAATATTTTGCTTAATTTCTTCACTAGTCCGCATTTTAAACATCTTTTCCAAAAATTTTAGCCTTAATAGCCTGTCCTGTTGGAGTGCCTGCTAATCCACCAATACCAGTTTCTCTTAAGGATACTGGCATTTGATGACCAACTTTTTTCATAGCATCAATACACTCATCAGCCGGGATAACACTGGTACATCCAGCTAGTGCCATATCAGCCGCAATTAGTGCGTTGCCTGCTCCAATAGCATTTCTTTTTACGCAGGGTACTTCTACTAGTCCTGCTATTGGATCACATACTAGTCCCAATAAATTAGACATCGCAATCGCTAAAGCTTGAGAGCTTTGCGCGGGGGTGCCACCGGCTATTTCTACAGCCGCTGCTGCCCCCATTGCGGAAGCCGACCCCACTTCTGCTTGGCATCCGCCGGTTGCGCCAGCAATTTCCGCATTATTTCCAATAATCAATCCCATTCCTCCTGCAGTAAAGAGAAAGCGAATCATTTGCTCTTCATTTAAGTCGAGCTTTTTTTCAAGCATAAATAAAATACCTGGAAGTGTGCCAGAAGAGCCAGCTGTTGGGGTTGCACAAATGACGCCCATCGCAGCATTTACTTCATTTGTCGCTACGGCATTTTGCACAGCTTCCATCATAAAATCACCAGAAAGAGTATGCCCTTTTTCACGATAATTCTTTATTTTAATCGCTTCACCGCCCGTTAAGCCAGTATGAGAAAATACTCCTTTACCAGTACTTCCCTTACTAACCGCAGCACGCATGGTTTCAAGATTATATTTCATTTTATTCCATACTTTTTCTCTGGATAGACCTGATAATTTGCATTCTTGTTCAATTATTAATTCTGAAATAGGTTTTTCTGTTTTTTCAGCATCTGCAACAATTTCTTTAATATGATTGTACATTAGTTTCTCATTTCATAAACAAACAATGTTTTTATATTTTTTCTTGAGTTCTCCAATTAAAGAAGGCTTAAAATAGTTTTGAATATCATATTCATAGATGTAATAGTCAGGACTTTTATATATTCTGCTCTCATTAAAGGGTGCCTTTTGTTGTAAAAAGGAAGTTAAGGATCTTTGATTTTTTATTTTTCTTTCTGGGTCAATCAATAAAACAATTGGTAACGTACCGCTTGGCTCAACCACAATATCATGGATTACTAGGCGTCGAATTTCGATTGCTCCACCACCAATAGAACAGCCTGCCAACTGAACTTTTTTATGACCATCAGTCATATCCAAAATCGCTGTATTGGGGTGATGAATCGGGCTTTCTCCCTTTTCCTCTACAAATCTAATATCAATACCCCGCTTACGTGCAATTTCTGGAGCTTTTGGTACTCGTAAGTCAGAAGTAGTAAAGCCCAAAATCCCGGCTGCAATTGCATAATCAGTACCATGGCCACGATGAGTCTGAGCAAAAGAACCATAATAATGAACAGTAACCTTTTTAGGAATTCCTCCAAAAAGCTTATTTCCTTCTCTGCCAATTGCTACTGCACCAGCTGTATGTGAACTAGAGGGTCCAATCATAACTGGACCAATGATATCAAAAACACTTTTAAAACGATTTTCCATCTTAGATTCCCTACATAAAAATATTTTTAAAGAAAAACGACCATTTCCTTTGTTATATAAAGTGAAATAATCGTTTTCTAGTAACATCTAAACTGGCGTCTGTTCCTTGAATCTTCCATATACCTTCGAAACTTCGCTTAAACTCATGAAGGCATAAGGATCATTGTTTAAGACAATATTATAAATGTCATACATATCATATTTATCAATTACCATTAATAAGACTGTCTTTTCAGTATGACTATACGCACCTTCGGCATCATGCAGAATCGTAATCCCACGATGCATCTTAGCCTGAATTCCATCAATAATATGTTTAGGATGTTCTGTTACGATTAATACCTGCATCTTTTGATGTTGATTATAGACAGCATCTATTACCTTACCATTGACAAAGATGTTCAAAGCCGTATATAGAGCTCGAGTCCATCCAAATACAAAACCAGCACATATTACGATAATTAGGTTAAAAAAGATATTTATTTGACCAAAACTTTTACCAGTTTTCTTTCGTAAAATAATCCCTAAGACATCTAGTCCACCAGTAGAGATACCTGATTTTAAAGCTATCCCAGTACCAACACCATTAATTACCCCACCAAAAATTGCACAAATAATTGGATCATAGCTCATCTTAATTGGAGCAATAATTTTCATCATGATAGATGCCAATAAAACTGCAACTAAAGTAAAAATCGTAAAACGGTGGCCAATTTTAAACCATCCTAAAATAAATAATGGGATATTTAGTACAAAATACATTACCGATGTCGCTAATGTAAATGGCAAATATCGTTCTGATACAGACTGTAAAATTTGGGCAAAACCAGTAATTCCAGAAGCATAAATTTTACCAGGTTGCCAGAAAAAATTTAAGGCGATAGCAACGGCTAAAGCATAAAATAAAGCTGCTGATAACTTCGAAATTAAGATATGACGCCGCGAAAGCCTTTCTAATGTACTCATAATTTTCCTCTTTTACTATGTTCATAACGTATCTAGTGTAAAGATATTTATAGTTAAAAACAAGTCTATTTTTTCCAATGTTTTTTGATAAATTGTTCTCTCCCTCCGGCCTCTTCTAAAGCATACCGAGCTGGATCTTTTTTATAAAAATCTTGATGGTAATCTTCAGCCAAATAGAAAGGCTTTGCTGATTCAATACGGGTTACAATTGGATCTGAAAACTTATTTGAATCTGCTAAAGATTTACGTGATTGTTCAGCAATTTCTTTTTGTTCAAGTGAATTATAGTAAATAACTGGTTGATATTGACTGCCGCGATCTTGAAACTGTCCCATAGCATCAGTTGGATCAGTAACTTGCCAATAAATATTAACTAAATCCTCATAAGATAGTTTATTTGGATCATAGGTAATGCGAACCGCCTCAGTATGCCCAGTTAATCCCGTACAAACTTGTTCGTAAGTAGGGTTAGGTACTACTCCACCGGTATAGCCTGATTCTACCTTTATGACACCGGGATACGTATCAAAAGGAGCAACCATGCACCAAAAACAACCGCCAGCAAAGATAGCTGTGTCATACTGCGACTTTTCATTGTTATCAAGGGGTTTAACATCTTTCATACTTTTCACTAACTTTCTAAAAAAATCAATATTTATCAAAATTGTGGTACTTTTTAGGTTCCTATTTCTTTTAATTCATTTATATATATTATTAATGGAAATTACCCTTAAAGCAAAAAAGTCACTCTAGAACATCAGATCTAAAATAACTTTCTTTTTATATTTACTTGCTTTCCTTTAACTTTGCTTTTCTTTCCTCTATATAACTTTCTATGGCTTTTAAATCTTCTTCAGTAGCTAACTTAAGAATAAAGTTTTTTGTAGTGGATCGTTTAACTATGTAGTTCTTTCTATCTTTATTATTTTCATCCCATTTTTTATTAGCTTTTTTTCTAGCTTCTGTTAGTTTAACCATTAAATATCAGCTTTCTAATTAAATATAAAACAAATCTAAGTGATATTGTATATTGCTATGATAACAGATTTATAGTTTCTTTCTTAGTCATAATATTTAGCTTTATAGCCTACAAGGCTGTTAAGTGCATCGATTAGCCGGCGTTTATATTAAATCTATTTTCAAAACAATACTTTACATAATTATTTTAACGTAATAAATATAAATTTGTTTTATCTGCAAAAGAATAGAGTAGAGGAAACTTTTCTAGTTTGCCCCTCTCATTGCACCGTACG
>CAJUTO010000022.1 GCA_910589675.1 uncultured Lactobacillus sp. | reverse complement strand
TAGTAGCATCAGAGATGTTATTTTCTTTATTGTTGGTATCTTGTTTTAAAGTATTCGCTTCATTATCTACATTATTTTGATCATTTTTTAAGTCTTGGTTGACGGCTTTGGTAGTATCGACATCTGAATCTGTTTTAGTATCTGCAGTTGTCTGACTTGTTTTGTTATCCTGAGCATTGTCTTGCGGATTTACAGTTTCTACCTTTGCAAGGTTATCATTTGTATTTTCTATAACAGTAATTTCATTTTTATTTTCTGAGGTCTGATTTTCAGTCGTTTGAACTTGTGGTTCACTATCAGCATGAACAGTCGTTGTTGTAGTAGCCATAAACGCTAATCCTACAGCAACAGAAGTTAATCCAACACTAAGCTTACGCAAAGCATATCGATATTGAGAATGTTTTTGCATATTAATTCTAGGCCTCCAATTTTCTATAATTTAAGTTATCTTTTAATTGTAACTTAAGTTATACTGATTTTAAATAAGTTAATTTCACTTAGCTGAAAACTAATAATGCCATAGAAAAATATGAAAACAATGAGGTAATTTCATCATCCACAAAAAAATGAGGTATAAGCCATAATATATTCATATAACATTTTAATATATATTTGAATTTAGAACATCGGCTCTATTACGTCTTTTATTCAAAATTAAAAAGCCATATTTTGATACTTTTCATCTTTTCTTTCTGCTATTATGAGGCATGCAAAGGAAATAAAGTTAGTAGCTACAAGTACTACTATCAATCTTCCAACCATTTTTAATTTAATTGGAAACTGATGCTGGATTATTAAATGGAATCAAACTGCTTACCCAACTAGAAAACAAACCATCCCCTAAAAAATGAAGCAATTTTATTATCGTTGGAAAAACTGGAGTAGCTATGCCACCTTTTATATTTGGAGAAATTTTATTAAGGAGATAATGATGAAAAAAACTTTTTACAATTCACCACTTGGTAAAATGACTATTTTAGCTGATGATGAAGCACTTTACGGCTTAGGGTTTAATGATCAAAAGCATTTTGGTGGTCGCTATGATTTAAATAAGATAGCTTACGGTCCCAGCAAAATGGCTGACAAAACCATTAACTGGCTTGATCACTATTTTAATGGCCAAAAGCCAAGTTTAGCTGATATAGTTTTAACTCCGCAGGTAACAAAATTTCAAAAGAAGGTCTATCAAAATTTGCAAAATGTACCATATGGTCAAACTATTACTTACAAAGAACTTTCCGACGCAATTCAAAATGAACAGTCGAAAAAGAATCTTTCTCGGGCAGTCGGTAATGCGGTTGGTCGAAATCAAATCCTCATTCTTATTCCTTGCCACCGAGTAATTGGAAGTGATGGCGCATTGACTGGGTATGCTGGTGGCTTAGACAGAAAAGAAGCATTGTTAAATCTAGAGGAAGCGTTGACTCATGAGTAAAGGCAAAAAACAATGTCATTAAGTTAAGACATTCCTTTCAATAGATATTCTTGCTTATCAATTCACATAGTTTATCTCTCCATCTCAGCCTATAAAAATAGCATGATTACTCTAACTCTCAGTAATCATGCTATTTTTATAGTCTAATTGTAATCAGCAATCCAAGAATTCAGCCTTCGATTTTCTATACTTAAAAGTACGCAAAAGATAATTTCAACCCCTACCATACTCATTGACAAAATAGCAGGATCAAAATTAAGTCCGATGATTAATGCAAAAAATGGAATAATAATTGATAAAACAAAATATACTTTTGATCTATATAACCAGCTAAACGGCATTAAATGCGCACCAAAAATAATTGCCAATACCATAATCATCTTTTCAGGAATTGTAGGATAAATCCACATTGCAATTAATAAATAAAGCAATTGATTTAGTGAGAAAAGAAGGCCTAAATTGGACAAAGGATTATCTTTATTTTGAAAATCAACATTAATTATTTTTGAAATTAAAAATGATAGTGGTAATAACATCCCCGTACAAATAAAGGCAAAAAGATTCTTAGTAAGAATTGGCAATTCGGAAAAATAAATTACCGTCATTGCACACCAAATAACTACTGAAGCCAAAATAAAATGTAGACCTCTTTTTTGCTTTTGAGCACAATCTAATCTATATTGATTGAGTTGTTTCATAAATTGTATCCTCGTTATTGGTCTTAAGATTTTATATCATTATTTTATAAAACTGATAAACACTTTTCAATCTCTTCGGAAGTCAGTACATCACTATATTCTTGCAACATTTCTGATCGAATCTGCTCTGCGCTAATTTCAAACTTCTTTAGCATAGAAATATTGCCCTTTAGTCTTTTAATACTTTCTTCTTTTACTGTCTTGTTTCTTGTTGCTTCTGTTATATCATCGAGCTTGTCTTGAAATGTCATCACTTGCTTCATCCTCTCTGGACTTCTTGAAAAATCCACCATCGAATCTTGCAATTGTTTTGCATAGCCTTTTTTATGACTAAAAATGTCTTGTTCTAATTTCAGAAAAAGTATCTAAAAATCACTCTTACCCAAATACTTCAGCTGCAGCAATCACATCCAGCAGTGCCTCATCTATCTTATCTCTTCCATATGCATCAAGAAAGCGATCATGATATTTATTAGTTTTTAAATTAAACCAGAGAGTCCAAGCATCCCAAAATAAATCAATATGTCGATCGCCAACACCGCTACAGTCAAAGTCAATAAAGCCTGAAAACTTCCAGTTATCAAGAATAATATTTGGTAAACAATAATCTCCATGGAGTAAAACTTTGTCCTGCAAAGCATCTTTTCCTGCTTCCAAAACCTGATGTGCCTCTTCTGCTGATCGGTAACCAAAACTATCAGGAAAAGCCGATTTATCGTAATTCCCAGTTCGGTAATTCTGTTCAGCAGTTGCCAAATATTCGATCGTTCTATCCATAATTGGGCAATCAGCGTAATCTGTTTCATGCAGTTTCCTCAATTCGCAAGCGATGGTATCACATAAGCGTTCCGGATTTGCGAGATATTCTGAGTAAACGCAATCTTCACCCTTCACCGCCCTTGTTAAAAGCCAATCATAATCATTTGCAGTATAATCTAATACTTCTGCGCTAAGTCCCTTTGAATAAAAGTACCGCGTCATCTTAGCTTCTTTTTCTAACTTTCCCAGTCTAGCTCTTTTTAAATAATAGCCCTCATCTTTATCTATAAAATAGACCCTTGCTTCAGGTGAAGAGGAGCTGTCATAAATTGGTGATCCAGAAATAAAATTTTTAATCTCTTTTGGTAATTCTTCTGGAATCTGATTAAAGTTTTTTTCATAGATTGATCCCGTTAATAAATACTAATTACAACTCTCCATAATAATGATGCAAAATATAATCAGATGTTCTCTTTAAAGTTAGATAGTCAATATTATTAGAGAAAAGCATTATCATTTGCTTAGTTTTGTAGTCAGCCACAAAGCAGGAATTATATCCCGGAATACTCCCTTCTGCGCGAATTATATTTCCCTTAAAATATACTCCGCCAAAGTACGCTACCTCTTGACCTTTAGTTTGCTGAGAAAATTGGTTAATCATCTTAGGGTCTTTTAAAACTTCGTTATAAACGAATTTCCAATAATCATTTGGAGATATAAATAAATTTCCTGCTCCAAAGTCAGAAGATGTAGTCACTGTTACTGTATGCCAGCTAACATTTTCGTTTAATGGTTGCGGAATTTCTTTTTTATTAACTTCGGAAAAATCTTTTATCTGGTTAAGATGAAGAGGCTTAGCAAATTGCTTTTGAATGTAATTATTATAAGTTAAATTACTTTCTCGACTAATAATTGCTGCTAATAATTCATAGTCCACATCCTGATAATCCCAAGTATGAAGATGATCATATTGCATATGATCAAGCATATACGCAATTTGTTCTTGCTGTTTTTTAAGCGGAGCAGATGGACGAGCATTATTAATCAATCCACTTGTATGATTCATTAATTCCCGAATCGTTATGTCATTACTACCTGGAACTTGAGGGAAATATTTAGATAAAGGAGTATTCCAATTGAGCTGCTTTTTTTGTTGAAGTTGATAAATTCCAGTTCCTGTCATAATTTTTTGCAAAGAAGCTGTAGGAAACAATTGATTAGCCTTCACTATCTTTTCTTTATTAGTAGTTTCGTTATTTTCCACTACAACTGGTTTTCCATCTTTGCCACTGACTAACATTACCCCATTAATATGATGAGACTTCATGTAGCTTTTAAGCTCTTTCGGTGTATTTCGACTTCCTGGACTCATCTTATCGGTCGGTATTACAAATAAAAGTAATGAAAAAGCACAAAGCGCCATGATAGTATATAGAACAAATTTTTTTAGATGATGCATAATATTTTCCTCTTTGTGTTATGCCAGTTTTTAATAGAGCTTTTTCGTTTATTATCTTTCTTTAATTGTAATTCTTGCATATCAAGATCCTCAACCCTTTTGAGACAAAAAAATATGCTGCATGTTTTTTACAAAGCATACAGCATTTTTTTATTTTAATAATCGTTATTTCTTCTCCAGTACTGCTACAACTTCAACATGCAGTGACTGGTTTCTGACAATTGCACATTGGGGATAAACGGTCATGTGGCGTGGTTGACTATGTCTGTGTAATGGTAGTTCTTATATCCACACAACCGTTATGACCCATGGACTTAAGCATTTTCAACGTTACTCAGAGTTAAGAATTTTAATCAGTCTGTGGAAACCTATTGGTGCCATAAATCAAGACAGTGAGTTTGTGAGAAACTCTAACAAGATGCTACCTGTACCAAATATAAGGTTTGCCGTCGATATGTTGAAAATTATCTTCTCTTAAATATATAAATTTGCCATTTACGATTTCATACGTCTTATTGTGATCTTCATCTTTTAAAAGATTACCACTACGAACTAACCTCACATTAGGGTAACAATCATTGTCGTAGTAATACTTTTTGTCATCACTCCAAAGTGTGGTACCGTCATCCACTTTATAAAATTCATCCCTCATTTTAAATCACCATCTTATTCTGTCTTTCAATTGGTAACCAGTACGTTGTAAAGTACAAAGAATTCTCACATTCCTTACCCACTGAATTTGGTTCAGGGTGAAAAGTATTCTCCTCTTCCGCTTTACTTATATCTTGAAACTTCCAATGAAGATCAAAACCCTGCATAACATAATTAATACATTTTCTCCCAAAAATCATTGAAGATTTTAGTACTGGATAAATCGATAAATATATTTCATTAGTAAAATGATTAGGATCAAAAAAGCACTCTTGAGGATACTTGTGAATTATACTTTGAAGAAGATTCCAAGTATTTTCACTGAGTATCATATTTACCATAGTTTTAGAGTTCACTCCCTGCGGAATATTATTGTGTTCGATATCATTACGCAGTGGCTTATTACAAGATTTAAAAAGTTTTGGAAGTCTGCATTTTCTAATTTTTGACAAAATAATAGAAAACGTCTCTCGAAACTCCTAACCAGGTCCGAAGACGATCACCACTAGGATCATCCCAGAATTTCATTTTTTCTTGGGCAATTCGTCCTGGTGCTTGACCAATAATATTTATTCTGGCAGATGAAGAAGCATAGTAAAGTGGCTTGATCCCTTGCTTTGTAAAAGATTCATTATCAGGATCTGCTTGAATTTCTTGAAAAATTTTTTGAAATTCACTTTGCATATAATATGACCCGCCTTTCTCTTATTTTCTAAACTGATATAACGTGTATATTATCAACTAAGCAATAATTGCCTAATTAAACTAATTTTCGAATAATTCAATTCGACGTAATTGACGTTTCAGTTGACCTTGCTTTTCTAATAAAGCAAATTTACGAGACAGGGTCTCAGGTGTTGTTCCAAGGTATAAGGCTAAGTCCTTCATTTTTAAGGGTAAGGTAAAATTATTTTTACCAATTTCATCTGCATATGTTTGTAAATACTTTAATAACCGGTCTTCAACCTTCGGCAAAGCCAACAAGTGAATTTGTTTTTGCATTTCCGAAACTTTAACAATATTTAGTTCCAATAATCGAATACTTAATTCTGGCTGTTTATGCATCAGCTTCAGTAGATCCTGCCGTTTTAATAAACAAATTTCACTGTGTTCCGTAGCCTCGACGTAATTATTGATATTTTTTTGACCAAAAAGCCAATTCTCACCAATATAATCACCTGTATGCAAGATTTGCAAAACATTCTCATAGCCGTCTTCATCTAAGGTGTACTGCTTAGCGTTACCATCAGCGACAATTACTAAATTATCATTTATCGTTGGATTAATTATCACTTTACCCTTTTGATAGTTTTTATGCTGAACTAATTTTTCGATTTGCATCTTCTCATCCTGAGGTAAGGCATTAAATAGTGGTACTAAGTTAACACATAAATCAGCCATTAAATTCATCGTCCTTTAATTAAAAGTCATCATCGTCGTCTTCGACATACAATCCTTCTTTTAGTTCATGACCTAAGAAGTCTTGAGTTACCCGAATTTGCTCCTTAATCCAAGCCATTAAATTAGTTAAATTAGCAGATAATTCTAGCCAACTTTCATTGTTAGCTAAAGCAATTGCCTTAGTAATGAAGAGCGTTTGCGTATCAAAATCTTTTACCAAGGCAAACAATTGCTTATCACCTGCTAAATATTTACTACTGCCATCTTCTTCTAGCATAGTATATTCCTTAAATTGAGCTGTAATTATTGGAATACTTTCACCATTATTAACCAATAAGTGATTCAATTGGTCAAATTCCTGACGTTCATAAGCAATCCAACCAGCAGCTTTTTCGCCTAAAAAAAGACTAGCAGATCCTTTAGCAAATAAGTTAGCTTGGTTAATCTTTAAAGAATGGATTAACAAGTTAGAAATAATGTGACCAGTCATAGCAGCTGCAGTTGGCTGATGGTGATCAAGGTCGCTTTGCTTCAATTCCGCCTGGTATTTTTCTTCTGCATTCATCAGTTAAGCTCCTTTTCCTTAATTCCTTGTACTTCATAACCCATTTTTTCAATAGCTGTCTTGACGTCAACAGTTTTAGTCTTATCAGGATCCAGCGTAAATTTTAGCTTTCCTGCATTGAATAAAACTTTTATTTGGTCGGTTCCATCCAAACTACCAACCGCCCTTTCAATTTTGCTTAAGCATGAAGGACAGGTCATGCCAGATAATTTCATCATTACTTTTTCCATGATTAAATTCCCTCTTCCTTATTAATTTACATATCTAATGCTACTTTGTTTTGTTGATTATAAACTTGATGATCATCAATTTTTTGTTGAAATTTGATTAATCTCATTCCGTTCAAGATAACAATTAAGATACTAAATTCATGAATAAACATCCCACTTGCCATTTCAACATAACCCGCAAACAAACCGATGAACAACAATAAGACTGTCAGTAAAGCCATCCCGATATTTTCATTCATGTTCAAAATTGTCTTCTTGGATAAGCCAAGGGCATAAGCAATCTTCCGCAAGTCATTTTTAACTAAAACTATGTCTGAAACTTCAATGGCAACATCCGTTCCACTACCAACGGCAATTGCAACATTAGCATTAGCTAAGGCCGGACTATCATTGATCCCATCACCAATAAAAGCAATATGGTGTCCCTTAGCTCTTTCTTTTTTAACAAAAGCAGCCTTGTCTTGTGGCAACATTTGACCATGAACTTCATCGATCGACAACTTCGCCGCAATTCGTTCAGCAGTTTCTTGATTGTCTCCAGAAAGCATAACTAACTTTTTAACTCCTAATTCTTTTAAGCGAGTTAAAGCATCATTAGCTTCTGGGCGCAATTGATCTTTAATGCCAAAAACAGCTAATTGACTTTGGTCTTCATTAGCAAAAGCGACAATTGAATTACCTAATTGACTCAAATGATTAATTGTCTTATCCAATTTTGCATTGGTACAGGTATTTTCAACGATTAAGTCTTGGTTACCTAAATAATATTTTTGATTATTTAAAATGGCGATGATTCCCTTACCCTTAACAGTTTCCACTTTAATTGAAGCTGGCTTTTGTTTATTTAATTTGGCAATTGCCTGAGCTAAGGGGTGGTTACTTTGACGCTCAATTTGAGCAGCTAATTTAATAATTTCATCTTTGGACCCATTTAATACCTCAATTGCACTAACTTCTGGATGTCCAACAGTCAAAGTGCCGGTTTTATCAAAAGCAATTTCATCAATCCGGTGAGTTTGATCCATTACTTGCGATCCTTTAAACATAATGCCGCTTTTAGCACCATTACCGATACCAGCAACTGTAGATACTGGTACACCAATAACTAGAGCACCTGGGCAGCCCAGCACCATGACCGTAATAGCTAACTTAAGATCTTTAGTAATTAGGCCCACAGCAATCGCAATTACAAGTACGGCAGGAGTGTAATATTTGGAAAACCGGTTAATTAACTTTTCTGTATTTGACTTTGTATCTTGTGCTTCTTCAACCATTTCAATAATTTTACCGAAAGTTGTATCTTCACCGACTGCGGTAGTTTCGACAGTCAATGTACCGTTTTCAAGGATAGTTCCTGCATATACTTCATTACCGGCTTTTTTATTAACTAATTTAGATTCACCGTTAACACTGGCTTCATTAAGATAACCAGAACCTGAAATAACCTTGCCATCGACTGGAACCTGATCACCAGTTTTAACTAAAATCTTCTCACCAGGATCAATGAAATCGACGTCTTCTTTCTCAGTTGAGCCATCATCTTGAACAACTAACGCAGTCTGTGGTGCCATTTTGGTTAAATCAGCAACGGCTGACCGCGTTTTCTTTAAGGTTAATTCTTCCAGTACATCTCCTAACATGAATAGCCAAGTAACAATGGCTGCTTCACTAAATTTACCAATAATGAAAGCGCCGATTACTGCCAGCGATACTAAAACATCAATAGAAATTAATTTAACCCTTAAAGATGAAATAGCCGTCAAAGCAATTGGAAGCACTCCGACAATCCCCACGATAAGCATTAAAGCCTGGTATGGTAAATTTATGTGCAATAGCCATTTAGATCCTTCAGCAAGCAACAGCAGAATAGTATTAACAAGCAAAAGCTGCTTTTTGTACCTCATAAAAAATTGTTGTAACTTAATCATTTTTCACCTCTCCCTTTCTTGACACTACACATTATAGGTAAAAAACAATTTAGGTGACTTAACTGTTATCAAGATACTAGTGTCTTTTTATATTTATCTTTTAAGCAAAAAATCACAGTTTTATCGTGTAAATTTCGTTTAATAAAAGAGAGAATATACAAAAAGACTAGAAACCATGCAAAAAGCATAGACTCTGGCTTTCAAATTTCAGTTCTATAAAAATTAATGTGCTAATTTAATCTCTCCAGCAGCAATTGACAAAGTTGTATGTGCATCATAACTCATAACATTACCGGCAACGCTAGATGGCAATTTAAGATCCGCTGGTACGCCGTGAACATAAACTACTCGTTTGTCTAATTGTAGATCGTCACTACCAAATGCTTGCTTAAATTTTGCTTGTAAATCTTTTAATGGGACATCCTTATCATATTCATAATGACCGTATTTATCTGCAACCGGGTAGCCATCATGGGGAATGTTCATTTCTTGTGGTGCATCATCAAAAGGAACCATCGTTGTCCCAGATACTGCCCCTGTTTCAGGTAAATCAATAAAGCCATCATGAGCATTAGCGTCGGAACATGAGCTTGTTTTCCATCTGGAAATCCATGGAAATGTTCCCAATGTTCAATATTGGCAGGCGTATCAAACATTTCCACATGAATATGAAGGCTATTATCATTTTCACTGAATGTTGCTATTCCATGCGCCTGTGTTTCAATTTTATCCGCATTTATTGGTTTAATTTTTGCGATATAGTCGACCATATTTCTCATCCTTCCATTTGATTATTGCGATATAAATTTGGCATAAAAGCATTTTCAAAAATTGATTAAAATCAATAAATTAAATCTTTGATTATAAATATCTTTAATAATTAACATCCATTATCTTATCGTCATGTCAACCATTACTGCTTCTCTCATCAACTTAACCAACTCAACTCCCCAAAACGGACACTTATCTACACAACCTAAAAATCCAGCACGTTGTCCACTCGACCCTCTAGCTCAACAAGCAAAAAGTGTACTAATTCCAATCACCAAAAGAGGAATTAGTACACTTCCGATCACCTAAAAATGCCGTTACGCCGGCATTTATAACCTATTTTTTTGTACGTTCAAGGACTGCTACAGCTTCAACATGAGGAGTTTGCGGGAACATATCAACTGGATCAATCTCGTCAAAGTCATATCCTTGTTCCTTGAACAGTTGTAAGTCACGCACCATGGTTGCTGGATTACATGAAATATAAACAATCTTCTTCGGATTTGTTTCTACAGCAGCGTCAATAAATTCAGGAGTAAGTCCCTTTCTAGGTGGGTCAACGAAGATGACATCAGTCTTCAACCCTTCTTTAGCCCAGCGCGGCATTACTTCTTCTGCTTTACCTACAACATATTCTGCATTAGTGATGCCATTTAATTTAGCATTGGCATTAGCATCTTCAACAGCGGGCTCAATGACTTCCATCCCCCGCACTGCCTTAACGTGCTTAGCTACACTAAGACCAATGGTACCAATACCAGAATAAGCATCGATTACAACATCATCTGGCTTAAGATCAGCTTTTTGAATAGCTAAATCATACAAACGTGGAGTTTGCAGAGAATTAATTTGGAAGAAACTTTGTGGAGAAATTTTGAAACTAACATCCCCAATTTTATCGGTAATTTGTGGTTCTCCCCAAAGCAAGTAATCCTTTTTACCTAAGATCACATTTGTCTTTTTAGGATTATGGTTCAAAACTACGCTAGTAACGCCTTTGATCTCACTAATTTCTTTAGTAACTTCTTTTAATTGTTGAAAATCTTTATGTAAGCATACTAAAATAACCATAATTTCGCCTGTTGCTTTAGAGCGGCGAACTTCAAGATAGCGCACTTCTCCCTTATTACGATTTTCATCATAAGCCGGAACATGATTCTTTCTCAAAATGTCACGTACCTTAATTAAAACTCGATCAATTTCTGGATCCGTAGTAAAGAAGTTAGTTAACGGCACCAAGTCATGGGAATGTTTTCTAAAAAAGCCAATATCAAGCTTGCCGTTAACTTCACGCACTGGCACTTGTGCCTTATTCCGATAACCAGTTTCTTCTGGACTAGGCGTCGTTTGACCTACTTTAACATTATCTAAGTCTGCTTTATGTAGTAAATTAACAACTTGATTACGTTTAAATTCAAGCTGTTTATCATACTTAATATGAGCAAGAGACGCTAAGCCAGTTTGAACCCATTGGCGAAGCTTCACGTTAATCCGATCTGGACTCTCTTTTTTAATTTTTTCAATTTTAGCAAAAGCAAAATTTTTCTTTACTTTTAAAAGTTTGGCAGAAACAATTTCACCTGGAAGAGCGTTATTTACAAAAACAGTCATTCCATCTAGATGAGCAACCCCCATTGCTTCATAAGATAAATCTGTAATTTCTAAGTCAACTATTTGATTTTTTTGCATAATTCAATCCTCAATATTTAGATATTTGTCACTATTTTACTAAAAAATATTATTGCTTTTTAAAAGAATAAGCACTAAAAATACTTAAGATAATTCCTAAAATTAAGCCGCAAATGATTAAGCTCCATGATCCCCAAACGAAGTCGCCTTTTATCCAAAGATTATTTAAAAGCATTCCCCAGTCAAACGGCCACCACATGCTCCAAGTTGTACGACTTAAAAACATGGCTAAAATTGATCCTAAAAAACCAACTCCTAGTGCAAAATATAGGTTAGTAATTCTCACAAGCCAAGAATAAAATGGCACCAGCCATAAAGATGCTAATAAAACTCCAATTACTGAACAAATCATGAAGCCTATTTTCTCGGTACTTGAAAAAATAAAACGAACACAGATCATCAAAACTATAAAAATTACGCTCATGATACATGCTTGAATAATTCCATGGAGAATTCTACCAATTTCATAGCTCAATAAGTCTTGTGGGGACGTCAATATTTCTCTAAATTTCGTCGCTTGTTTTTGATAATAAGTACTAATACCGACAAGTAGTCCGATTGACATATTCAACCAGAAATAACCCCATTGTCCCATCATTAATTGAACTAGATATTGGTTATTCCAGAAAACAGCAGCCATCATCAAAACGGCAATTAATGGTAGTAGCCATACTAGTAAGCGAACTACACTATGTTTTGTTTTTAAAAATTCAACTTTTAAAATATTAGTCATGCTTTATGCCTGCCTTTTCTAAAGTTGAGATGAATAATTCTTCTAAATCTGTTTCTGGCTCATAGTCTTCTTCTAGGAGCAATTTTCCATCACCTAAAATAGCAATTCGATCTGCAACCTTTTGAATCTCAGAAAGCATATGACTAGCTATAATTATTGTTTTTCCTTGCTTTTTCTCTAGCATCAAAAGTTCACGCAACTCATGAATACCAAAAGTATCAAGACCATTTGTTGGTTCATCCAAAATAACTAAGTCAGGATTTCCCATAAAAGCCAAGGCAATTCCCAAGCGTTGTCTCATCCCTGTAGAAAAACCTTTGACCTTTTCTTGATTATGGTCTCCAAAGCCCAAAGTGTTTAAAATTTGTTCCTGATTTTTATTTTCAACACGGTGAAGTTTTAGTTTTAATTTGATATTTTCTTCAACAGTTAAATTATCAAACAGTCCCGGTTCTTCAATTAAGGAACCAATTACTTTTAAATCTTCTCTCTTCCAATTTTTATCTTTGAAAGTAACTACTCCTTCAGTTGGCTTTTCAATTCCACTAATTATTTTTAATAGTGTTGACTTTCCAGCTCCATTTGGTCCCATAATACAGTAGATTTTGCCAGTAGGAACATGAAGATTGATTTGATCTAGAACACGCTTATGTTTAAAATTTGTTCCTAATTCTTTGGTGGTTAAAATATCATTCATCTTAATCCCTCAATTTAAATTTTTAGTTTTTCTATACCTATCTATTTTACCGCTCAGACTACATAATTCGAAATCTTATTATTTTTATTAATAAATTCATTGACATCTTTTTTTAAGCTTGCTATCATAATTGCAATAATTATCGTCACAGTAGTGCTTATGTTAGGCGTCAGAGAGCTGGTGGTGAAGTGCGAACCAGTCAGGCATGAGTTACGAATTACAACGATTCATCTTTATTCGGCCACAATCAGTGCCGTTACCACCTGATGAGAGTGCTGCAATCTGCAGTAAATAGGTGGTACCACGGTAATGCGTCCTGTTGATTAATTTCAACAGGACTTTTTTATTGGAGGATTTTTATGAAAAAGAAAGTTTCTTTTCCAGAAGCGATTATTATCTTACTCTTGTTTCTACTTATTTTAGGCATTTCAGTTATTAAGTTTGGACTGATGCCGGAAGTTCCCGTTCTATTTACAGTATGTTTATTATTATTTTGGCTTAGAATTCGCGGAAATGACTGGTCTTCAATTCAAGATGGAATTAAGGAAGGGATCGGCGTAGCTATTATTCCCATTTTTATTTTTATCCTAATTGGAACCTTAATTGGACTATGGATTAAAGGAAGTATTATTCCGTCAATCATGGTATTAGGTTTTCACTTAATTAGTGGACAATTTTTTGTTCCATCTGTCTTCATTGTCTGTTCAATTGTTGGTCTTGCCATCGGAAGTGGTTTTACAACAATTTCAACTGTTGGGATTGCTCTCTTCGGAATTGGGGCGAGCATGAATGCTAATCCAGCTCTTGTTGCTGGTGCAATTATTTCTGGAGCAGTTTTTGGAGATAAAATGTCTCCTTTATCCGATTCAACCAATCTTTCTTCTGCAGTTGCAGAAAGTGAACTATTTGCTCATATAAAGAACATGATGTGGTCCACTATCCCTGCTTTTGTTGTTTCTTTAATCCTTTTCTGGATTCTAGGAAACAGTGGTTCAATTGATGCTTCAAAAATTAACCACACAGTTTCTATTCTAGAGCATAACTTTACTATTACTTGGTGGGCAATTATACCAATCTTATTGATGTTAATTTGTGCATGGCGAAAGATTCCTGCAATTCCTACTTTATTTTTAAATATTACAATTACAGTCATTATGATTTTTATTCAAAATCCGCACCAATCTATTACTGACTTAACTAACTTAATTATGAAAGGCTTTGTAGCAAAAACTAGTGATTCATCTGTTAATGCCCTTTTAACCAGAGGTGGTATCTCCAGCATGATGGATACAGTTGGTTTGATTATTGCCACCTTATCTCTTGGTGGACTCCTCATGAAATTCAATATTGTTCAAACTGCTATGGAACCGCTAGTCGAACATCTCAAAAAACCAGGTCGTTTAGTAATCACTACTATTCTTTCGGGCATTTGTATCAACTTATTTGTTGGTGAACAATACCTATCAGTAATTCTACCAGGGCGTGCCTTTAAACAAGCTTACGATCGAATTGGACTTCACCCGCTTTCTTTAAGCCGGGTTCTTGAAGACGGAGGAAGTGTAATTAACTACTTAATTCCATGGGGAGTAGCAGGCTCTTTTGCTGCTTCTACTCTCGGGGTTCCAGTTTTAGCTTTTATTCCATTTACTTTCTTTAGTTTACTTTCTCCACTTTTCTCAATTCTTTCAGGAGTTACAGGAATTGGTTTAAAATGGCAAAAAAATCCTAAAAAATAATTCTTCTCATTAAATCCGTACTATATACGCTTACATAACAAAATAGTACGGATTTTTTTATTGACGGATTTTTTATTACATTGTAAATTATTAGTAATTAAAAAAATATTAAAGAGGAGGAATTTGATGAAAACAAATCAGTTTCTAGTACTACAAACTGATTTTGGCTTAAAAGATGGGGCTATTAGTGCCATGCACGGAGTAGCCGATATGGTTGCACCACAGGCTATTGTGTCCGACTTAACTCATGAAATTCCGCCTTATGATATTTGGGCTGCATCTTATCGTCTCTATCAAACTATTAAGTATTGGCCAAAAGGTACAACCTTTGTTTCAGTTGTTGATCCAGGAGTGGGATCTAACCGAAAAAGTATTGCCGCTAAAACCCAAAGTGGCCAATTTATCATTACACCAGACAATGGTTCCTTAACTCATGTTGCAACTTATATGGGGCTAGAAGAAGTACGAGAGATTGATGAACAAAAGAATCGTCTTCCATATTCTTCAGAAAGTAACACTTTTCATGGCCGTGACATCTATGCTTACAATGGGGCTTTACTCGCTGAGGGAGAAAAATCTTTTGAAGATTTAGGCGAAACATTAGATCCAACTTCGATTGTTAAACTACCACTTACTGAGGCTAGTCTAGAAAACGATCATCTACGCGGATCAATTGATGTTTTAGATATTCGCTTTGGTTCTTTATGGACTAATATTCCTTATGATTTAATTAAAAAGGCGAATATTCAACGCGGTGATAAACTTACTGTTACTATTACTTATCAAGACCAAGTTTATTATCATGATACAATACCTTTTGTCCGGTCTTTTGCCGATGCACCAATCAGTGATCCTTTAATCTATATTAATTCACTAGTTAATGTCGGCATCGCCTTAAACCAAGCTTCATTTGCGGATACGTATAATATTGGTACAGGAAATGATTGGAAAATTGATTTAATAAAAGAATAATTTATTTACGGGGGAAAATTATGAATAATCAAAAAGGCTTATCAGTAAAAAGTGTTGTTGCAATTGGTATTGGAGCTGCCATTTATGTTATTTTAGCTCGTTTTACATCAATTCCAACTGGTATTCCAAACACTAACATTGAAATCGTATATCCATTTTTAGCATTACTTGCAACCATTTATGGACCAGTTGTTGGTTTTTCCGTGGGATTCATTGGTCATGCCCTAAGTGATTTCTTAATGTATGGACAAACTTGGTGGAGCTGGGTACTTGCAACTGCTGTTCTAGGTTTAATTATCGGACTTTACGGTATGCGTCTTGATTTAGAGAACGGTGTTTTCACTACTAAACAAATGATTGGTTTTAACATTGTCCAAATTATTGCTAATGTTGTTTCTTGGTTAATCATCGCTCCAGTTGGAGATATTTTGATTTACAGTGAACCTCAAAACAAAGTTTTCTTGCAAGGAGCAACTGCAACCATCACTAACTCAATCTCTATCCTTATTTTAGGAACTATCTTGCTTAAAGCTTATGCAGCGACTAAAGTTAAAAAAGGTAGTTTACGTAGAGATTAATTATGAAAGGTTACTCAATTAATGACAGACCCGATTATCGAATTTAAAGATTTTTCATTTAAATATAACAGTCAAGCAGAACCCACTCTTAAAAATATTAATTTGAAAATTAATAAAGGAGAAAAAATTCTTTTGGCTGGACCTTCAGGCAGCGGCAAATCCACAATTGGTCGCTGCCTTAATGGTCTTATTCCAAATATCGATCAAGGTGAAGTTGAAGGAAAATGTTTAGTGAATGGAAAAGATATCACTAACACAAGTCTTTTTGATTTTTCATTCACTACTTCAACTATCTTACAAGATGCTGATAGTCAATTCATTGGCTTAACAGTTGGTGAAGATATCGCTTTTGCTTTAGAAAATGACTGTCAACCTAAGGATAAAATGCATCAAACTGTAAACCAGTGGGCGGATGAATTAAAAATCAAAGAATTACTTACTCAATCTCCACAAAGTCTTTCTGGGGGTCAAAAACAAATTGTTGCCTTAGCGGGAGTTTTAGTTGACGAGTCACCTATTTTATTATTCGATGAACCACTTGCTAATCTAGATCCCGCTTCTGGGCTTAAAACGATGGCAATTATCGATAAAATTCAAAAGGAACTTAATGCAACAGTTATAATCATTGAACATCGAGTAGAAGAAGTTCTTAGCCAACCAATTGACAGAATAGTATTAGTAAATGATGGCACGATTGTTGCTGATCAGCCTACTAACGAGCTGCTCCATTCTCATACCTTAGAAAAAATTGGCGTTAGAGAACCACTATACCTAAAGGCTCTTACAGCCGCTAATGTAAATCTAAGTTCTATTAAAGAATTAGACAAAATATCAACCCTACCTGTTTCTGAACAAATCAGCGATAAATTAGCAGCTTGGACTAAACAAACTAAAATTACCAAAAAAGAAACAGATAATTTACCATTATTAAAATTAGAGCACGTTGGTCATCAATACAGCAAGAGTCAGCCCTATCCCTTAAAAGATATTTCTACTACTATTAATCAAGGCGATTTTATTTCAATAGTTGGACAAAATGGTGCAGGTAAGACTACTCTTTGTCGAACTATTTGCGGTTTTATTTCTAATGAAGGAAAAATCACTCTTAAGGGCCAGAATTTAAGTGGCTTATCGATTAAAGAGAGAGCTGAAAAGATTGGTTATGTAATGCAAGATCCTAACCAAATGATTTCTCAAAAAATGATCTTTGATGAAATTGCTCTAGGTTTACGTTTACGCAATGTTGATGAAGAAACAATTAAGCAAAAAGTTGACCAAACTTTGAAAATTTGTGGACTTTATCCCTTTAGGCATTGGCCAATTTCCGCATTAAGTTTTGGACAGAAAAAACGTGTCACAATTGCTGCAATTTTAGTCTTAGAACCAGAAATTATTATTTTAGACGAGCCAACTGCCGGTCAAGATTGGAAGACCTATACAGAAATTATGAGCTTTTTAAAGCACCTCAATACTATAGGTAAAACAATCATTATTATCACCCATGATATGCACTTAATGCTTGAATACACTAGTCGATCTTTGGCATTTGCTAAGGGGAAATTAATTGCAGATACTACCCCAATCGAATTATTAACCAATAAAGACTTAATTAAAGAAGCTTCATTAAAACGTACTAGTCTTTACGACCTGGCAAAACATTATAACTTACCTGATCCAAATAAATTTGTCCAGGCATATATTAATTTTGAACAACAAAACTGGAAGGATGAAGATTATGAATGATAGTAAAATTTTGGGCTACCAGCCTGGTAATAGTTTTATTCATGCTCTCAATGCTACTACAAAAATGATCTTTTTAATTCTGGTATCCATTGCTTGTATGGTTACCTATGATACTCGCTTCTTGATTGCTATCTGTATCCTATCCTTAATTTTATTAAAAGTTGCTGGTATCAAGTGGAAGCAAGTTTCTTTTATTGTTAAATTCATTATTGTTTTTGCCATTATTAATATCATCGCTGTCTTTATTTTTCAACCAACTTATGGTGAGACGCTCTATCATTCAAAAACCGTTCTAATCAATGCCGGATACTTTACTTTAACTGCACAGGAACTATTTTATTTATTTAACGTAATTTTGAAGTATATCTGTTCTATCCCATTGGTTCTCCTCTTTTTATTAACTACTAACCCTAGTCAATTTGCAGCTAGTCTAAATAAAATTGGGGTCAGCTATAAAGTCGCCTATGCGGTTTCCCTAGCCTTACGCTATATACCTAATATTCAGGAAAATTACTGGTCAATTTCTGCAGCTCAACAAGCAAGAGGAAATGAACTTTCTAAAAAAGCTTCTCTTGGAAAAAGAATTCATGGAACTTTAAATATTGTTACTCCACTTATTTTTTCAAGTCTTGATCGTATTGATACAATTAGCACCGCAATGCAACTTAGACGCTTTGGTTCTAAAAAGAAACGTACTTGGTATGTTGCAGAAAATTTCAACTTAGCTGATTATCTAGTTACTACTTTGGCTTTTATTCTTGTACTAGTTGTAATTTTGCTCTTTAAAGTCAACTCAGGACGTTTCTATAATCCTTTTGTATAAAAGTTTCTTTTACTGCCAAGATAAGTTAAAATATACTAATAAAAAGAAAGAGGGAGAGCTTTATGAATAACTTTTCACAAGAACCAGAACGCCGTACAATTGTCGACGTAACTGGTTTAAATAGATTCTTAAGCAGAATGTACGGCATGATGACAATTGCTGTTTTAGTATCTGCCTTAAGTGCTTACTTAACAATGACTGTCTTTAGAACACAAGTTATGACCTTATTTGCTAGCAATCCAGCAATGACTTGGATTTTATTGCTAGTTCCACTTGCTTTAACTTTTGGAATTAGTTTTAGAGCAACGAGAAATCCGGTAGCTAGCTTTGTAATGCTAATGATCATGGCAATTGTTTATGGAGTTGAATTTTCATTAATTGCTGGTGCTTATACTGGCCACAGCATTGCTTCTGCATTCGTAGCTTCTTCTACTGTATTCATTACAATGGCTGTAATTGGTACCACAACTAAAAAGAACTTAAATAATTTAGGATCATATGCTTCTGCAGCTTTAATTGGATTAATTGTTGCAATGCTAATCAACATGTTCTTAAGAAATCCAATGGTTTCTTACATTTTCTCATTTATTGCAGTTATTATCTTTACTATTTTAACTGCTTGGGATGCACAAAGAATGAAGCAAATCTACGAAAACTACAGTGGCCAAGTTTCTGTTGACGGCTTAGCAGTTGCGGGTGCTTTGGCACTTTACTTAGATTTCGTTAACTTATTCTTACAATTCTTACAGATCTTTGGATTTAGCGATAGAAATTAATATTCTACATAAAAAGCTACTAAATCTTGGTGTTAAAACCTTGATTTAGTAGCTTTTTTGGTTTGCATTATTTATTACTCAATTTTGCCAATAATTTCATTCTCATAAGTTTGATCATGAACTGCTTCAATATTTTCATCAAAATTGAATTCTGCTGTATGCTTATTTTTAAGCTTAACTTTATAAGTAGCTCCCATCTTGAACCATTCATATTCTGAGTCAATATGACCTAAATCGATCAATTGATTATCTAAATCTTGGAGATCATCCACGATTACCTTAGCTGTTGGTCCAAGCATTAATAGAACTAATCTATCTTCTGCATTTTCTCGAATCATTTGTTCTATTTTATTAACTTTTTGGTATGCATTTCTTGATGGTGCAAGAATTCTTTTAACCGACTTGGTGTTATCAAATAAGTCGTTACCCACTCCTGAACGTGTTAACGCTCCTTCAACAATTAAGATATCTTTTTCTTTCCAAATTTGCTTAAGTTTATTAAACCAACCAGCACTTTTAGCCTTATCAATTCGATCAATATATGGGCGAGAAATAAAAGTATTACTATAGATATTTTCTGTTTTTTCTACTTCGCTTAGAAGATACTGATTGTTAAAAAAGAAATTAGTTTCATAAAAATCTTTTGTATATTGACCATAATCCTCTAAACTTTCAAATACATCTGGAAGGGCTACATCGTATTTATTATTACCGCCCGCAAAAAGTATCTGTTTTAATTTTTTCGATAGATCCTTATTATATGCTTGATAAGTAATACCTTTTCCATTAATCAAACTCAATTCTCCATCCCCAAAACGAATAATGGATTTTTTCTCATTAATAAGTCGATCTAGCGATTCATCCATTCCTCTGACATGTATATTAAAAAGCTGAGGAACTACGTGGTCAGTAGGACGTTTTACTAACTTTTGGATTACCTCTGCCATTTCATCAATTTGATCATCTTCAAAGACTTGATAGGCATCATAATTTCTACTTTCAGATCTTGAAGAATTAAAGGCCAAAATAGGAACTTGCCGACGCTTAATCCGATTAAGTACCATTTTATTTTTATCACCATAATTAATATCAAGGTAAACGGTGCACTTATTAATAAGCTCAATTTGTTTTTTAGCCGTAGCACTTGGGTATATAGTTACATTATCATATTGAGATAAATGACTTAATAAAAAGGCAACTGGAGTAAATGCTGCAATACTAAAGTGAATATTAGGTAATTTTTTTACTAGCTCTTCTAAATTTTGAACTTCAGCGACATTCGTAAATATATAGGCCTCTCCGTCAAAGGTCTTATCATAATTGTCATTTAATTCAAAGTTTCTAAAAATAATTTTTGACCATTCTAAATTGTGGTACTCCCACCATTTCTCTCTTAGTTCAGTTGTATCAGTGATGTTAAATGGCTTATCTCGCTCAGTAAAATGAATAATAGCAGGCTCTTTTATATGATCAAAGAATGCATAAAAACTGTCTTTATCATTCCAATAACTTTTTCTCTCATAGCCAATTTGATAATTATATTTTGGATCTAACTTTCCATAATTCTGCGCAAATCCTGCATTCATCATAACCTGGGTGTTATTTAAATTATATTTCTTCCCTAAATCCAATAATTGGTTTCCGATATTGTTGTTATACCAAAATCTATTATTAATTAATAAGACTCCTGAATTAAATTGATCAGGATTAAAGTAGTCCACTACAGTATACAAAGGTCTATTTTCAATATTAGTTTCAAAAAGCTGATCTAAATTTTGGTCCACAATTACATCACTATCTAAATAAAGAACTTTATCTTCTTTAATTAATTCTGGAATCAAAAATTTGCCATATACCATCTTAGAAATTCGATTTTCAGGATTTGGCATATCTTTAAAACGACTAAGATCAATTTTTAAATCGATAACTTCTGAGTTTAGACTTTTCAAATATTGATTAATATTCATAAACCACTCATGTGGAATATCAGGATTAATAATATAAGTTTTTACATCTTGATTATGCGCATAAATGGACTTTAAAGTGGTCTCTGCTTTATCAATCCAGCCATAGTCTACACTTAAGGCAATTGTCTTCATTATTCAATCTTCCCAATAATTTCATTTTCATAAGCTTTATCATGAACAGCATTAATATTTTCATCAAAATTAAACTCTGCAGTATGCTTATTTTCAAGCTTAACTTTATGAGTAGCTCCCATCTTGAACCATTCATATTCTGAATCAATATGACCTAAATCAATGATTTGATTCTCTAAATCTTGCAAATCATCCACAACTACTTTGGCTGTTGGCCCGAGCATCAACAAAATCAACCTATCTTCTGCATTTTCTCGAATCATTTGTTCTATTTGATCAATTTTTTGGTATGCATTCTTTGATGGAGCAAGAATTCTTTTAATTGATTTAGTATTAGTGAATAAATCATTTCCTACTCCTGAACGCGTTAGTGCTCCCTCTACGATTAGCAGATCACGACCACTCCAAAGTTGTTTCAATTTATTAAAGTAAACAGCACTTTTACTTTTATCAACTAGATCAATGTATGGTCTTGAAATAAAAGTTGAACCATACCAATTACCAGTTTGTCCAATTTCTTTTAAGAAACTTTCATTATTTGGAAAGAAAGATTTTTCGTAGAATGATTGAGTAAAATCTTGATAACGCTCTGGTTTGGTAAACACATCAGGTAAACAAACCAATGTATTATTAAATTGGCCCCGCAAAATAATATCTTTTAGTCGATTGGCAAGTTCTGAATCATATGTTTGATAGGGAATTGAGGCTCCTCTAATTAAATCAAATTCGCCATCCCCAAAGCGAATCACAGATTTATTATCTTGCAAAATCAAGTTTAAGGATTCATCCATATCTTTTACTCTAATATTATATTTTGGAGCATTAGTTTTTACTGTCTCTTTAATCGCTTCTGCCATTTCATCAATTTGATTATCACGAAAGACTTGATAATTATCATAATCCAAATTTTGAGACTTAGTCTGATCAAAAGAAAAGATAGGTATCCTTCTCTTCATAATTCTTTCAATTATTTCATCAGCTTTAGGACCATAATTAATATCCAAATAAATATCTGCTTCATTTATTTCTCTATCCAAAGTTTTTCCTATAATAGTCGGGAAAAGTCTCACATTATCATATTGTGTTAATTTCAATAAAAGAAAAGCCATAGGCGTATACGCAGCAATATTGAATCTTATATTTGGCAATTTTTGAATCAACTGTTCAATATTCTGTACGTCCGCCATACGAGTAAGCAAAAATGCCTCTCCATCAAAAGATAGATCTTTAATTTTACTCTTATCAAAACTACTATATTTAGAAATAATTTCTGACCATTCTAGTCTTCTATAATGCCACCATTTGTTTCGTAAACTAACTGTTGATACTAAGTTAAATGGCTTGTCTTCAGTAATAAAGTGGATTATTTTTGGTTTTTTAACTTTATCAAGAAATTGTGTAGTTTTTTGCAGATTTCCCCAAAAAGCTGCTTTTTCAAAACCAATTTGGTAATTATAAGATAAATCTAGTTCTTCAATTTTATCTTTAAATACTTCATTAATGACAGTCTGATCACCATTTCGAAGATTAGGCCCTTTTGCTTTTTCTAAAAGGCTAGAAACTATGTTACTTTCCTTCCACTTTTTATTATTAATCAATAACATTCCCGAATTAAATTCTGCAGGAACTTGATAGTCACGCACACCACAAACCCATTTATTTTCTAAATCAATATTAAATAATTCATCTAAATTGGCATTCACAACTATATCACAATCTAAATATAGTACTTTATCTTCTTTAATTAATTCAGGAATTAGTATTCTCGCAAAAGCAATATTTTTAATTCCTTTAAAAGAAGAATTAACGTCATTTAAATATGCCTGATCAATTTTTTTATCTACAATTTGTGACCCTATTTGACTGAGATATTGATTCAAATTAATGAACCATTCGTGTGGAATATCAGGATTGATAACATAGATTTTTACTTTCTGATTATGATAAATAATTGATTTAACTGTTGTTTCAATTTTATCTAAGAATCCATAATCACCATTTAATACTATCGTTTTCAAACTTATCACTCATTTCTATTAATATTTAAACATCTAACTTTCACGAATCGCATAATATATTATCTACTAAAAATACATTATATAACACTTATATTCTATTTATCTATAAGTATCTAATACACTTACAAATTGTTTTGAGATTGTAGATAAACAAATTAAACGTACTACGCTATAGTTAAGTGCAAAATCAAAGATAACACTATATAAAAGAAAAGGAATCAAATAGATAACTTATACCTACTTGATTCCTCATTAAGAGCTTTTATTTCTTATTTATTTTCATAATTATTTCTTTTTGGTACTGAGGATTATCTTCTTCATTCAGATTTTTATCCACAGATTCTGCCATATGTTTATTTTTACCAATCGATACTACATATTTAGCATCCATCTTAAACCATTCATATTTTGTATCAATATGCCCAATGTCAAGGATCTGATTATCTAAATCTTGTAAATCATTGACAATTACTTTGGCTGTAGGTCCTAACATTAATAAAATCAACTTATTCTGAGCATTATTTCTAATCGCTTCTTCAATTTCATGTACTTCATCGTAAGCATCTTCAGCAGGACAAATTATACGCTGAATTGATCTTACATTTTCAAAAAGATCATTGCCTACTCCTGAACGAGTATATTCCCCTTCCACAATCAAAATATCCTTATTCTGCCAAATTTTCCTAAGTTTATGGAAATAATGTTGACTTTTACTCTTATCCTTGAAACTCATATACATTCTAGACATAAATGTCGAGCCATATGAATACTTCGTCTTTTCAATTTCTTTAAAAAAGTCACTAAATCTCGGTAACACTCCTACAGCATAATAACCACGCATTTCATTATATCTGTCTAAATTAGTAAAGATATCCGGTAAACAAGTTAATACCCTTGGATTATGGTTATTTAGAATACTATCTTTTAATATCTTCGCTAACTCTGGATTAAAATGTTGATAAATAATGTCTTCACCATATATCAAGTCTAGTTCACCATCTCCAATTCGCACCACAGATTTCTTATTTTCAATTATTTCATCTAAAGTTTCATCAATTGATTTAACTGAAATATCAAAAATATCATCAAAAGACTTCTTAGAACTATTAGCTGGTAATTTATTAACTTGTTTTATCATCTCATCCATACTGTCAGCTACGTAATAATTATTACTCTGTTCATGATATTGAGTATCCCTAAAAGCAAAAGTAGGAATATCCAGCAATTTCAATACAGTTTCGAAATGGACATTCTTATTGCCATAGCCAATATCAAAACAAAGATCTGTTTTTTCGATAATTGACTTTAATTGGTAATTTAAAATTTGAGGATAAAGGGTTGCATTCCCATTTTGCGTTAAAATGTCTAAACCTGTATATAATGCCCGTCCCGAAACAATATTAAAATGAATATTTGGTAAGCGCCTGATTAAGTTCTTGTGCGCCATGATTTTCTGCGTAATTCAAAAAAATAATAGCTTCTTTATCAAATTTATTTTCAAGTCTGTTAGAAGTTAGATGATTGATTACTTCTGACCATTCACTACTATGATAATTCCACCACTTTTTACTTAAGTTTTTAGATGAACTTTCTCTAATTAGCCTACTATCACTAGCATATTAAATAATTGCAGGCCTCTCAACAGTGTCTACATAATACAGATATGAATTTGTTAATTCAAAATTAGGATCTCCAAATCCAATTTGATAATTGTAAATTTCAGGCAACTTTCCAATATTGATACCAAACCCATCATTAATCATAGCTTGCTCATAAACTAGACCATAATTTTTGCTTAGTTCTAAAAATTGATTACCAATATTGTTATTGCGCCAGTAGATATTATTTATAAGCATAACACCCATATTAAACTTATCGGGATGTACAAAATCAATTATTGCATACAAAGGCTTATCTTCTACATCAATTGCAAATAGATCATCTAAATTTTGATCAATAATTGTATTGTTACCTAAGTAAAGCACTTCATCTTCATCTACTAGCTCAGGAATTAAAAATTTGCCATATAAAAGCAAAAACACTGATATATCAACGTTTATTTAACGATGATTATCAGTGTTTTCTTCATTTTAAATACCTATTTTTTATTATTTTTTCTGGATCTTAACCCTAATAATGCTCCCAAGCTAGCTGCAATTATTCCTAACAAACTGGAATTATTTTTAGTACCCGTTTGTGGAAGCTTCTGGTTACGAGGCCGCTTTGCCATTCTATTAGTCTTATTTACTTTAATTATTCCAATTGATTCGGAATTTCTTCTATTTGAAGATAGACGCTTTTCGCTAGCAATAGGTGTAACTGAGTTTGCTTGTCCTGTTTCACTTCTTAGTGAATTTGCAGGAATTTCAGAAGGTATCAAACTTTGAGAAGCTGAAACATTCGAGGTACTTAAGCTTTCACTAGTATTTGTTGAACGCATAGATTTAGAAGTAATAGAAGTAGAGAAACTAGTGGATTCAGAGACTCTTTCGCTCATGCTTACCGAGTTAGATAAGCTCTCAATCATCGATACTGAGTTGTTCATGCTTTCACTCATTGAGACCGAATTACTTAAACTTTCGCTCATCGATACTGAGTTACTCAAACTCTCGCTCATTGATACTGAGTTACTTAAGCTTTCGCTCATTGATACTGAGTTGCTTAGGCTTTCACTCATGCTTACTGAGTTACTTAAGCTTTCGCTCATTGATACGGAGTTGCTTAGGCTTTCGCTCATTGATACTGAGTTACTCATGCTTTCACTCATTGACACTGAGTTGCTTAAGCTTTCGCTCATACTTACTGAGTTACTTAAGCTTTCACTCATCGACACTGAGTTGCTTAGACTTTCACTCATGCTTACTGAGTTACTTAAGCTTTCACTCA
>CAJUTO010000021.1 GCA_910589675.1 uncultured Lactobacillus sp. | reverse complement strand
AGCGTTTCGGTGAAATGGAAGTTTGGGCTCTTGAAGCTTATGGTGCTGCTTACACACTACAAGAAATCTTAACTTACAAGTCAGATGACGTTGTAGGTCGTGTTAAGGCTTATGAAGCTATTGTTAAGGGCGAAAGAATTCCAAAACCTGGTGTTCCAGAATCATTCCGCGTTCTTGTTAAAGAACTACAATCTCTTGGTTTAGATATCAAGGTGTTGGATATGGATCATAAAGAAATTGAGTTACGTGATATGGATGATGACTCTAACGATCATTTCAACATCGATACTTTATCTAAACTTGCTGAACAACAAGAAAAGAAGAAGTTAGCTGAAGAAGCTGCAAAAAAGGATGATAAGCCAGATGAACCTGTAGATGAAAGTGATTCTTCAACTTCATCTGATGATAAGGTTTCTAAGTAATATAGGAGGTTAAACTTTTGATCGACGTAAATAAGTTTGAAAGTATGCAAATCGGTTTGGCTTCTCCAAACAAGATCAGAAGTTGGTCTTATGGTGAAGTTAAAAAACCAGAAACTATCAACTATCGTACTTTGAAACCAGAAAAAGACGGTTTGTTCGATGAAAGAATCTTCGGACCAACTAAGGACTGGTCTTGTGCTTGTGGTAAGTACAAGGGTATTCGTTACCGTGGCATTGTTTGTGATAGATGTGGTGTTGAAGTTACTTCTGCTAAAGTTAGAAGAGAACGTATGGGTCACATTGAACTAGCTGCACCGGTTTCACATATCTGGTATTTCAAAGGTATCCCATCTCGTATGGGATTAGTCTTAGATATTTCACCTCGTGCATTGGAAGAAGTAATTTATTTTGCTGCTTACATTGTTATTGATGCAGGTGATACTGATCTTGAAGATAAACAACTTTTAACAGAAGCTGAATATCGTGAAAAGAAAGCAAAATTCGGTGACCGTTTTGAAGCTAAAATGGGTGCTGAAGCTGTAAAAGAACTTCTAGAACAAGTAGATATTGATAAAGAAGTTCATGAACTAAAAGAAGAATTAAAGACTGCTACTGGTCAAAAGAGAACTCGGGCTATCAGAAGATTAGACATCTTGGATGCCTTTAAAAATTCAGGTAACAAGCCTTCATGGATGGTTATGGATTGTATTCCTGTTATTCCACCAGACTTGAGACCAATGGTTCAACTTGATGGTGGACGTTTCGCAACTTCTGACTTGAATGATTTATACAGACGTGTAATCAACCGTAACAATCGTTTAAAGAGATTGTTAGACTTAAATGCACCAAGAATTATCGTTCAAAACGAAAAGCGTATGCTTCAAGAAGCAGTTGACGCATTAATTGACAATGGTAGACG
Source organism: uncultured Lactobacillus sp. (assembly GCA_910589675.1). Lineage (GTDB taxonomy): Bacteria > Bacillota > Bacilli > Lactobacillales > Lactobacillaceae > Lactobacillus. Next base: position 26,901 of record CAJUTO010000021.1, on the reverse strand, counting down.
TGGACGTCCAGTTGTCGGACCAGGTAATCGTCCTCTTAAATCTCTTTCTCACATGTTGAAAGGTAAGCAAGGACGTTTCCGTCAAAACTTACTTGGTAAACGTGTTGACTACTCAGGTCGTTCAGTTATCGATGTTTCACCTGAATTGAAGTTTTACCAATGTGGTGTACCACGTCCAATGGCTCTAGAATTATTTAAGCCATTTGTAATGCACGAATTAGTAAAACGTGGTTTAGCATCTAACATTAAGAATGCTAAGCGTAAGATTGATCGTGAAGATGATGATATCTGGGATATCTTAGAAGATGTAATTAAAGAAAGACCAGTTCTTTTAAACCGTGCACCTACTCTTCACCGTTTAGGTATTCAAGCCTTTGAACCAGTTCTGGTACCTGGTAAATCAATTCGTCTTCACCCACTTGCTTGTGAAGCTTACAATGCCGATTTTGATGGTGACCAGATGGCCATTCACGTTCCATTATCTGATGAAGCTGTAGCAGAATCACGTTTGCTGATGCTTGCTGCTCACCATATCTTGGCTCCTAAGGATGGTAAGCCAATCGTTACACCTTCTCAGGATATTGTTTTGGGTAACTACTGGTTAACTCAAGCAGAGCGTGGTCGTGAAGGTGAAGGAATGATCTTTGATTCACCAGCTGAAGCAGCTATTGCATATGCAAATGGTGATATTCACTATCATACTCGTATTGGTTTAGCAGCTGACTCAATGCCAGAAAAGCCATGGCCAAAGGGCTACGAACATGGAATTTTTGTAACTACTTACGGTAAGTTAGTATTCAACCAAATTTTCCCTAAGGATTTCTACTACATTAACGATCCTACTCAAGAGAATCTTACTCACCCAGTAGATGAAAGATACTTCTTACAACCAGGTGAAGATATCCATGAAAAGCTTGACAATATGAAACTTGGTCAAGCCTTTAAGAAGGGATTCTTATCAGATTCTATTGCTCAAATTTACAAGGATTACAAAGTTCAAAGAACTTCTGATTTCTTGGATGATTTGAAGGAACTAGGCTACACTGTATGTACTACTTCTGGTTTAACTATCGGTGTTGAAGATATCCCTACAATTAGTGATAAAGATGATATTGTAGCAGAAGCTCGTAAGAAAGTTGATGTTGTTTCTAAGCAATACCGTCGTGGTTTAATCACTGATGAAGAAAGACATGATCGAGTAATTAGTATTTGGAATAACTGTAAAGACATTGTTCAAAATGAAATTGCTCAAATTCATGCACCAAGAAACCCAATTACAATCATGGCCGATTCTGGTGCTCGTGGTAACATTTCTAACTTTACTCAGCTTGCTGGTATGCGTGGTTTGATGGCCGCTCCTAACGGAGGAATGATGGAAATTCCTGTTACTTCAAACTTCCGTGAAGGTTTGTCTGTTTTGGAAATGTTCATGTCCACTCACGGTGCTCGTAAGGGTATGACGGATACTGCCTTGAAGACTGCCAACTCTGGTTACTTAACTCGTCGTTTGGTAGACGTAGCTCAAGATGTCATTATTCGTGAAGAAGATTGTGGTACTGATCGTGGTTTAACTGTTCACGCAATTACTGAAGGCGATGAAATGATTGAACCATTATTTGACCGTTTAGTTGGTCGCTACACTTCTAAGAGTGTTTACGATCCAGAAACTCATGAAGTAATTTGTCCAGCTGATGTCTTAATGGACGAAGATATGGCTCATAAGATCGTTGATGCCGGAGTTACTGAAGTAACAATTCGTTCCGTATTTACTTGCAACACTCAACATGGTGTATGTAAGAAATGTTACGGTATGAACCTTGCTACTGGTGACGACGTTGAAGTTGGTGAAGCAGTTGGTACTGTTGCCGCTCAATCAATTGGTGAACCTGGTACTCAGTTAACTATGCGTAACTTCCACAACGGTGGTGTTGCCGGTGCTGCAGATATTACTCAAGGTTTACCTCGTGTTCAAGAGTTGTTTGAAGCTCGTAATCCTAAGGGTCGTGCTACAATTTCTGAAGTAACTGGTGAAGTAACTTCAATTGAAGAAGATCCAGCCGAACACACTCGTCAAATTACCGTTAAGGGACAAACTGATACTCGTACTTATGACGTACCATATACTGCTTCAGTAGCAGTTGCTGAAGGCGATCATGTTGTACGTGGAGATAAGTTGACTCTTGGTTCTATCGATCCTAAGGAATTGATTCGTGTACGTGATGCATTGACTACCGAAAAATACATTCTAAGTGAAATTCAAAAAGCTTATAGAATGCAGGGTGTAGAAATTGCCGACAAACACGTTGAAGTTATGGCACGTCAAATGCTTCAAAAGGTTCGTATTCTTGACCCAGGTGAAACCGATATCTTACCAGGTGAATTGATGGATATTGGTGAATTTAAGGCAAGAAACCGTGAAGTAATTATTTCCGGTGGTATTCCTGCTACTGCGCAAAGTGTAATTCTTGGTATTACCAAGGCCGCTCTTGAAACTAACAGTTTCTTATCTGCAGCTTCCTTCCAAGAAACTACTCGTGTTCTTACTGATGCTTCTATTCGTGGTAAGAACGATCCATTACTTGGTCTTAAGGAAAATGTTATTATTGGTAAGATTATTCCTGCAGGTACTGGTATGCCAGTTTACCGTGAAATGGAACCTAAAGTTGATGTTCCTGAAGATGAAAAGAAAAAGTCAGTTTATTCTATAGCTGATATTGAAAAGAAATTAGCTGCAGCTGACGCAGAGAAAGACAATGGTTCAGCTGACTAATCGTCCTTTCAAAACTTAAACATTTGTGTTAAAAAAGCCTATTCGTGTAGAAACGAGTAGGCTTTTTTGTGTTATTAGAGAAAATTATAAAATATAAGACTTAAAAAAATAAAAGGAACAAAGGGATAGGTGTTTCGTTTGTCACCAACTATGTGATTAATAAGTAAAAGAATAGAAGCTAAAAGGAAAATATATTGTGCAGTATAAAAATCATAGTAAAAAATCAGAATAATAAAAATGATTGTATCACCATAGCCGAATTTATTTTTTAAATTCATTATTAGAAAAATTAAAATTGTAGTAATTATTAGGATCCATTCAGTTATGTCGTAGCTTGAAAAAGAACGATTGAGAGAGATAAGCCAAATTAACGGCAAAAGGACAAAGATAGGAAAAGAGTGGTCAAAATAATCAAAGATACTAATTAGAAAAATAAAGGTAATGAATAAATAGGAAGATTGATCAAGATAGGGATTTAAAGGCAAAAATGCAATCCCACCGAGTAATTCACAATATAATGCTTCTATAGGAATAGGTGCCTTGCAGAAAAAGCAATGTCCCTTATATCGTATAAATGAAAATATAGGAATTTGATTAAGAAGGGTAAGAGGAATTTTGCAACTATCACAGTGAGATTTCTCTGAGATAAAATTTTCCTGTCCAAAACGTTGTACGATTACTAACAAGTGGGAACCGATGATAGTTCCGAATATAAAATTAAGTCCATAAATGAATAATGTTGGCATTTTTTACCTCCAATATTTATATACGCAAAATTAAAAAAAGTTTTTTAAATTGTTTACTGAATTAAAAAATCGTGTTACACTAGCCATTGTGCTATTAAAAACATGATGTCCGTGAGGTCAGAAAAGAAACTCCCGGATGTGTGAACAATTTTAGGAGGAAATTTTAATGCCAACAATTAACCAATTGGTTAGAAAAGGCCGTCACTCAAAGACGACTAAATCTGATTCACCAGCTTTAAACTATGCTTACAACAGCATGAAGAAAAAGATGAACTACAACCCAGCACCTCAAATGCGTGGAGTTGCAACTCGTGTAGGTACTATGACACCTAAGAAGCCTAACTCAGCTTTACGTAAGTACGCTCGTGTTCGTCTTTCAAACTTAATTGAAGTTACTGCTTACATCCCTGGTATTGGTCACAACTTACAAGAACACTCCGTTGTTTTAATTCGTGGTGGTCGTGTAAAGGACCTTCCTGGTGTTCGTTACCACATCATTCGTGGTGCTTTGGATACTGCAGGTGTTGATGGTAGAAAACAAGGCCGTTCTAAGTACGGTGCTAAGAAGGGTTAAACAGTTAATAGGAGGGACTACTAATGCCTAGAAAAGGTAATATTGCTAAGAGAGATGTTTTAGCAGATCCAGTTTACAACTCTAAATTGGTTACTAAGTTAATTAACCACTTAATGATTGATGGTAAGAAAGCAAAGGCATCTTCAATTCTTTACGATGCTTTTGGTATTATTCAAGATAAGACTGGTAAGGAACCAGTTGAAGTTTTTGAAGAAGCAATGAACAACGTTATGCCAGTTTTGGAAGTTAAAGCTCGCCGTATCGGTGGTTCTAACTACCAAATCCCAGTTGAAGTTCGTCCAGAAAGAAGAACTACTCTTGGCTTAAGATGGCTTGTTTCATACGCACGCTTACGTAATGAACATACTATGGATGAACGTCTTGCAAATGAAATTATGGATGCTGCTAACAACACTGGTTCAGCAGTTAAGAAACGTGAAGACGTCCACAGAATGGCAGAAGCAAACCGTGCATTTGCTCACTACCGCTTCTAATCGTTAGTTTGTAAAAGGAGATTAATCTTATGGCTAACAAACGTGAATTCCCTTTGGATAAGACACGTAACATTGGTATCATGGCCCACATTGATGCCGGTAAAACTACTACTACTGAACGTATTTTGTACTATACTGGTAAGATCCACAAAATTGGTGAAACTCACGAAGGTGACTCACAAATGGACTGGATGGAAGAAGAAAAGGAACGTGGTATCACTATTACTTCCGCAGCTACTACTGCTCAATGGAAGGATTACAGAATTAACATTATTGATACCCCAGGACACGTTGACTTCACTATCGAAGTAGAACGTTCACTTCGTGTTCTTGATGGTGCTGTAACTGTTCTTGATGCGCAAGCCGGTGTTGAACCACAAACTGAAAATGTTTGGCGTCAAGCTGAAACTTACGGTGTTCCTCGTATTGTTTTTGTTAACAAGATGGACAAGATCGGTGCTGACTTCGATAAGTCTGTTAAATCATTACATGAACGTTTAAATGCAAACGCACAAGCTGTTCAAATGCCTATTGGTTCAGCAGACACTTTTGAAGGTGTTATTGACTTAATCAACATGGTTGCTGATGTTTATGATGAAGATAAACTTGGTTCAAAATGGGATACTATTCCAGTTCCTGATGAATACAAGGAAGAAGCTTTAAAGCGTCGTAACGAATTAATTGAAGCTGTTGCTGATGTTGATGATGGCATTATGGACAAGTACTTAGGCGGTGAAGAAATTTCTAACGACGAATTAAAGGCAGCTATCCGTAAAGCTACTTTAAACTTAGAATTCTTCCCAGTTTACGCAGGTTCAGCATTCAAGAACAAGGGTGTTCAAATGATGCTTGATGGTGTTGTTGATTACTTACCATCACCACTTGACGTAAAACCTTACGTTGCTCATGATCCTAAGACTGGTGACGAAGTTGAACTTATGGCTGACGATAAGAAGCCATTTGCAGCTTTAGCATTTAAGATTGCAACTGATCCATTTGTTGGTCGTTTAACTTTCATCCGTGTTTACACTGGTTCACTTCAATCAGGTTCTTACGTATTAAATGCATCAAAGAACTCTCGTGAACGTGTTGGTCGTTTGCTTCAAATGCACGCTAACTCAAGAACTGAAATTTCAGAAGTATTCTCAGGTGATATCGCTGGTGCTATTGGTTTGAAGAACACTACTACTGGTGACTCCTTAACTGATCCAGCTCACCCACTTATCTTGGAAAGTTTACAAGTTCCAGATCCAGTTATCCAAGTATCTGTTGAACCTAAGTCAAAAGCTGACCGTGATAAGATGGATGTTGCTTTACAAAAGCTTACTGAAGAAGATCCAACTTTCCGTGCAGAAACTAACCCAGAAACTGGTCAAACTTTGATTTCTGGTATGGGTGAATTACACTTAGACATCATGGTTGAACGTATGAAACGTGAATTTAACGTTGAAGCAACTATTGGTGAACCACAAGTTGCTTACCGTGAAACCTTCACTAAGGAAGCTAAAGCACAAGGTAAGTTTGTTCGTCAATCTGGTGGTAAAGGTCAATATGGTGATGTTTGGATCGAATTTACTCCAAATGAAGAAGGAAAGGGTTACGAATTCGAAGACGCTATCGTTGGTGGTGTAGTTCCTCGTGAATTTATTCCTTCAGTTGACCAAGGTTTACAAGAAGCTATGAAGAATGGTGTTCTTGCTGGTTACCCATTAATTGATGTTAAGGCTAAGTTATATGATGGTAGTTACCACGAAGTCGACTCATCAGAAGCTGCCTTCAAGGTTGCTGCATCTCTTGCTTTGAGAAATGCTGCTTCTAAGGCTGGTGCCGTTATTCTTGAACCTATCATGAAAGTTCAAGTAACTACTCCAGAAGAATACCTAGGTGATGTAATGGGTTCAATCACTGCACGCCGTGGTTCTATGGAAGGTATGGAAGATAGAGCTGGTGCTAAAGTAATCAACTCATTTGTTCCACTTTCAGAAATGTTTGGTTACGCAACTACTTTGCGTTCATCAACTCAAGGTCGTGGTACATTTACTATGGTATTTGACCACTACTCACCAACTCCTAAGTCTATTCAAGCTGACATCATCAAAAAACGTGGTGGCGAAGACGCTGAATAATTTTAATTAGAGAGTTAAAGAAAAGAGATATCGAAGGATATCTCTTTTTTTGTACAAAAAAATAAAATAAAATGCTGAGAAAGCTTGCTATTTAAGGAAAGACACAGTACAATAGTAAACGTGCGAAAATATTGGAGGGGTATACCCCGTGCACAAAAGCAATGCTTTGACGCAAAAGGTTGCGGCACACCAGGCTGCATTGCCACAGAGGTGAGTCGGTAATTTTTGCCGAGCTAGTCATCTTTTAAAGAAGACGAAGGAGGTTATTAGATGGCAAGTCAACAAATTCGTATTAGATTAAAGTCATACGAACATGGTATTCTCGATGAATCAGCTGCTAAGATTGTAGCTACTGCTGAAAGAACAGGCGCACAAATTTCTGGTCCTGTTCCACTACCTACGGAAAGAACTTTATTCACTGTTTTACGTTCACCACACAAGAACAAGGATTCACGTGAACAATTTGAAATCCGTACACACAAGCGTTTAATTGATATTTTGAATCCAACACCTAAGACTGTTGATTCATTAATGAAGCTTGATTTACCAAGCGGCGTTGATATCGAGATTAAATTATAATTTAAAACATATATGGAGGTGTAATCATGACCAAAGGAATCTTAGGAAGAAAGGTCGGTATGACTCAAATCTTCACTAAAAACGGTATTTTGGTTCCTGTAACTGTTATCGAAGCAACCCCTAACGTTGTTTTACAAGTTAAAACTAACGAATCAGACGGTTACGAAGCAGTTCAAGTAGGTTACCAAGATATGCGTGAAGTATTGAGCAACAAACCTGCCAAAGGTCATGCTGCAAAAGCAAAGACTTCACCTAAGCGCTTCATTCGGGAAATCCGCGATGTCGAGCTTAAGGACTACGAAGTCGGCTCAGAAATCACGGTGGACTCATTTAGTGAAGGTGACGTAGTTGACGTTACTGGAACTACAAGAGGTCATGGTACTCAAGGTAACATCAAGCGTTGGGGCCAATCAAGAGGTCCAGAAACCCACGGTTCAAGATACCACAGAATCCCAGGTTCAATGGGTTCAATCATTAACCGTGTACCTAAGGGTAAAAAGTTACCTGGTCACATGGGTGGCAAGAAAGTTACCGTACAAAACTTAGTAATTGAAAAAGTTGTACCTGAAAAGAACGTACTTTTAATTAAGGGTAATGTTCCAGGTGCAAAGAACTCATTAATTTTTGTAAAATCTGCTGCTAAAGCTGCTAAATAGGAAGGAGGACTATAATGGCTAATTTAGAAATTATCGATCAAAAAGGTAAGTCTGCAGGTAATGTAGATTTAAATGAAGAAATCTTCGGTATTGAACCTAATGAAAGTGTTGTTTTTGATGCTATCATTAGACAAAGAGCTGGTAAGCGTCAAGGTACTTCTGCTGTAAAGAACAGATCAGCTGTTCGTGGCGGTGGTAAGAAGCCTTGGAGACAAAAAGGTACTGGTCGTGCTCGTCAAGGTTCTATTAGAGCTCCACAATGGCGTGGTGGTGGTACTGTATTTGGCCCAACTCCTCGTTCATACAAGATGGATATGCCTCGTAAAGCACGTCGTTTAGCTATGAAGTCAGTTCTTTCCCAAAAAGTTGCTGACAATGATCTAATCATTCTTGATCAATTAACTTTAGAAGCACCTAAGACTAAAGAATTAAAAGCTATCTTAGATAATGCTAATGTTTCTGGTAAGGTTTTAGTTGTGTCTGATGATAAGAATGTTCAATTATCAGGTAAGAACCTTCCAAAAGTGAAAGTTGTACCTGTTAATGGCTTAAATGTTGTTGATGCGGTTGACTACCAAAAACTTGTATTAACTCAAGACGCTATTAAGAGAATTGAGGAGGTTTTGGCATAATGGATGCACGTGATATCATCTTACGGCCTGTAGTTACCGAAAAATCCATGAACTTAATGGATGATAAAAAGTATACTTTTGATGTGCTTGTATCAGCTACCAAGACTCAAGTTCGTAATGCAATCGAAGAAATTTTTGATGTAAAAGTTAAAAATGTTAACATTATGAACGTTCGCGGTAAAGAAAAGAGAGTTGGTCGTTACACTGGTAAGACTGCTCGCCGTAGAAAAGCAATCGTTACTTTAACTGAAGATTCTAATGACATTAAGATCTTCAATGATAATAAAGAAAATTAGTAAATAGGAGGTCAGTCAATTGGCAATTATCAAATATAAGCCAACTACAAACGGCAGACGTAATATGACTTCTTCCGACTTTGCTGAAATTACCAAGAAAAAGCCTGAAAAGACTTTACTTGAATCTCAAAGTCATACTGCTGGTCGTAACTCATACGGTCATATTACTGTTAGACACCGTGGTGGTGGTCACAAACAAAAATACCGTATCATTGACTTCAAGCGTAACAAGGATGATGTAAAAGCAGTTGTTAAGGCTATCGAATACGATCCAAACAGAACTGCTAATATCGCTCTTCTTCACTACACTGATGGTATTAAAGCTTACATTTTAGCACCTAAGGGTCTAAAAGTTGGTGCTGTTGTTGAATCTGGTCCAGATGCTGATATTAAGCCAGGTAATGCATTACCATTATCTGCTATTCCAGCTGGTACTGAAATTCACAATATTGAATTAAAGCCTGGTAAAGGTGGACAATTAGTAAGAAGTGCTGGTACTGTTGCACAAGTTCTTGGTAATGATGGTAAGTATACTTTAGTTAGACTTCAAAGTGGTGAAGTTCGTAAGATTTTATCAACTTGCCGTGCTACTATCGGTTCTGTTGGTAATGAACAACACTCATTAATTCAATTAGGTAAAGCTGGTCGTAGTCGTTGGTTGGGTAAACGTCCACAATCTCGTGGTTCCGTAATGAACCCTAACGATCACCCACATGGTGGTGGTGAAGGTAAGGCTCCAGTTGGTCGTCCACAACCTATGACTCCATGGGGTAAGAAGTCTCGTGGTATTAAGACTAGAAACTCTAAGGCTAGAAGTGAAAAACTTATTATTCGTCACCGTAAAGGTAACAAATAATTAAACGAAGGAGGTTAATTAATGAGCCGTAGTATTAAAAAAGGTCCTTTTGCTGATGCAAGCCTTTTAAAGAAGATCGAAGCCCAAGAAGGTTCCGAAAAGAAACAAGTAATTAAAACATGGTCTCGTCGTTCAACTATTTTCCCTTCCTTTGTTGGTTTCACAATAGCTGTTTACGATGGAAGAAAACATGTGCCAGTATACATTACTGAAGATATGGTTGGTCATAAGTTAGGTGAATTCGTACCTACTAGAACTTTCCGCGGTCACAAGGTCGCTGATAAGGCCACTACTACAGTAGGTAAATAATAGGAAGGAGAGACATCTAAATGGCAGAACAAATTAGTTCAGCTAAAGCTGAAGCAAGAACAGTTCGCATCGCTCCTAGAAAAGCCCGTTTGGTAGTAGACCTTATTCGTGGAAAGAGTGTTGCTGAAGCTCTCGCAATCTTACAATTTACGCCAAGAGCTGCTTCCCCAATCGTTGAAAAAGTATTGAAGTCAGCTATTGCAAATGCTGAACACAACTACGATCTTGAAAGTGCAAACCTTTACGTATCAGAAGCATACGTTAACGAAGGTGCAACTTTAAAGAGATTCCGTCCACGTGCTAAGGGTATGGCTTCTCCAATTAATAAGAGAACCAGCCACGTAGTAGTTGTAGTATCTGAGAAGAACGATTAAGGGAGGTAAATTTAATGGGTCAAAAGATTAACCCAAATGGTTTCCGTCTCGGTGTTAACCGTGATTGGGAAGCAAAGTGGTATGCAGACAAAAACTACGCTGACACTTTAAATGAAGATTTACGTATTAGAAAGTTCATCTCTGAAAAGTTAGCTGATGCATCTGTTTCCACTGTGGAAATTGAACGTGCTGCAAACAGAATTAACATTTCTATCCACACTGCTAAGCCTGGTATGGTTATTGGTAAAGGTGGTAAGGAAGTTGAAGCTTTAAGAAAAGAACTTAGTGCTTTAACTAACAAGAACGTTCACATTAATATTGTTGAAATTAAGAAGCCTGATTTAGATGCTAAATTAGTAGGCGAAGGCATTGCTCGCCAACTTGAAGCAAGAATTGCATTTAGACGTGCAACTCGTCAAGCAACTCAAAGATCTATGCGTTCTGGTGCTAAAGGTATCAAGGTTCAAACTGCTGGTCGTTTGAATGGTGCTGATATGGCAAGAAGAGAATGGCATACTGAAGGTAGTGTTCCACTTCATACTTTAAGAGCAGATATTGATTATGCTTGGGTAGAAGCTGCAACTACTTATGGTCAAATTGGTGTTAAGGTTTGGATTAACCGTGGTGAAATTTTACCACAACGTAAGAACAAACCTTCTAAGAAAGCGAAGGGAGGAAACTAATAGTGTTAGTACCTAAGCGTGTAAAGCACCGTCGTGAATTCCGCGGTAAAATGCGTGGTGAAGCCAAAGGTGGAAAGACCATTGCATTTGGTGAATATGGTTTAGAAGCTGTTGAATCTCACTGGATTACTAATAGACAAATTGAAGCTGCTCGTATTGCTATGACTCGTTTCATGAAGCGTGGCGGTAAAGTTTGGATTAGAATCTTCCCACAAAAATCCTACACTGCAAAAGGTGTTGGTGTTCGTATGGGTTCCGGTAAAGGTGCACCAGCTGGTTGGGTAGCTGTTGTTAAAAGAGGCAAGATTATGTTTGAAATCGGTGGCGTTTCAGAAGACGTTGCTCGTGAAGCTTTAAGACTTGCTTCAAACAAGCTTCCAATTAAGACTAAGTTTGTTAAGAAGAGTTCGGAAGTAGGTGGCGAATCTAATGAAGGCTAAAGATATCAGAGCATTAACCACTGATCAAATGTTAGAAAAGGAAAAGCAATATAAAGAAGAACTTTTTAATTTGCGTTTCCAACAAGCAACGGGTCAATTAGAGAACACCGCTCGCTTGAGACAAGTCCGCAAGAACATTGCTAGAATTAAGACAATTCTTAGCGAAAAAGAATTGAGCAAGAATTAGTTAACGGAAGGGAGTTATTAACTTGAGCGAAACTAACGAAAGAAATAATCGTCACGTATACCAAGGTCGAGTTGTTTCTGACAAGATGGATAAGACTATTACAGTTGTTGTAGATACCTACAAGAACCACCCTGTTTATAAGAAGCGTATCAAGTACTCAAAGAAGTATTACGCTCACGATGAAAACAACGAAGCTAAGATTGGCGATACTGTTCGTATCATGGAAACCCGTCCATTATCACATGCGAAGCGTTACCGTCTAACTAAGATTGTTAAGAAGTCAATTTAATTACGCGGATTTTATTGAGGGGAGGATAAACTAGTGATCCAACACGAAAGCCGTTTAAAGGTTGCTGACAACTCCGGTGCAAGAGAACTCCTAGTTATCAAGATTTTAGGTGGTTCTAAGCGTAAGACCGGTAATATTGGTGATATCGTAGTTGCTGCTGTTAAACAAGCAACACCAGGTGGCGTTGTCAAAAAAGGTGATGTTGTAAAAGCAGTTATTGTTAGAACAAAATCAGGTGCACGCCGTGAAGATGGTTCATACATCAAGTTCGACGAAAATGCAGCAGTTGTAATTAATGCTGATAAGAGTCCTCGTGGAACTCGTATTTTTGGGCCTGTAGCCCGTGAACTGCGTGAGCACGATTTCATGAAGATCGTATCTCTTGCTCCTGAAGTCTTATAATTTTTTAGGGAGGTGCACTGATGTTTGTTAAAACAGGTGACAAAGTAAAAGTTATTGCCGGTAAAGATAAAGGCAAAGAAGGCACTGTACTTTCAGTCAACGCCAAGACTAACCGTATCGTTGTCAAAGGTGTTAATAAGATCAAAAAGAATGAGAAACCTTCACAAACCAACGCTAATGGTGGTGTGGTAGAAAAAGAAGGTTCTATCCATGCATCTAATGTAAAAGTTATTGCTAAAAAAGAAGATAACAACAAATAGGAGGGAGGACGCACATGGCAAACAGTTTAGTAGAAAAATACTCAAATGAAATCGCACCAGCTATGAACAAAAAGTTTAATTACGATTCAGTTATGGAAATTCCTAAGATTGATAAGATCGTTTTAAACATGGGTGTCGGTGATGCAGTTTCTAATGCAAAGAATCTTGATGAAGCTGTAGAAGAATTGACTTTAATCTCAGGTCAAAAGCCTTTGATTACTAAAGCTAAGAAATCAATCGCAAACTTCCGTTTACGTGAAGGTATGTCTATTGGTGCTAAGGTAACTCTTAGAGGCGATAGAATGTACGATTTCTTGTACAAATTAATCAACGTTTCTCTTCCTAGAGTTCGTGATTTCCGTGGAATTAGTTCTAGATCATTTGATGGTCGTGGTAACTACACTTTAGGTATCAAAGAACAATTAATTTTCCCAGAAATTGATTACGACAAGGTAAACCGTGTTAGAGGTTTGGACGTTGTTATTGTAACTACTGCCAAGACAGATGAAGAAGCTCGTGAACTTCTTACTGAGTTTGGTATGCCTTTTGCTAAATAATTTGGAGGACATTAATGGCTAAAACATCACAAATCGTCAGAAATCATCGTCCTGCTAAGTTTTCATCTCGTGAATACACTCGTTGCGAGAGATGTGGCCGTCCACACTCTGTTTACCGCAAGTTCAAATTATGCCGTATTTGCTTAAAAGACTTAGCACACAAGGGTCAAATTCCTGGTGTTAAAAAGGCAAGTTGGTAATTAACGGTAAAGGAGGCAAATTAAATGGTCATGACAGATCCTATTGCAGATTACTTGACTAGAATTAGAAATGCCAACATGGCAAAACATACTTCTGTTGAGATTCCTGCATCATCAATGAAGAAATCACTTAGTGAAATCTTAAAGAACGAAGGCTTTATTCGCGATTACCAAGTTGAAGATGATAACAAACAAGGTATGATCAAGATTTTCTTGAAGTACGGTCCTAATAACGAACGTGTTATTTCAGGTTTAAAGCGTATTTCTAAGCCTGGTTTAAGAAACTATGTAAGTGCTGAAAACTTACCAAAAGTTCTTAATGGTCTTGGTATTGCTATCATTTCTACTTCTGCAGGTGTGATTACTGATAAAGAAGCTAGAGAAAAGAACGTCGGCGGCGAAGTTATTGCTTACGTTTGGTAATTTTGACAGAAAGGAGAACTATTAATGAGCCGAATTGGTTTAAAGGTCATCGAGGTTCCTGAAAAGGTCACAGTTACCAAAAATGGTGACGACATCACTGTTAAGGGACCAAAAGGTGAATTAACTAGATACTTTGATCCACGCATTACCTTTGAACAAAAAGATGGAGAAATTCATTTTAGTCGTTCAAGTGAAGCTGACAAAGCTCTTCACGGTACTGAAAGAGCAAACCTTGCTTCCATGATTGAAGGTGTAACTGATGGATATGTTAAAAAGTTAACTTTAGTTGGTGTTGGATACCGTGCAGTTGCACAAGGTAAGAAATTAACTTTAAATGTTGGTTACTCTCACCCAGTTGAATTTGAAGCACCAGAAGGTATTACTGTTAAAACTCCATCAGCAACTTCAATTGAAATCGAAGGTATTTCAAAACAAGTTGTTGGTCAATTTGCGGCAGAAATTCGTGACGTTCGTCCACCAGAACCTTACAAGGGTAAAGGTATTCGTTACGAAGACGAATATGTACGTCGCAAGGAAGGTAAGACTGGTAAATAATAAATAGAAAATTTTTGAGGTGAAATTGTGATTTCTAAACCAGATAAAAACAAATTACGCTTAAAGCGTCATAAACGTATTCGTGGAAAGATTTCTGGTACTGCTGAGCGCCCACGCTTAAGTGTTTTCCGTTCAAACAAAAACATCTACGCTCAATTAATTGATGATGTAGAGGGTGTAACGCTTGCAAGTGCCTCAACAAATGATAAAAATATTTCAGCAGAAGGTTCTAAAATGGAACAAGCTGCTGAAGTAGGTAAAGCTTTAGCTGAAACTGCTGCTAAGAAGAACATCAAGAGTGTTGTATTTGACAGAAGTGGTTACCTATACCACGGTCGTATTCAAGCTCTTGCTGATGCAGCACGTGAAAACGGATTAGAATTCTAGGAAAGGAGAATTAACTAATGGCAAACCGCAACGATTCTCGTAGAGATTCTCGTAAAGATCGTAAAAAAGACGATATTGAAGATCAATTAGTAGCAATTAACCGGATCACCAAGGTTGTTAAGGGTGGTCGTCGCATGAGATTTGCTGCTGTTGTAATCGTCGGCGATAGAAAAGGTCATGTAGGTTTTGGTACTGGTAAGGCTCAAGAAGTCCCAGAAGCTATCCGCAAGGCTGTTGAAGCTGGTAAAAAGAGAATGATTAAGGTACCTACTGTTGGTACTACTATTCCACATGAAGTTATGGGCCATTACGGTTCTGGTAACATTATGTTGAAGCCTGCTGAAGCTGGTTCTGGTGTTGCTGCTGGTGGTGCTGTTCGTATTATCATGGATTTAGCAGGTATTTCAGATGTTACTTCTAAATCACTTGGTTCAAATACACCAATCAATGTTATCCGTGCTACTATGGACGGTTTGAGTAAATTAAAGACTCGTGAAGATGTTTTGAAGCTTCGTGAGTCAGCAAAAAGCTTAGAAGATTAAGGAGATTAAATAATGGATTTAAAAGTTACCTTAATTAAAAGCGTCGCACACCGTCTTCCAAAACAAAGAAAAATTGTTAAAGCTCTTGGTCTTGGTAAGGTAAATAGCACTGTTGTTCTTCCAGACAACGCTGCAACTCGTGGCGCTTTATTGAAGATTGCTCACCTGATCTCAGTTGAAGAGGTTAATAAGTAATTAGAATCCAAGGAGGTGCCAATTAATGAAGCTTAATGAATTAAAACCAAATGAAGGTTCACGTCGCAACAGAAAACGTGTTGGTCGTGGTACTTCTAGTGGTTACGGTAAAACTGCTGGTCGTGGACAAAAGGGTCAATTAGCTCGTACTGGTGGTAAGACTCGTTTAGGTTTCGAAGGTGGTCAAATGCCATTATTCAGAAGAATGCCTAAGCGTGGTTTCAAGAACGTTAACCGCAAAGAATACGCTATTATTAATTTAAATGATTTAAACAGATTTGATGATGGTAGTGAAGTAACTATCGATACATTAAAATCATCAGGTTTAGTTAAAAAAGAACTTGCAGGAGTTAAGTTGTTAGCTAACGGTGAATTAAAGGTTAAGTTAACTGTAAAAGTTAACAAAGCCTCAGAAGCTGCTAAAAAAGCTGTTGAAGCCGCTGGCGGAACTGTTGAGGTGATCTAATGTTCTCGACCTTGAAGAACGCCTTTAAGGATAAAGATATTAGATCAAAAATCTTCTTTACTCTCTTTATCCTATTGCTTTATCGAATCGGAGCTAATATTACGGTTCCGGGTGTTAATGCAAAAGCTATTACACGGGTTGCACAAACTGGTTTAGTCCCAATGTTGGATACAGTTAGTGGTGGTGGATTAGATACTTATTCTATTTTTTCATTAGGTGTTTCACCTTACATCACTGCCCAAATTGTCATTCAATTACTCCAAATGGATATTGTTCCTAAGTTAGTTGAATGGGGGAAACAAGGAGAAGTCGGAAGACGAAAAACAAATCAGGTAACGCGCTATCTTACTTTAGTCGTTGCTTTTGTTCAAAGTCTAGGAATTACTCTTGGTTTTAACGTTTTAACTGAAATGGGTTTGGTTAAAACGCAAACTCCTCAAACCTATATTGAGATTGCCATTATTATGACTGCTGGGACAATGCTTTTGACCTGGCTAGGTGATGAAATTACTGATAAGGGGCTCGGAAATGGTGTATCTGTTATTATTTTTGCAGGTATCATTGCTCGCCTTCCAAATGGAATTTATCAACTATATAAAGATTTCATCATTAATAATAGTGCTAGCGATCGTTGGCAAGGGATTTTGTTCTTCATCGCGATCATTATTGCCATTTTACTAGTAACTCAATTTGTTACATGGTTTCAACAAGCTGATTTACGAGTACCTATTCAATATACTCGTAGAGCAGCAACAAGTGGCTCCGAAAGTTTCCTACCATTAAAGGTTAACGTGTCTGGAGTTATTCCAGTTATTTTTGCCAGTTCCTTTATTATTACACCAGCTACAATTTTGATGGCTTTCCAAAGATCTCATGGAAATGAACAATGGTTTAAGATTTGTAATCAAATATTTAGTTTACAAACTACACCTGGTGCACTGATTTATACACTATTGATTATTTTGTTCACTTTCTTCTATGCCTTTGTTCAAGTAAATCCAGAAAAGTTGGCTGAGAACTTGCAAAAGCAAGGAGCCTATATTCCTAGCGTTTGGCCAGGAAAAGATACACAAAAATATGTATCTAAAATTTTGATTAGATTATCTACAGTAGGTGCGGTATTTTTAGGGCTAGTTGCCTTGTTACCACAACTTGCTACAAATATTTTTGGTTTACCAAGTTCAATTGGTCTTGGTGGAACGAGTCTTTTAATCGTTATTGGTGTTGTTTTAGAATTAGCTCGTCAAGTTGATGGGTTACTAATGAAACGCGAATACGTTGGATTTATTAGATAGTAAGGATAAAAATGATTAATTTAATTCTTTTAGGTTTGCCTGGTGCAGGCAAAGGAACAGCTTCTGAAAGCATTGTGGATAAGTATCACTTAGCACATATCTCTACCGGTGATATGTTTAGAGAAGCTATGGCTAATGAAACTCCTGTTGGTTTGGAAGCTAAAAGTTATATTGATAAAGGAAATTTGGTCCCAGATGAAGTTACAGCTAAGTTAGTTGAAGAACGACTTAAGCAACCCGACACTAAAAACGGATTCATCTTGGATGGATTTCCAAGAACCACTGTTCAAGCAGAACTTCTTGAAGATATAACTAAACGGTTGGAAAAACCGTTAACTAATGTAATTGCAATTGATGTTGATGAAGATGTTTTGATCAAACGTTTATCAGCACGTTACATTTGTAAAAAATGTGGTGCAACTTACAATAAGATTTCAAATCCAACTAAAGTAGAAGGTACTTGTGATCGTTGCGGAGGACATGAATTTTTCCAACGTGAGGATGACAAGCCAGAAGTTGTTAAAAATCGCTTAGAAGTTAACAAGAAAATGAATACTCCTCTTCGTGATTTTTATGAAGAAAAAGGAATTCTTTCAACTGTTAACGGTGAACAAACTCCGGAAAAAGTATTTGAAGACATTGACAAAATTTTAAGTAAAGACTAGTCTGTTATTGTTTTTTTACAATTCCGTGTTATAATGCCTAAGTGTGACTATTTGTTCATGTGGAGGAACAATTTTGGCAAAAGAAGATGTCATCGAAGTTGAGGGTAAGGTAGTTGATACCTTACCTAATGCTATGTTTAAAGTTGAATTAGAAAATGGTGCAACTATTTTAGCTCATGTGTCTGGTAAAATTAGAATGCACTACATTAGAATTTTACCTGGTGATAGAGTAACAGTTGAATTATCACCATATGATTTAACTAAGGGTAGGATTACGTATCGTTTTATTAAGTAATTACGGAGGCAAACATGAAAGTTAGACCATCTGTTAAACCAATGTGTGAACATTGCAAGATTATCAAAAGACATGGTCGTGTTATGGTGATTTGCTCTGCAAACCCTAAGCACAAACAACGTCAAGGTTAATAGTTAGATATTTTTATTAGGAGGTGCAATTTAATGGCACGTATTGCTGGTGTTGACTTACCCAGAAATAAAAGAGTTGTAGTCGCATTAACTTATATCTATGGTATTGGTGAACCAACTGCAAAAAAGATTTGTAAAGATGCTGGTATTTCTGAAGACATTCGTACTAATGACTTGACTCCAGAAGATCAAGAAAAATTACGTAGCGAAGTAGACAAGTACCGTGTTGAAGGTGATCTTCGTCGTGAAGTTAGCCTTAACATCAAGCGTTTAGTTGAAATTGGCTCATACCGTGGTATTCGTCACCGTCGTGGCTTACCAGTTCGTGGTCAAAATACCAAGAATAATGCTCGTACTCGTAAGGGTTCAAAGAGAAAATAATTTATTAAATAGGAGGTTAAGTTAATGGCTGCAAAGAAAACAGCACGTAAACGCCGTGTAAAGAAGCATGTTGAAAGCGGCGTTGCTCATATTCATTCTACGTTTAACAATACCTTGGTCATGATTACTGATGTACAAGGTAACGCAGTCGCATGGTCTTCCGCTGGTGCTTTAGGTTTTAAGGGTAGTCGTAAGTCTACACCATTTGCTGCTCAAATGGCCGCAGAAGCAGCTGCAAAATCTGCAATGGATCAAGGCATGAAGCATGTTGAAGTTTCAGTTAAAGGCCCAGGTGCAGGTCGTGAAGCTGCTATTAGAGCACTTCAAGCTGCAGGTCTTGAAATCACTGCTATTCGCGACGTTACTCCAGTGCCGCACAACGGTTCCAGACCACCAAAACGTCGTCGTGTCTAGTTTATTCCTGCGTGCAGGACATTACGTTTTGAAAGGGGCCCAGTAATGATTGAATTTGAAAAACCAAATATTACCGTAGTAGACCAAGAGGAGGCATACGGTAAGTTTGTTGTCGAACCACTGGAACGCGGTTTCGGGACTACTTTAGGTAACTCACTCCGTCGAGTTTTACTTACTTCTATTCCAGGTACGGCACTTTCTTACATTCAGATTGATGGTGTGTTACATGAATTTTCAACAATTCCTGGCGTTAGAGAAGACGTCACGAAGATCATTCTTAATTTGAAGAAACTAGAGTTAAAGTCACTCTCAGATGAAGAAAAAATTGCTGAAATCGATGTAACTGGACCAGCAATTGTAACTGCTGCTGATTTGAAGGTCGACTCTGATATTGAGGTCTTAAATCCAGATCAATATATTTGTAGTATTGCTGATGGTGGCCATTTGCATATGAACGTTGCGATCAAGACTGGTCGTGGTTATGTTCCCGCAAGTGAAAACAAGACAGATGACATGCCTATTGGTGTCATCCCCGTTGATTCACTCTTCTCACCAATCAAAAAAGTTAACTACCAAGTTGAAAGTGCTCGTGTTGGTAAGAGAGATGACTATGACAAATTAACTTTAGAAATTTGGACTGATGGTTCAATCACACCTAATGATGCCCTTAGTTTCGCTGCGAAGATTCTTGTAGAACACTTCAAAGTATTTATGTCTACTGATATGGATGCGCAGTTTGATGATGTAATGGTAGAAAAAGAGGACGATAAGAACGAAAAGAAGCTTGAGATGACGATCGAAGAGCTTGATTTGTCTGTTCGTTCCTATAACTGCTTGAAACGTGCAGGAATTAATACTGTTCAAGAATTAACTGATAAATCTGAAGCAGATATGATGCGCGTACGTAACTTAGGACGTAAGTCATTAGAAGAAGTAAAGAATAAACTTGCCGATCTTGGTCTATCACTTCGTCAAGATGACTAAGTAGGAATAATAAGGAGGGAAAACTCATGGCATACCGTAAATTAGGTCGCGATAGTGCACACAGAAAAGCAATGCTTAGAGAAATGACTACTCAATTGATCATGAACGAACGCATTGTTACTACTGAAACCCGTGCTAAAGAAATCCGCAAAACTACCGAAAAAATGATTACTTTAGGTAAACGCGGTGATTTAAGTGCTAGAAGAAAGGCAGCTGCTTTTGTTCGTAATGAAATTGCTGATATTCATGAAGAAAAAGATGCAGTTGTTGTAAAATCAGCACTTCAAAAACTTTTCAGTGACATTGCACCTCGTTACAAAGATCGTAATGGTGGTTACACCAGAATGTACAAGTTAGCTAACCCACGTAAAGGTGACGCTGCTCCAATGGTAATCATTGAATTAGTTTAATTAGGTAAAATATAATATTATTTTATAAATCTTTCACAAAAGCGAGAATAAGCGTGATGATGGTGGCTTTTGCCTAGTCTAGCTTAGATGTTAAATCATCCCTCTTTGTGGATGATTTTTTTTTGCTCTTTTTTTATATATAATTGATACAATGACATATTATGGAAAAAGAGCAGTGAATATTTATGAAAGATAATATAGTAACGGTTAAGCATCTTTCTTTTACCTATAAAGATAGTAAAGTACCTGCTGTAAATGATATTAGTTTCTCAATTCCTAGAGGATCATGGACTACTTTGGTAGGTCATAATGGGAGCGGAAAATCAACAATTGCCCGTTTATTGGATGGCATTCTTTTACCCCATGATAATCCTAGAACGGTAATTAACGTTGATGGTATTGAGCTGACAGAGAAAACAATGTGGGATATTAGAGACCGTGTAGGAATTGTATTCCAAAATCCTGATAATCAATTTGTTGGTGCTACGGTGGAAGATGATGTAGCTTTTGGTCTTGAGAATCGTCAAGTTTCTCGTTCTAAGATGCAGACTATTGTTCATGATGTGCTTGAGCAAGTGGATATGCTTGACTTTCAAAAAAGCGAACCTCAATATTTGTCTGGAGGTCAAAAGCAAAGAGTAGCTATTGCCGGCATTTTAGCGATTGGACCAAAATTAATAATTTTAGACGAATCAACTAGTATGTTAGATCCAGCAGGTAAAACGAAAATTCTTAGCCTTATACGAGATTTACAAAATAAAAATGGTCTGACTATCTTCTCCATTACTCATGATATTAATGAAGCGGTACAAGTAGACCAGATGTTAGTTTTAGATAAAGGAAAATTATTGGCTAGTGGCTCTCCAAGAGAGATATTTGAAAACGAGGTTTTAATAAAAAGTGCCGGATTAGAGCTCCCTTTATTTTATAAGGTTAAAAATGAACTTATAAAAAAAGAAATTCATATCCCTCGAGAAGTCAATAGTGAGGAAAAGTTGGTGAAGTATTTGTGTCAATTGAATTCAAAAATGTAGATTATGTTTATGCACCTGGAACTCCATTTCAAACTCAAGGATTGATAGATATATCTTTTAAAATAGAAAAAGGATCCTTTGTAGCAATTGCTGGCCATACCGGAAGTGGAAAGTCTACTCTCATGCAGCATTTTGATGGCTTATTGCTTCCAAGTAAGGGTGAAATCACTGTAGCGGGTGAGCAGATTAATGCAAATACTTCAAGCAAGGCACTAAAAGCAATTCGAAAAAAAGTGGGCCTAGTGTTTCAATTTCCTGAAAATCAACTATTTGAAGAAACTGTGCTTAAAGATGTGATGTTTGGTCCACTTAATTTTGGCTTTTCAGAACAAAAGGCAAAAGAGCAAGCAGTAGAGTGGATTAAAAAAGTAGGCCTTTCTGAAGATATGATGGATAAATCTCCTTTTGAACTTTCTGGAGGTCAAATGCGTCGCGTGGCAATTGCAGGTGTGATGGCATATGAACCAGAAATTTTATGTCTTGATGAACCTGCAGCTGGACTAGATCCTGAAGGACAGAAGCAAATGTTTGAGATATTTAAGGAGTACCAACGAGCTGGCCATACAGTCATTCTAATTTCACATAATATGGATGATATTAGTGAATATGCAGATGATATGTTAGTCCTTGATCATGGTCATTTAATAAAACATGCTAGTCCACAAGAGATTTTTTCTGATCAGGAGTGGGTAAAAAAACACTATCTCGATGAACCCGCAACTAGTAGACTAACTCGGGAGCTACAAAAAGGTGGTTTTCAATTTTCAGAGATGCCACTAACTATTGAGTCGTTAGTAAGTAAAGTTGCAAATGAGCTAAAGAAGAAGGGGGACATGGATGAGTAAAATTATTATTGGACGTTATATTCCTGGTAATTCTATCGTTTATAAAATGGATCCTCGAGGAAAGATAATTGCAACATTTTTATTTATTGTTATTATCTTTCTGGCTAATAATTGGTTGTCCTACTTCTTTTTATCGATATTTACTTTACTTGCTGTTTGGGCAACAAAATTAAAGCCTAAAGTATTTTGGGATGGAGTAAAGCCATTAATTTGGTTAATTCTATTTACTTCAGTTTTGCAATTGTTTTTTACTACAGGTGGAAAAGTTTATTGGCAGTGGGGAATTTTCAACATTAGTGAATATGGTATTCAGAATTCTATTTTTATCTTTATTCGTTTTGTAATGATTATTCTGATTTCGACAGTTCTTACGCTGACGACCACATCATTAGAAATTGCAGATGGAATGGAATGGATCTTAAAACCTCTTGGCTACCTAAAAGTTCCAGTAGCTCAAATTGCTCTTGTAATGTCTATTGCGCTTCGCTTTGTGCCGACATTATTAGATCAAGCAGTACGAATTATGAATGCTCAGAGAGCACGTGGAGCCGATTTTAATAGTGGGGGCTTAATTAAGAGAATTCATTCGATTATCCCAATTTTAATTCCCTTATTTATTAGTTCCTTAACTGTTGCAATTGATTTGGCTACGGCTATGGAAGCAAGAGGTTATCGAGAAGGGGCAAAAAGGACCCGCTATCGAGTTTTAAAGTGGTCAAAGTATGATTGGATTAACTTAGGCTATTTCGCGCTATTGACGCTAATTTTATTACTTACAAGGACGTATTAATTAATGACTACAAGATATAAATTAACCATGGCCTATGATGGCCATCTTTTTCATGGGTTTCAAATTCAACCGAATGAACGAACAGTCCAAGGCGTGATTGAAGAAGCATTAAAAAAGATGACTAAAGGAAAAAGAGTAGTAGTACACGGATCTGGAAGAACTGATGCCGGTGTTCATGCTAAAGGACAAGTTATTCACTTTGACTATCCGGGAAAAGAAATCCCAGCTAAAAATATGATGCTTGCTTTAAATGCCCTAATGCCGATTGATACAGTGTTTTTTGAAAGTGAAATTGTTGATGCGGATTTTCATGTTCAATATTCAACTAAAGGAAAATGGTATCGATATGTAGTGGATCAACATCGCTTTACAGATCCTTTTAATCGTTTTTACACCGGTCACTATCCCTATCCTTTAGATATTTCGCTAATGAAGCAGGCAGCTAAAGATTTGATTGGTGAACACGATTTTACAAGTTTTGCTGCTAGCGGTGGACAAATTGTGGATAAGGTGCGAACAATTTACTATGTGAATATTACGCCAGACCCAGATAAAAAGCAGATCATTTTTGATTTTATTGGAAATGGCTTTTTATATAACATGGTAAGAATTCTAGTTGGAACTTTGTTAGAAATAGGTAATCAAAAAAGATCTGTTAACGATATACCAAGAGTTTTAAAGGCGAAAGACCGACAAGAAGTTCGAACTACTGCACCAGCCAGTGGACTATATTTACAACAAGTTTTTTATGAAGATATTCCTAAAAAATATCGTTTGGACCTTAAAAAGGATTGACTTTTCAGGCAAAACGACGTAAATTAGTATACGTATGTTTGTCCACGATAGGCCCCGGAAACTTATTGTTTGTCAAACAGAAGAAAAACGGAGGAATTTAAAGTGCGTACTACCCCATTAGCTAAAACTAGTGATATTAAACGTAAGTGGTATGTTATCGATGCGACTGATGTTTCACTTGGTCGTTTATCAACTGCTGTAGCATCAATTTTAAGAGGTAAGAATAAGCCTCAATATACACCAAATGTTGATACTGGTGATTATGTTATTGTTGTTAACGCAGCTAAATTGAAGTTGACTGGTAAAAAAGCAACTGATAAGATCTACTACCGCCACTCAGATTACCGTGGTGGCTTAAGAGCTACTCCTGCCGGTGAATTATTAGCTAAGAACCCAGTAAGATTAGTTGAATTATCTGTAAAAGGCATGTTGCCAAAGAATACTCTTGGTCACCAAGAATTCATGAAGATGCATGTTTACGCTGGTGAAGACCACGAACACGCAGCACAAAAGCCTGAAAAGTTAGACATCAACGAATTAATCTAGGAGGTTTTAAATAATGGCACAACAAGCAGCTTACGCTGGAACTGGTCGTCGTAAAGATTCTGTTGCCCGCGTACGTTTAGTACCAGGTAACGGTCAAATTACCATTAACAAAGAAGACGTAACTAAGTACATTCCATACCCTAACTTGGTTCAAGATATGAAGCAACCATTAGCATTAACTGAAACTGAAGGTCAATACGACATTTTAGTTAACGTTAACGGTGGTGGTTTCTCAGGACAAGCTGGTGCAATTCGTTTAGGTATTGCACGTGCACTTCTTGAAGTTGACCCAGATTTCCGTGGTCCTCTTAAGAAGGCTGGCATGTTAACTCGTGACCCAAGAATGAAGGAAAGAAAGAAGCCAGGTTTGAAGAAAGCCCGCAAAGCTTCACAATTCTCAAAGCGTTAATATTTTATATTACGTTTTATGCAAAAGACATCTCGAAAGGGATGTCTTTTTTGTTGAGAAAAATTAAGTAATTATCAGTATTTTCTATCTTAAAAAGACTACTTCTATTGAAAATACGTTGGGATAACAGAGAGTGACATTACTGATACATAGTTTAGGTGACAGAATCTTTAATATTATTTTGAAATTTAATACCATCCTTAAATGAGAATATAAGGGCTCTTTTGCAAATCCTGTTGATGGATAATTTTAAGAAGGAATTAAGCAGTTAAGAAATAGCTGTTTGATTCCTTTTCTTTTATAATATTTTCTTCGAGTCTAATTCTAATTAATAAATGTTTGAAATTTCTATAGCCATAAGCAGTACGTTCAATTTGTTTAATCTTACGGTTAACTCCTTCAAGACAACCATTAGAATAAGTTGAGGTAATACCGTTTAGGACACCAGAATAATTACGTTTAAAAGTTAATAGAGTTTGATGCATTTGTTTACCAACATTTTGTTTTGAATGAAGTAGATGGATAACTTTCTTTTCATCGTTATCCTGAATAGCAGTCATAAAGTCTTGCATAACCCAATAAGTATTTTCTAAGGTTTGGTCACAATCTAAACCATCTAAGACAACATGCTTCTGAGTGAGAGAGTCTTTAAAGCGCCAATCGTAGTAGGGAGTAGTCTTATTAAGTTTGTCATATTTCATGAGATAAAGCTTCCAAGGAGACTTTAAAAGCTTATATTCACGGTTTCTTTTATTAAATTGCTTCATAATTTGAACTCTGAAAATATTAAACGATCTAGCAAGCATTTGAACCATATGAAAACGGTCAATAACTATCTGAGCATTTGGAAATAATTCTCTAGCAACTAAAGGATAATAACAATTAAGATCCATAGTTACTGTTTTAACCATTGCACGAGCTTTAGGAGTGAACTTGTAAAAATAGCGTAGAATATCAGGTTTGAAACGAGTTCTAAGAATTTGAACAACTTTGTGAGTATCACCATCTAGACAAATAAAGTGAAGCTTTTTGCCTACGCCCTTAAATTCATCAAAAGCTAAGTGTTCAGGGAGATGATCAAAGGCATCATAGAACTTAGAAGAGCAGACTTCTAATACTCTTTGAACCGTGTTGACAGATACATTATGTTCTCTAGCAATGCTGGTCATTGAACGATCTTCAGTAAGAGCAGAAAGTATTTTTCGCTTAGAAGTGTTAGAGATATAGCAGCCTTTATTAACCAGATTAGATTGAGCCATAGATCTTTTTAAACAGTAATTGCAGAGAACACGTTGTTTTCTTAATCTGATAGTAACGGGCTTACTAGCATCAGCAGTAATGAAACGAACGTTAGAGACGTAATGACCGTTATGCTTAAGATTAGTAGAACGACAATAAGGACAAGTAGGCTGGATCAGCTCAGCTAAATATATTTTGTAAATCTTACCGTTAATATTTTCATTTGAATAATCAGAAAAAATAATGTTTTTATCTTCAATATCAAGAGTAAATTTAATATAATCATTTAAAGAGGACATAGTTTAAATCTCCATACACTTAATTGAATTGGTCGAAGAAGGATTTTAAGTAAGAGAGGACTATTGCCTCTTTTTTTACGTAAAAAAATCCTGTTGACAGAATATCAAGGATATTCAACAACAGGAAAATGTATAGAAGTGGTTTTTAGCTTGCGTATAATATTATTTATAATTTTTTGAAGACATTATCGGCTTCATCTTTTATATTTAGTGTAGCAATGTTATCGAATTGAGTTACTTGAGGATTTATTTGAATAATAGGGGTTGAGGGAGATAAATTATTCAAGTAGTAACTATAGTTTCCTTTAGAGCCAACAATTAGCACTAACTCAGCTTTTGTCATCCATTGTTTAGCTTGGGTCATTGCCTCT
>CAJUTO010000020.1 GCA_910589675.1 uncultured Lactobacillus sp. | reverse complement strand
CAGATGGACTTTTTTATTTTTCAAAAGTGTTCAACTTAATTTTACAATCGGCCATAGAAAAAATTTTTACAAAACAAAAAGCAGACGTTCTGGGGGATTAGAAGTCTGCTTTTAATTGTCGTATGTTATTTTGGGAGAATAAGTAAGGTGTAGAAGTTCCCTTACTTGTTAAATAGAATACCCTTCCTTTTTTAAATAAGATTTGGTATTAGATTTAAAATTTGCAAAGAATTTCTTTAAAAAGTTTAAAGACACAAATATAATTAAAATAAAAGCGTTTGCGAGAGGGAAAATTATGAAAAAAGAACAAGAAATTCAAATGTTAAAAGAATTTTCAGATGCAAATTCTACATCTGGATTTGAAGAAGAATTTGTAAAATTATTTTCTACTTATGCTAAAAATACTGCTGATATTACGGTAGATGGGATGCTCAATGTATATGCAGCTAAGAAGGAAAATAAAGGTAATCGGCCCGTTATTCAAATGGATGCTCACTCTGATGCAGTTGGTTTTATTACCCAGGCAGTTCGTCCGAATGGATTAATTAAATTTGTTCCACTTGGGGGTTGGGTAAAGTATAATATTCCGGCTTTAAGAGTGAAAATTCGTAATCGTGATGGTGAATATATTCCTGGTGTAGTGGCTACAAAGCCTCCGCACTTTATGACTGCTGCTGAAAGAAATTCAATTCCGGAAGTTGCAGATATGTCAATTGATGTAGGTTCATCAAGTAGGGAAGAGACTATTAAAGATTATAAAATTGACACTGGTTGTCCAATTTTTGTTGATGTAAAATGCGAATACCATGAAAAATCCGGTTTATTCTTCGGTAAAGACTTTGATGATCGCTTTGGTGCAGGAGCCATGGTAGACGTCTTAGATAATTTGAAGGGTGAAGAGACTAATTTTGATGTAGTAGCTGCTTTATCTAGTCAAGAAGAAGTAGGACTTCGCGGTGCATATGTCACTGGACGAAAAATTAAGCCTGATTTATGTATTGTTTTAGAAAGTTGTCCAGCTGATGATACTTTTGAGCCTGGATGGTTATCCCAAACTGGCTTAAAACGCGGTCCAATGCTCAGAGATATGGACACTACATTTTTACCAAATCCTAAGTTTCAACAGTATGCTTGCGATATAGCTGATAAAAATAATATTTCATATACTCGCTCTGTTAGAACTGGTGGCGGCCAAGATGGGGCAGCAATTTATTATGAATATGGAGCTCCAACAATTGTTATTGGAATTCCGGTTCGTTATGAGCACTCCCCATATTGTTTTTCAGCATATAAAGACTTTAAGGCTTCAGTTGATTTAGCAACTGCAATTATTCGTGATATGACACAAGAAAAGCTAGATAGTTTTAAGGTGATCTAATGGACTGGAAAGTATTTTTCAAAAAAGTAGCAATTTTTAGTTGGTGTATGGCTATTATTAGTGTATTGATTTATATTGTTCGTTATACAGCAAGTGAAATTGGTAATCTTTTTATGTGGAATCAACCATTTATTTGGGAGCTAATTTTCGGACTTGTTTTTTGTCTCTTATCGGTTTTTTGGCTGAAGAAAAATAAATAGAATATAAGTTATAGATATGAACCCCGAAACTAAGATAAGAATTTCGGGGTTCATATCGTTTATAATAAAAATAAATATTTATATAGAAGGTTAGCTATGCATCTTTTAGAAATTAAAAATTTAAATTATTCTGTTGATGGAAATACCGTTCTGAAAAATATTAATCTAAGTGTAAATTCAGGAGACTTTTTAACAATTATAGGGCCTTCTGGTGCAGGAAAAAGTACACTTTTAAAAATTATTGCTAGCCTACTTACACCTACTTCTGGTTCAATCGAATATGAGGGAAAAGATATTAGTCAATATTCTCCGCTTGAATATCGTCGGCAAGTTTCCTATTGCTTCCAGCAACCGTCTCTTTTTGGAAAAACGGTAAGAGATAATCTGATTTTTCCTTACCAAATTCGAAGAGAGGAAGTCAATGAAGAGCATCTAACTGAATTATTAAATAAAGTAAGTCTAAATCATACTTTCTTGAAGAAAAATATTAATTCTTTATCTGGTGGAGAAAAGCAACGAGTTGCCTTAATTCGAAATCTAGTCTTTTTACCACAAATTTTACTATTAGATGAAGTAACTACAGGACTTGATGAAAATAGTAAGGAAATTGTTCATCATTTATTTGATGATGTGCGCAAGAAGCATGTTACTATCTTACAAGTAACTCATGATAAAAGTGAAATTGAAAAAGCCAATAAAATTTTTGAAGTGAAGAAGGCATTTCTCGATGAAAAACGTAGTTGTCAGTAACTGGTCTCTAGTTTTTGCATTCTTATTAGTTTTAGTATCAATTGGAATTTCTGTTAAAGAAAAGCTAGGCCTTACTAAAGATATTTTGGTTAGTGTTGTGCGAGCCATTATTCAGCTAGTCATTATTGGATATATTTTAAAAGTAATTTTCAATGTAAATACTTTTTGGCTAACCTTTGTTTCTACACTTGTCATTATTTTTAATGCTTCATGGAATGCGAATGGTAGAGATCCAAATACTAATCGAAAATTATGGAATTCAATTATAGCTGAGGCCGTAGGAACCTACATTACATTAGCTGTATTACTTCTTTCTGGCGTCATTAAACCAATACCCATGCAAGTAATTCCAATTACAGGGATGATTGCAGGTAATGAAATGGTTGCAATAGGTCTTTGCTATAAATCTTTAAACGAAAGTTTTCATGATTTAGGACAGCCCGTTTTAGAAAGGTTAGCTTTAGGTAGTGATATTAAAACGGCATCGATGCCAATTATTCGGCGTAGTATTAAGACTGCTATGCAGCCAACGATCGATTCAGCTAAAACAGTAGGGTTAGTTAATTTGCCGGGGATGATGTCAGGATTGATCTTTGCTGGAGTAAATCCAATTTATGCAATTAAGTATCAGATTATGGTAACTTTTATGCTTTTATCTGCTACAAGTTTAGGAGCGATTATTTCTGTTTATCTTGCCTATAAGAATTATTTTAATGATCAAATGCAATTAATGCTCTAACAAAAAGCCTGTTCCGATATTATTTCAGAACAGGCTTTTTGAATTATATGAAACTAAAATTTAATGTATTTTATTCCACTCTAGCGATTTCATCATGAACTTTAATATTATGGGAACCTAAACTTGGCTCTTGACCATGAAGATTAAATTTAACATTAACTCCTGGTCTAAACAAAAGAACATGAGTTGAGCCACCAAAGTGGAAAATACCAAGTTGATCACCTTTATTAATATGCTGACCAACTTTAACAGTGATTTCGTTGCCCGAAACTTCTGCCATACCTACGGCTACAAAGCACATTAAGCCAATCTTAGGGTTGTCTGCTTTAATGAAGATGACAGCACGTGATGCAGTTTCGGTAATGTAAGCTTGAGAATCATTAGGAGCAGCTGGATCAGGGCCATTAGGATTTTCAAATCCTTGTGGCAAAGTTTCAGAGTAGTAAGAACCGTATAAGTTATAAGCTTTAACTACTGTTCCGCTAACTGGACTGTTCCATCTGTGATAACTCAATGCACTAAGGAAGGCCTGGTAAAGTGTACCACCAACAAATTCTGATGTTAATGGATCATTATGGAGTAGATCAATTAATGAATATGGTTGTCCTTTAATCCAGAATTTAGCCTTTAAAGGTAGGTTATGGGCGATTCGATATGGTGCTGATTCACAAGCATTAGCAATTGAATCAGGGTCATCGGCATTAACAACTGGACGAACACCTGGATTAAATGTTCTAGTAAAGAAGTGATCCCAGGAAGTAAAACCATATTGTTGATCAATATTATCATTAGGACAAGCAAAAATATCATGGAAATTTTTACCATAAGCTGCGTCACACATGCTCTTTAAAGCTTCATCTCCAAGCCAACCTTCTTGGGAACGATTGAGCACATAAGTAGAATCAGGGGATTGTAAAAATTTGCCCCAATAATCTAAAATATCACGGAGTTTTTGATTAACGCGTGGATCCATAAAAGCTACATAGCCAGCTTTTGTTGCCATTGGATAATCTAGAATAGCATTAATAGGGAAACCGACTAATCCAGTAGCATTAAATTCTGGAGCACGGTGCATCACCCGATTAATAACGCGAAGCATTTGATGATAGTTGTGAACAGCAGGAGTATTCATTGGAGTTTTAACATATTTTACTGGAACCTCTTCAAACATCATATGGAATAAATTCCAAAGATAGCGGTCAGATTCAATTAAATCTTTTAGAGCTTGAACAGGTGGTAAAAGAGTTTGATCTTGTTCAGCTTCGGCTTCTTTCAATACTTTTTTTAACCAAGTATTGTAAAATTCTTGGTCACTAGGTAACCATTGTCCAACGTTAAATTTTACATCTTTTTTCATTTTTAACACTCTTTTTAATATTAATAACTATAATGAAATCTTTTTTGTAATAAGAAGATAAATAGAGACAATTGCTAAAACACAAATAATAATAGCTAATGCCAACTCCCATTTGTTAAATAAAGGAGTACCGTCTTTGTCATATTCTTTTCTTGCAAAGTAGTAGAAGATAATACCTACGGCATAAATAATAGTTGAAATTAATAAGTAGTTAAGCCCAGCTGCATATAGGAGCCATAAACAATAAATGGTGGATAAAATTCCTATGAATAGGCTCTTATTACGCTTGTGAGAATCATTAGCAAAAATTTCTCGTTTTTGTGCAATTTTCCAAAGATACATTGAACTTAATAGATAACACGGTAAAATTATTACCCCAGTAATATCAATACATGCAAGATATACGTTATTGGCTGTTACCACTAAGATCATAAATAAGGACATTAAAATACTTGAAATATACAAAGATACACTAGGTACTTTTTTCTTATTTTCATGAGCAAAGAATTTTGGCAAAACATGTCCCTTTGCGGCTGCGTATGGAAGTTGTGCCATCATAACAGTCCAAGCAACCCATGATCCACCAACAGAAATAATTACAGAGATAGTTACAAAGTCTATAAACCAAGGACCAAGTAAATTTTTCATTAAGTAAGCTGTTGATGGGTCAGTTAATTTAGAAAGAGTTGGTTGATGATAAATACCATAAGCAACAATACTGATTAGAACATAAGCGATAAGTGAGGTTAAATATCCTAGTACTGTGGCTTTACCAACATCTTTTGGATTTTTTGCATGGTTAGAAATAACTACCGCACCTTCAATACCGATAAAGCACCATAAAGTTACAAGCATTGGAGCCTTAATTTGTGAGATAAAGTTTCCTAGATGCAATCCTTGTCCCCAGAATCCCCAGAAAAATGTAGGAAAACGGAAGAAGATCAACATACAAATTAAAATAATAGCCAAGCTGATAAACTTGATAATAACAGTAATAGTATTAAGAAAGGTTGCTTCTTTAACACCATTAAGAACTAAAAAGTTATAAATCCAAATTAAAACAATTCCAAATACAACTGTTGGCCATTGGTGTTTTAATAAAATTGGAAAGTAACGCCCAAATGAGTCATTAAGCATAACTGCATAAGCAACATTTCCCGTAATTGCTTCAATCCAATAGCCCCATGCTGAATTAAAACCAACATATTTACCAAATCCAGCTCGTGCATAGGAATAAATACCAATACTCAAATCTGGTCTTTCTTCGGCAAGAATTTTAAAAGTAAAGGCAAGTCCAAACATACCAATACCGGTTAAAACCCACGCTATGAGAACAGCACCAAGAGAGGATGAAGCGGCCATATTTTGAGGAATATCAAAAATCCCGCCACCAATCATAGCGCCGACTACCATAGCTATTAGACCAAAGAGACCAATTTTATGACTTTTAGCTTTAGTCATTTTGAGATCTTCTTTCTTTTAATTAAAATAATAGCTTATTTAACACGTGCTATTTCTTCGCGAACTTTAATGTTTGAACTACCTAAACCAGGTTCTTGATCATGTAAATTAAATTCAACCTTTGTTTCTGGTCTAAATAAAAGAACGTGAGTTGAACCGCCAAAGTGGAACATCCCTAGTTGATCACCTTTATTAACATGTTGACCAACTCTAACCGTAATTTCATCACTTGAAACTTCAGACATACCAACAGCTACAAAACACATTAAGCCAATCTTAGAGTTATCGGCTTTAATAAAAATAACAGCACGAGTGGCAGTAGCAGTTAAAAAGGCCTGAGAGTCATTTGCTGCAACTGGGTCAGCACCACGTTCATTTGCAAAACCTTGGTATAGACTTTCGGAGTAATATGATCCTGGTAAATTATAAGCTTTTACGATAGTACCACTAACTGGACTGTTCCATCTGTGGTAACTTAAGGCACTTAAGAAGGCTTGATATAAAGTTCCGCCTTCAAATTTTGATGTCCAGGGATCGTTGTGTAATAGATCCATTAGAGAATAAGGTTGTCCTTTAATCCAGAATTTTGCTTTCATTGGTAAATCATGCGCAATTCTAAATGGAGCTGATTCACAGGCATTAGCAATAGAATCAGGATCATCAGGATCTTGAACAGGGCGAATACCAGGATTAAATAAACGAGTAAAGAAGTTGTCCCAAGAGGTAAAACCTAGATGCTTTTCACGATCTTCAGAAGCGCATTTGAAAATAGTCGTAAATTTGTCACCATCTGCTACTTTAGCCATTTCATTTAATGCATAGTCACTTAACCAACCATTTTTAGATGTATTAAGAACATATGTTGAGTCTGGGGTTTGTAGAAATTTACCCCAATAATTCAAAATATCTCTAAGCTTTTCATTGATTTTTGGATTCATAAAGAATACATAACCCGCTTTAGTGGCCATAGGATAGTCTAAAATTGCATTAATTGGTGTACCGACTAATCCAGTTGTGTTGAATTCCGGAGCTCTTTGAATAATTCGGTTGAGCATTAATAACATTTGTTTATAATTTCGAACTTGTGGGGTTCCCATTGGAGTATCAACATACTTTTCAGGAATTTCATCAAACATCATCTGCGTAACATTGTATAAATACCGATCAGATTCAATTAAATTCTTTAAAGCTTGAACTGGAGGAAGTAATTTTTGATTTTCTTCACTTTCCGCTTCTTTTAAAACCTTTTTTAGCCATTTATTGTAGAATTCTTGATCACTGGGTAACCATTGACCTACATTATATTGAATATTCTTTTTCATAATTTCTACCTCAATATTTATGAAAAACAGTTAATAATATTTAAAAGTGCACTTTCATGTTAAAAATAACACTAAGAAGAGAAACAGACCAAATATCTAGTACTTTTATTCCAATATCATATATAAGTAATAATAAAAAACAGCTGACTTTTACATCAGCTGTTTTTGCATACATTTAATTTGAATTTAAATACAAAAAATGGACGAATTGAAGTTTAAAAAAGCGATATGATCATTTTAAAGGAGAGCTACGTTTTCTGAATTACAGAATAGAAAGAAACAAGGAATAAAATCATGAAGCGTGTCTTAGATATTAACCAATTTTTACATGGTGGCGATTATAATCCAGAACAATGGTGGGATGAGGCCGATGTAATTAATCAAGATTTTGCTCTCTTTAAGCAAGCGAGGATTAACACCGTAACTGTTGGGATTTTTTCTTGGGCAAAATTAGAAACGCAAGAAGGAAATTATGATTTTTCTTGGTTAGATGAGATTTTTGATCGAGTAGAGGAAATGAATGGTCATGTAATTTTAGCTACGCCAAGTGGAGCACGACCAGCCTGGCTTGCTCAAAAGTATCCAGAAGTTCTTAGAACAGATAACCGGGGAAATAAACGTGGCTTTGGTGGACGACATAATCATTGTTTAACTTCACCTATTTATCGAAAAAAAGTTTATGAGATTAACACAAAACTGGCAGAACATTTTGGTCAAAGGAAAAGTTTGGTGCTTTGGCATATTTCTAATGAATATTCAGGTGAATGCTACTGCGATTTATGTAAAGATGCTTTTAGAAAATGGCTGAAAAATAAGTATGGCGATCTAGCTACTTTAAATCATGCCTGGTGGAACACTTTTTGGAGTCATACTTATAATGACTGGAGTCAAGTTAATCCGCCTAGTCCTTTAAGTGAAATGGGTAATAAAGGGATGAACTTAGACTGGAAGAGATTTATTACTGACCAGACAATTTCATTTATTGATAATGAAACAGCACCCTTAAAAAAGATCACTCCTAATATTCCTGTAACTACGAATATGATGGCTGGAAATCCGTTGATGGATCCATTTGCTGGCTTTGATTATCAAAAGGTAGCGCGTCATTTGGATTTTATCTCTTGGGATTCTTATCCTGCTTGGGGTAACGACAGTCAAACTACTGAAGAACTTGGACGAAATGTTGGATTAATTCATGATTTCTTTAGAAGTTTGAAACATCAGAATTTTCTAGTGATGGAAAATCCTCCGTCACGTGTTAATTGGCATAACTTTGATCGTGCAAAAAGACCTGGAATGCATGAATTGGCTAGTCTACAGGATGTTGCACATGGTAGCCAAGGAGTATTATATTTCCAACTTAGAGCCTCACGAGGATCATCAGAAATGTTTCATGGGGCTGTAATTGAGCATCGTCATCCTGAAAAAACGCGTGCATTTAAAGACGTAACTAAGGTTGGTAAAGACTTGGAAAAAATTAGCCCAATTGTAGCAACAAATTATGCAAAAGCAAAAGTCGCAATTGTCTTTAGCTATGACAGTTACTGGGCACTGCAAGACGCAGAAAGTTATAGCGTGAATAAAAATATCTGGCAAACAATTCAAAAGCATTATCGTTATTTTTATGAACATGATATTCCAGTTGATTTTGTTAGTTCTGAAGATGATTTTTCACAATACGACTTATTGATTGATCCAATGCACTTTTTAATGAGTAAGGCCTATTTAGAAAAAATAGATAATTATGTTAAGAATGGTGGTAAGATAGTCGGCACTTATATTAGCGGAGTTGTTGATGAAAATGATCTTGCCTATATGAATGAATGGCCAAAAGAACTACAAGAAATTTACGGACTTGAGCCTCTTGAAACTGATGTTTTATATCCTGGGCAATCGAATTTAATTAATTTTGAAGGAAAAGAATATCCTGTGCACGATTATTGTGAAACGTTAATTAACTGCACGGGAAAAGTTTTGGCTACATACAGTACAGATTTTTATCAAGATACACCTGCTATTGTTGAGCATTCCTACGGAGCTGGCAAAGGCTATTACCTTGCTTGTCGTACTGATTATTCTTTCTTAGAAAAGTTTTATGAAAAAATAGCTAGTGAATTAGTTCCTGAAATTCCAATTACAAAATTTAATGATAGAGTTTCAATTCAAATACGTGAAAATAAATCAGAAAAATATTGGTTTGTTCAGAATTTTTCTGATAAAGAAGAAAAAATTGAATTGAGTTGTGAATTAGTTAATTTACTTGAAGATGTGAAAGATAAGGGAACAGTTAGCTTAAAGCCATTTGAAAGTAAAGTTTATACATTATGTAGATAAATATTAAAGTAAGCATTCAGAATAAAAATGAATGCTTATTTTTGCACAAAGGACTATACCGATTTGACTACTTATTATAAATAGGTATAAAATAAACCTTTCTGTGTAACAAACACAGTGAACAGAAAGGATAGTTTTTAATGAATAATTCAACAACAGAGAAGACTTTCTTTGGACAACCTCGTGGTTTGTCCACCTTGTTCTTCACTGAAATGTGGGAGAGATTTAGTTACTACGGTATGCGTGCTATTTTGCTCTTCTACATGTATTATGCTGTAGAACGTGGCGGACTAGGAATGAATGAAACCACGGCTGCTTCAATCATGTCTATCTACGGTTCACTTGTTTATCTTTCTACGGTAGCTGGTGGATGGTTAGCAGACAGAATCTGGGGAGCACGCAGTACTGTCTTCTTTGGTGGTGTCCTCATTATGATTGGACACATTATTTTAGCCCTACCAATGGCAGAGTTAGGTTTATATATTTCGATTGCATTTATTGTAGTCGGAACAGGTTTACTGAAGCCTAATGTTTCTGATATGGTTGGTGGCTTATACTCATTAGATGATCGCAGACGTGATGCTGGTTTCAGTATCTTTGTGTTTGGTATTAACTTAGGATCAGCACTTGCTCCATGGTTAGTTCCTTGGGCAAGTGAAGGTTTTGGCCTTAATTTATTTGGAAATCATTTTAACTTCCATGCTGGTTTCTTTTTGGCAGCAGTTGGAATGTTCTTTGGTTTAGTACAGTATGTTTGGGGTGGTAGAAAGTATCTCTCTGAGGATGGGATGCACCCAACAGATCCGATCGATCCAGAAACTCGTAACAAAGTCTTAAAAAGAATCGGTTTAGGAGTTTTGGCTTTAGCAGTAGTATTAGGTTTAATGGCTGCTTTTGGTCAATTAAATATTGATAATATTATTACTTTAATTACTATTGTTGCTATTGCCTTACCAATTTATTACTTTGTTTTAATGCTTAGAAGCCCTAAAGTTACAAAAGAGGAACGCTCAAAAGTTTGGGCTTACATTCCATTATTTAT
The DNA here is from genome assembly GCA_910589675.1 of uncultured Lactobacillus sp. Classification (GTDB taxonomy): domain Bacteria; phylum Bacillota; class Bacilli; order Lactobacillales; family Lactobacillaceae; genus Lactobacillus. The sequence goes on along the minus strand of CAJUTO010000020.1, from coordinate 20,550 downwards.
TGCAGCTTCTATCTTCTGGGGAATTGAAGAATCTGGTTCTGTCGTTTTAGCCCTATTTGCTGCCCAAAGAACAGTACTTCACATCGGAGGATGGCACTTTACCGCAGCTAACTTCCAAACTTTGAACCCAGTATTTATCATGATTTTGACTCCGTTCTTTGTATGGTTATGGGATAACTGGAAGAAACAACCAAGTGCTGCTGGTAAATTTGCTGCTGGTTTGGTCTTTGCTGGTCTTTCATATATGTGGATGGCTCTACCAGGAATGCTTTATGGAACAAACGGACGAGTTAGTCCATTTTGGCTAGTTGGTTCTTGGTTTATTGTTGAGATTGCCGAGATGCTTATTTCTCCAATTGGTTTATCTGTAACTACACGTTTAGCACCAAAAGCTTTCCGTTCACAGATGATGAGTCTTTGGTTCTTGGCAGATGCTACTGGTCAAGCTATTAACTCCCAAATTGTTAAATATTACTCAAGTAAAACTGAAGTGGCATACTTCTTAGCAGTAGGGATTGTTAGTGTCTTGTTTGGTGTAATAATGTTTTTCTTCACTAAGAAAATTCATAACTTAATGGCAGATGCTGAATAAAACAAACATAATTTAATATTTAATAAGGAAAGATTTGATGGGTAATTCGGATCTTTCCTTATTTTTTTATAAAATCATTAGTTCACACTTTTGAGAAGGCGTTTTAGTAAAATTTTTGCGCCTAAGGTAATACAATGAAAAATGAATAAGAAAGGTTATTTAAATGAAAGTGTGATATATAATGATTGAAAGTAATCACAGTGCATGTACATCAATTTTAATTGGGAAAAATGCTACTACAGATGGCAGCATTATCATTGGACGTAATGAAGATGATAAGCCAAACTGTGCTAAGCATTTAGCTTTTCATGAAGAAAAGGATATTCGTAATAATCACTTTAAGTCTAACTTGAATAAGTTTGAAATGGATTTACCAACCCATAGATATGCTTATTCTTCAACTCCAAATTGGAGTGACAAGAAGGGTGTTTATGAAGAATCTGGGATTAACCAGTTTGGTGTAGCAATGAGTGCTACTGAAACTACTTATGCTAATGATCAAGTTCAATCTTTTGATCCATTTAAGAAGACCGGTATCATTGAAGAAGCAATGGTAACTTGTATTTTGCCTTATGTAAAGACAGCCCGCGAAGCTATTGCCCGCTTTGCTAAGATTATTAAAGATCATACTGCAGGTGAATCAGATGGTATTTTGTTTGCCGATCCTAAAGAAGCTTGGTACTTCGAAATTGGTACTGCTCACTACTGGGTAGCACAACGTATTCCAGATGATTGCTATGCTGTAGCTGCTAATGAATTAGCCATTCAAGAAATTGACTTTAATGACTCTGATAACTTCATTACTGCTCCTGGTTTACAAAAATTTGTTGAAGAGCATAATTTATGGCCAAATAATAAGCCATTTAATTGGCGCCGTATTTTTGGTACACATAATCTGTTAGATTTAACTTATAACACTGCTCGTGTTTGGACTGGTCAAAGAATTTTAAGTCCTTCTATTAAGCAAGAGCCAAGCAGCTTTGATATTCCATTTATTCAAAAAGCAGACCATCCAATTTCAATTACTGATGCCCAAAGAGTATTAAGAGACCACTATGATGGAACTAAATATGATGTAGCAAATCCGGTTAATAAAGATACAGCCGTATATCGTCCAATTAGTGTTGACTTTACTGAAGAATCACACTTATTGCAACTTAAGGGTAAGGACTGGATTCACTGGTTATCGTTAGGCATTACTTGTCAAAATGTATATGTTCCTTTCTACCCACAAGGTAGCGTAGTACCAAGCTTCTATAGACACGGAAAAGATAAGTATGCTTCAAACTCAGCATATTGGATCTACAAGGAAGCACAAGTTTTAGCTGATCGTTCATGGAAAGACTATGGTTTGCAATTGTATCAAGCTAGAAATGCTACACAACAAAAATTAAGTCAAATGCGGGCAGAATATGATGTCAAAGTTGATAAAGAAAAAGATCCTGCAAAGAAGTTAGACTTAATTAATAAAGCAAACAAAGACTTAGCTCATACAGCAGTTAAAGACTACCAAGAATTAATTGGTAAGTTAATCACAAAGCAAATAAAGAAATCACCATTGCACTTTAGAAGAGACCCAGACTTATAATCTAGGATTGTAAATCATAAAAAAACGAGTAGAATAAGTTCTGAAGAAATAATTGAATGACAGAGAGCATTCATTTTGGAGGAATTTAATATGGATACAATGGTTAAGCACAGACATACTCTAAGCAAAAATCAGAAGTGGGTTATTGCATCTACTTCATCAGGTTTTGCGCTTGAGAATATGGATGTGCTTTTTTTGTCGTTTGCAATGAGTTCGATGATTACTGATCTTCACTTGTCAGGTGGAGAGGCTGGCTTTATTTCAACGATTACTAATTTAGGAATGTTAGTTGGTGGAATCACCTTTGGAATTTTAGGTGATAAGATTGGTCGAGTTAAAACCTTTAGCCATACAGTAATTATTTTTGCAATTGCGACAGCTTTAATGGCATTTGCCAATAATATTTATCTTATCTGTGCTCTTCGGTTTTTAGCAGGAATTGGAGCAGGTGGGGAATATGGTGTTGGAATTGCTTTAATTGCTGAGAACTTTCATAAAGAACAAATTGGTAAAATGACCTCAGTAGCAGCGATTGGTGGCCAAATTGGAGCAATTTTAGCGGCTTTAGTTGCAGCTTGGATTATTCCAGCAGCAGGCTGGCATATGCTATTTTTAGTAGGAATTCTTCCAGTAATTTTAACCATCTTCATTAGAAAACATGTCCATGAAAGTGAGCAATTCATTAAGGCTCAAGCTAGTGAAAAGAATTCATTATTATTAGATGTGGCTAAAAAAATGTTTTCAACGCCACATCTTGCTTGGCAAACAGTGGGTCTAATGATTATGATGACAGTTCAAATTGCTGGATATTTTGGTTTAATGAACTGGCTTCCTACAATTGTGCAAAAACAATTGAATTTAAATGTTTCAAATTCTAGTCTTTGGATGATTTCTACTATTATTGGAATGAGCATTGGTATGATGACATTTGGTTCGATTTTTGATTATTTTGGTCCGAGAAGAGCCTTTGCAATTTTCTTGATTGGTTCAGCTTTAATGGTTTATACATTAAGTTTGGCCCAAAACATGACGATGCTTTTGATTATTGGAGCTGTAGTTGGTTTCTTCTCAAATGGGATGTTTGGTGGTTATGGTGCTGTAATCAGTAGATTATATCCAACAGAAATTCGGTCGAGTGCTAATAATATTATTGTTAATGTCGGCAGAGCAATTGGCGGATTTTCATCGGTAGTAATTGGTATTTTAATGGATAAATATAACTTAGGAGTAGTAATGGGCTTTTTATCAGCTTTATACCTACTTAGCTTTGCTGTGATGATTACTTTACCAGGCTTAAAAATATTAACAAAAGAAGCTAAAAGAAACTAAATATAGCTTTTAACGATAGGAAACTAGTAAGAATAAATATTTTTCAATCGATAATTGTCCTTGTATACTATAGAAAAGTAAGTGTGAGAGGAAATAATTATGAAGAAGAAAAAGATTTATCTTGCTAGTTTTTTTGTTGCATTATTTTTATTTGTGTTAGCGGGATGTGGTCAAAAAGCTCAAAATGTTCCTGCTAAAAGGGTTACTGTATCTTTAACCAATACTAAAACAATTCCCACATTTTTCTTTCATGGTTGGGGATCAAGTGCGAATGCGGAGACCCAAATGGCGAATGCCGCAAAAAAGGCTGGTGTAAGTAATACAATTATTCAAGCAGATGTAAGTAAAAATGGCACTGTTAAACTTAAAGGCACGATCCCAAAAAATGCAAAAAATCCAATTATCAAAGTTAATCTAGAAGATAATCAGAGTGGAAAAACATCATATGTAAAAGATGTAATAACTGCAATCTCTAATAAATATCATTATGCAAAGATTAATTTAGTTGGTCATTCAATGGGAAATCTACAAATTGCTAACTACATTAATGAAAACTATGACAATAAAAAATTGCCTAAGATTAATAAAGTAGTTTCAATTGCAGGGCATTACGATGGCTATCTTGGTGAAGAAGCTGGCCAAAAGGCTAAGATCCAAAATAAGAAAACAGGTGAACCGGATATTTATAGTGATGGCTTTAAGCAATTATTACCTTTACGGAAACACTATCCGAGACAAATTGAGGTCTTAAATATCTATGGTAATAAAGAGGATGGTTCAAATTCTGACGGATCAGTTTCTGTAGCATCGGCACAAAGTTATAAATATTTAATTAATGGCCGTGCCAAATCATACCGTGAAGTAGAAATTAAGGGTAAGAATGCACAACATAGCAAATTACACGAAAATAAAGAAGTTGATAAACTTTTAATTGATTTTTTATGGAAAGAATAATAAAAAGTTATTGACAATAGTCTCTGTGGATACTAATATAGTTAATTAATTAGTATCTACAGAGACTATTTTTGTGAGGTGAAGTATGGAATTAACTGCTACCGAAAAGTTGAATTTTGCAATTATCCGAGGTGGAAAAGCTTATGCAGAGTGGGATAGACAACATGGCATGCCAAGTTATCTAACCATTATTTTGTATGAACTATTAATGCGCCAAAGATTAACGCAAAAAGATCTGGTCAACTTAAGTGACTTACCAAAGCAATCTATTAATAAAGGAATTCACCGCTTACTAGAACAAGATTATCTAGAACTGACAATTGATCCAGAAGATAATCGGGTTAAGTATTGCCAGCTAACTGCTTCAGGGAAAAAATACGCTAAAAGGAAAATGGCTCCTTTATTTGAAATTGAAAAGCAAATTGCACAAAAAATGGGCGCACAAAAGATGGAACAGTTAGTAGCTCTAAATGAAGAGTGGAGTGATACCTTTTGGGAGCTTTTAAGAAAGAAGGGAGAATAATAGATGCAAATTTTGAAGCCATACTTCAAAAATTATCGTAAGGAAATAATTTTAGCGATTATTACAATTCTGATTTCTGCTTTTGCAACTTTATGGCAGCCAAGATTATTAGAAAATATCCAAAAAGCAATTTTAGCGGATAACCAGAGTGTTGTCTTAAGAGATGGAATTGGATTAGTTGTACTTGGTTTATTAGCAATTATTGCTGGTATTTTTAACGTATATTATGCTGCAAAAATTGCCCAGGGAATAACTTCAGATTTACGTGAAGAAACTTATGCTAAGATTCAAAGTTTTTCTTTTGGAAATATTGAAAAATTCTCTAGTGGGTCATTAGTTGTTCGTTTAATTAATGATATGAACCAAGTTATGAATATGATGATGATCTTATTCATGCAATTACTCAGAATGCCAATTATTTTAATTGGATCATTTGTATTGAGTATTATTACCATTCCTCAATATTGGTGGGCTCCTGTATTGATGCTAGCTTTAATGATGGGGGTTGGATACATTGTTATTCAAAATATGAATAAACTTTTTGCTAAATTCCAACACTACATGGATAAAATTTCTACTCGCGTTAAAGAAAATTTACAGGGTGTACGTGTAGTAAAATCTTTTAATCAAGGAGAAAATGAGATTGAGAGATTTAACGAAACTTCTGATGATTTAAACGAATTAAATATTAAGATTGGTTACTGGATTTCTACTATTATGCCAGCTTTCATGTTAATTGCTTATTTAGTAATTGCATTAGTTGTCTTTTTAGTAGGACGCAGTGCTAATTTAACTCCAACTGATGTTGCAGTTGTATCACCATATGTTTCCTATATTTTAACTTTGCTCTTTGCAATTTTAATTGGTGGTTTTGTGATTATGAACTTCACTCGTGGGATGGTTTCTCTAAGAAGAATTAAAGAAGTACTTGATACTGAACCAGATGTTAAGTTTGATCCTAATGCACCAACTGCACCAGAAAAGGGAAGTATTGAATTTGACGATGTTTCTTTTACTTATCCCGGTGGAGATAAGCCAACCTTAAAAAATATCTCATTTAAGGTGAAGCCAGGTGAAATGGTTGGTATTGTTGGAGCAACAGGATCTGGTAAAAGTACGCTTGCACAACTTATTCCGCGTCTTTATGATCCGACTAAAGGAACAATAAAAATTGGTGGCAAAGACTTAAAGACAATTGGTGAAAAATCACTTCGTAATACTGTTTCAATGGTTTTACAAAAAGCAATTTTATTCTCTGGAACAATTGCCTCTAACTTGCGTCAAGGAAAAGAAGATGCGACCGATTATGAATTAAAACGTGCTTCAGAAATTGCCCAAGCACAGGAATTTGTCGGTCAATACCCGGATCGATTTGACCATGAAGTAGAAGAAAGATCAGCTAACTTCTCTGGTGGTCAAAAGCAACGTTTATCAATTGCTCGTGGTGTTATTGGTCAACCACCGATTTTGATTTTAGATGACTCTACTTCGGCCTTAGATGCTAAGTCTGAAAAATTAGTTCAAGAAGCTTTAGAGCATGATTTAAAAGATACAACAACAGTAATTATTGCTGAAAAGATAGTATCAGTGATGAATGCAGACAAGATTTTAGTTTTAGATGATGGAAAATTGGTTGCTGAAGGAACTCATGAAGAATTACTGAAGACTTCCCCAATTTATCAAGATATTTATCGCACACAAAAAGCTAAAGAAAAGAGAGGTGAAATTGATGAGTAATACTAAAAAAGCATTAAAATACTTTGCCAAGTATTTAAAGAATTATTGGAAAGGCGTTACAATTGTTATCGTCTTATCTTTGATTTCGACTTTGAGTCAAGTGCTTGGTCCTCTTTTCCTAGGAAATGCTGTTCAAGAATTGACTAAGGCGGTTAATAAAGTAGCTAGCCATACTCATGATTTAAGTAGCTTTTATCAGGCTTTAGGATCAATGGTGGGTGTATATGCAGCAGGAATTATTGCCTCCTTTATTGCATGGATGGTAATGTCAAAATTCACTGCAAATGCTACTAACGATATGAGAGAAAACTTATTTGCTAAGTTTCAAAGAATGTTAATTCGCTACTTTGATACTCATCAAGATGGAAAACTATTATCTCTATTTAATTCAGACTTAGATAATATTTTTAATGCCTTGAATAATGCAATTTTTGAAATTATTTCTCAAGGTGCATTATTAATCGGAACTATCATTATGATGTTTATCGTAAATCCAACTATGGCTCTGTTTACGGTAGCAACAACGCCATTCATTTTGATTATTAGTGTAGTTATTATGAAGAAGGCGAGAGTTTATTTAGATAAGCAACAAGATAAAATTAGTGATCTTAATGGTTATGTAAATGAACAGATCAATGGTGAAAAAGTAATTATTACTAACGGCTTGCAAGAAGAATCTGTTCAAAACTTCAAAAAATACAATAACGATGTTCGTAGCGCTATGTTCAAAGGTCAATTTTATTCTGGGATGCTCTTCCCCTTACTACAAGGAATTTCTTTACTAAATTTAGCCATTGTAATTGGTGGTGGCGCATGGCTGATTGTTAGTGGTCAAGTCAGTCAAGCAATTGGTTTAGGGTTAATTGTTGCCTTTGTTGAATATTCACAAACGTATTTCCAACCCTTAACACAACTCACCTCTATTTATTCAATGACACAACTTGCTTTAACTGGTGCTAGAAGATTGGCAACAGTGGAAGAACAAGATGAGGAGAATACGGTACCTGATGGAAAAGTTCTTAAAGGAATCAAAAAGGGCGTTAAATTAGAAAACGTTCATTTTGGCTATAACGCTGATAAAGAGATCTTGCACGGCGTTTCAATTGATGTCGATAAAGGCAAGTCAGTTGCTGTAGTTGGACCAACAGGTTCAGGAAAAACTACGATTATGAACCTAATTAATCGTTTCTATGATGTAAATAGTGGTAAAGTAACTTTTGACGGTGTTGATGTTCGTGATATTACACTTGAATCTTTAAGAAATAATGTTGGTATTGTTTTACAAGATTCTGTTCTCTTTACTGGAAGTGTTGAGGATAATATTAAATACGGTAAGCCAGATGCGAGCCGAGATGAAGTAATTGCGGCCGCAAAAGAAGCTAATATTCACGACTTTATTATGACCTTACCAGACGGATATGATACTCAAGTTTCTGAAGAAAATTCTGTCTTTTCTACTGGTCAAAAGCAATTAATTTCAATTGCTCGAACAATCTTAACGGACCCAGAATTTTTAATTTTGGATGAGGCTACTTCTAATGTCGACACTGTTACTGAGGCTAAGATTCAAAAAGCTATGGATGCGGTTATTGCGGGCAGAACCAGTTTTGTTATTGCTCACCGTTTGAAGACTATCTTAAATTCAGATAAAATAGTAGTGTTGAAAGATGGAAATGTCATTGAAGAAGGAAATCACGATGAATTAATTAAGCAGCATGGTTTTTACTATGGCTTGTATACTAATCAAATGGCATTTGAATAATAAATTAGAGGGACACTTTCCCTCTAATTTTGGTTAGGGGGAAAGTTTAAAAAGTGAAGAGAAAGCTACGATTCTTTTCTTTATTTATTGTCTTATTTAGCGTTTTTTTACTTTCGGCATGCCAAAAAAATACTCGTAACGTCTATCAAGAAGTGAAAAAAAGTAATGAAATTACTTGGGGCGTTAAGGCCGATACCCGTTTATTTGGTTTGATGAGCATTAAAACCGGGAAAATTGAAGGTTTTGAAGTTGATTTAGCAAATGCTTTAACTAAAGAAATACTAGGGAAAAATGCCAAGGCAAACTTTGTACAAACAACTGCAAAAACAAAAATTCCACTTTTAAAAAATGGAAATATTGATGCAGTTTTAGCGGCAATGACGATCACGCCAGAACGAAAAAAACAAATTGATTTTAGTGATCCATATTTTTATGCGGGACAATCACTTCTTGTAAAAGATGATTCAACAATCAAGGGCATTAAAGATATGAATGGTAAAACTGCATTAGCTGTAAAAGGTACAACAGCAGTTGCCAATGTTAAAAAATTTGCACCTAAGGCTAAAGTATTAGAATTTGATGATTATGGTCAAGCATTTACTGCGCTTAAAGCCGGTCAAGGTCAAGCCATGACTACTGATAATGGTTTGCTTGCCGGAATTGCAACAGAAAACAAGGGTTATAAACTTGTAGGGGGCACTTATACCAATGAGCCCTATGGAATTGCGGTCAATAAAGGACAAACGCAAATGAGAAATGCAATTAATCGTGCACTCGTAAAATTAAAAAAAGATGGGACGTATGATACCTTGGTAAAGAAGTGGTTTAGCGGTATTCCAGGCTTTAATATTAAAGAGGCCGAAGGTGAAAAATAAAATTTTTACTTGCCTTTTTTGAAAAAATATTATTAAATGTAATCAACATTTAAATTTAAAAAGCGATAAAAAGAAAAGTAGGTAATCTATTTCTTTTAGTGAGTTAACGATAGTGGAAAAGTTAGCAGACCCTGGATTATTGAAAGACACTTTTATAATGCTGCTGGCCGAAATCTTTTAAGAGAGTAAGTTTAGCCGTAAGCGGTACGTTATCTAGCCGCTGGAGCATGGTTGTGCTCTAGTCAAGTTGGTCTTTAATTAGACAATTTAGGTGGTACCGCGGAAAAAAGCCTTTCGTCCTGAGTAAATTAGGAGCGAAGGGCTTTTTTTCTTTACTCCAATCAGGAAATAAAGGGGTATGCAACAGATATAACTACAGAAGTTAATTTTAAGAAGTTTTAGAGTAGAATGGAAAAGTGAGTAAAAAAGAGAGGGGAAGCACAATGGCTGCAATTATTGATTTTAAGCATGTAAATAAGTACTATGGTAAATTCCATGCTTTAAAGGATATTAATTTGAGTATTGAAGAGGGTCAAGTTGTTTCAATTATCGGCCCATCTGGTTCTGGTAAGAGTACTTTGATTCGTACAATGAATGGATTAGAGCGAATTAATTCTGGTACTTTGATGGTAACTGGCTATGATTTGGCAGATAAGCATACGGATTTAAATAAAATTCGTAAAAATGTGGGAATGGTCTTCCAACATTTTAACTTATATGACAACCACACTGTGCTTGAAAATATAACATTAGCTCCTAAAATTGTTTTGCATAGACCAGATAAGGAAAACAACGATATTGCCATGGATCTTCTAAAAAAAGTTGGTCTTGAAGAAAAGGCAAATATGTATCCGAGACAATTGTCTGGTGGACAAAAGCAGCGTGTTGCAATTGCTCGTTCATTAGCTATGAGACCAAAGGCTATTTTATTTGATGAACCAACTAGTGCTCTTGACCCGGAAATGATTCAAGATGTGTTAGATGTTATGAAATACGTAGCAGATCAAGGAATTACAATGGTTGTTGTAACTCACGAAATGGGATTTGCTCGTGAAGTTGGGGATAGATTAATTTTCTTTGATCAAGGTAGAATTTTAGAAGATGCAAAACCAGAGGAATTCTTTAAACATCCTAAGACTGAACGTGCACGTCAATTTTTAAGTAAGGTTATTACTGAAAAGCTAGGTGGCTAAAATGAAAAAATCAACTAAGATTTTTATTTTGCCTCTGGTACTAGCCTTATTAGTTACTTTGACTGGCTGTGCCAAGAAGCAGAAATCAAGTAACGTTTATGATCAGGTTAAAGAGAGTAAGACAATTACTTGGGGAGTTAAAGCTGATACTCGTTTATTTGGTTTAATGAGTATTAAAACTGGAAAGATCGAAGGTTTTGAAGTTGATTTAGCAAAAGCCTTAACTAAGCAAATGTTGGGTAAAGATGCAAAAGCTGAATTTGTACAAACAACTCCCAAAACAAGAATACCGCTACTAAAAAATGGAAATATTGATGCAATTTTGGCAACGATGACTATTACGCCTGATCGAAAAAAACAAGTAACTTTTAGTGAACCATATTTTACTGCTGGTCAATCACTGCTTGTAAAAGATGATTCTTCAATCAAAAATGTTAGAGACTTGAATGGTAAAACTGCTTTAGCTGTTAAAGGAACAACAGCAGTTGATAATGTTAAAAAATTTGCGCCTAAAGCAAAAGTTTTAGAATATGATGACTATGGTCAAGCATTTACTGCATTAAAAGCAGGTCAAGGTCAAGCAATGACTACTGATAACGGATTACTTGCCGGTATTGCTAGTGAAAATAAAGGTTATAAATTAGTGGGAGGAACCTACACAACTGAACCTTATGGAATTGCAGTAGAAAAGGGTCAAACTGAATTTGCTGATCATATTAATAAGGCACTAAATGAATTAAAGAAAAATGGAACGTATCATCGTTTATTAGTTAAATGGTTTGACGGTATTCCAGGATTTAATATTAAGGAGGTTGAAAATTCGTGATAGGAATTTTAACAAATCATTGGTCTGAATTCTTATCAGGCTTTTGGAACACAATTTTATGTAGTGTGATTGCTCTATTCTTTAGTTTAATCCTTGGAGTAGGCTTTGCTTTGTTAGAAGTTGCACCAAATAAGTTTGGTAGAGCAGTAGCACAGGTCTACATTGAAATTTTCCGTAACATTCCGTTGTTAGTTATTACAATGATTTTTTATCTGGTTGTACCACAAATTTGGTTCAAGGTATCTGGGTTTGCAGCAGGTACAATTGGATTAACATTATATACTTCAGCATTTATTGCAGAAACAGTTAGGGCCGGAATTAACTCAGTTGGGGATGGCCAAATGGAAGGTGCCCGCTCAAATGGTATGACTTATACTCAAGCTATGCGCTATGTTATCTTGCCACAAGCTTTAAAGATTGTCATTCCGCCATTAGGTAACCAGTTCATTAATTTAATTAAGAATTCATCCGTTTTAGCCTTTGTAGCAGGTTTTGATTTGATGTATCAAGCAGATGTAATTGCATTCTCATCATTTGAAACAATCAATACTTATGTTGTTGTAGGGTTATTTTACTTAGTATTGACCCTACCATTAAGTTACTACATGCGTCACTTAGAAAAGAAATTAGCCTAGGAAGGAGAAAAAGATGGAAAACTTTATTCATGCATATTCTTGGATTAACATTCGCTTTCTCTTACAAGGTTTGTGGGTGACCATATATGTATCTTTGATCTCAATTGCTTTAAGTTTTGTATTGGGATTAGTATTTGGTTTTATCCGTTATGTGAAAATTAAATATCTTTCAGCAATTGTTGGATTTGTAATTGATATTATTAGAAACCTGCCACTATTGTTGATTATCTTCTTTACGTATTTTGGATTACCAGAATTAGGGATTATTACCAATCCAACGGTTGCTTCTATTATTGCCTTGGTAGTATTTGAAGGGGCAATGCTAGCTGAAATTGTGAGAAGTGGGATCGCTGCTGTTGATCCAGGCCAAATGGAAGGTGCTCGATCAAACGGGATGACATATATGCAAGCGATGTATCATGTAATTATTCCACAAGCCCTAAATAAGATGATTCCTTCTCTTTTATCACAATTCGTTTCATTAGTTAAAGATACGTCTTTAGCAACAATTATTGTTTTGCCGGAATTATTATTCCACGCACAAATTATTTATAGTCAAAATACTACTTACTTGATTCCAATGTATGTAATTATTGCGATTATGTACTTCATTGTTTGTTTCTCACTTTCAATGGTTGCTAAGCATTTACAAAGTAAGTATTAAAAAATAAACCACATGAAAAAATTCATGTGGTTTTTATTATGCCTTTTAGTAGAGATAATTGACTGTATATCCAAATTGGTAAAAAAATGAACTGTTTTGGTACTTTTCGTATTTTTGTTTTAAAGAAAGGAATAAAATACAGGTATAAATATATAAGAATAAATAAAATATGAGGAAATTAATTATGAAAAATTGGGGTTTAACAGCCATGTACATTGTCGTAATGTTACTAGGCTTCTTTGAATTGTATCGTACCTTCAGATTTTATAAGTGGGATAAAAAGGCAAAACAACTTGCTACTGCACCTTATGTAATATACTTTGGAACCTTCATTAGTGCAGTATTGATTATCGTGCCGGTCATGTTCTTGTTAGGTGATACCAATCCTTATATTCCACACTTTTTATATGTTATTCTAGGAATTATTTTAATTATCGTATTGCTTTTAATGTACTGGCGAGGACATCAAATGGCTAAAAAGTTAGGCAAGGATGATAGTAATTTAGCTGTTTGGCAAATTTATTTAATCAGTACGGTAATTCTATTTAGTGGATTTGTAAATTTCTTTAAGTAAATTATTTAGTAAAAAGAGCAACTATACATGAAAATCGATGTGTAGTTAACCCCCAGAGTTGGACATAAATCCAACCTGGGGGTTTTACTATGAGCAAATATGCAGTTGAAACTAAATTAAATGGCTAAAAACGATAAAACAGCGTTGATAATTCAGCGCTGTTTTTTTGAATTCAATAGTTGAAAAAATTAAATCTTATTAATATAATTAATAATAATTTAATTGTGTCGTAGATTGGGGGAAAGGCTATGATCTTTGAAAAGCTTTTTTCTAAAGAAAATAAAAAAGATGAGATTGTTAGGGTAAAGATAAGCGACGAAGAATTCAACGAATTGAAAATAAAATTAAGTAGCGGGGATGTAACAGTTGAACAAGGAGAACGTTTTGCAGTTAACTTTATGGGTAAACGCCACTACTTACCTATTGTTCAATTGGAAAATGGAAAGTTACAGCTTAAGCAAAGAATTAATTTAATTGATAATGGTGAAGCGCATCTTAAAGTCCTTATACCAGCAGAGGTAACCTTAGATAGGCTTGATGTTCAAACTAATAGTGGTGATATTGAAATTGTTGATACCAAAGTGGAAAAAGCATATCTTAAATCGACTGAGGGAAGAGTTAGAGTAAGACGTGTTGCAATTGCTGAATCTCTTCTAGAATCGACAGATGGTAATGTAACCGTGAGAAACAGCGATTTAGCTGATGGGAAGCTTGCTACATATGATGGAGAAATTAAAGTCTCAGGATCTACCCTATCTCAAATTTCATTGAATGTTACCGATGGAGACATGAATTTAACTGACGTAACTATTGATGGTGGAAGTGCAAACTTAAAGGCTGGTAATTTCACCTTAGATCATGCTGTCTTTAAGAGCGATTACGATATTAATAATATTGAAGGAAATAATACTGTCTGGAGTGCAAATTTAAAGTATGCCCGTGTCAGAACAGCTAATGGACTAAATAATATTTCGTTTGATCCGCAACCATCTGGAGTGATCTTAACAATGACAACAGTAGATGGAGATAATGTGGTGGAATAGGAGAAGAATGGCGAAAAGAGAGAAATCTAAGCAGAAAAATTTAGGAATTTATAGTAGCTTGAAATCAGTTATTATTAATACAGTCTCATTCTTTGTAATGAGTTCTATAGTAGTGGGAATTTCTAATTGGAGTGAATCTCAAAGTTTAATATTGAAAACGTCTGAATATCTTGGATTAATAGGTGGAAGTCTGATTGCTGGAATTATAATGAGTTTCTTTTTTGGTGAAAAATAACCCCGTGGAAAACCACGAGGTTATTTTTATTTGACTGTACTTAAAACTGAGCGAATCTTCGTAGTAAGCATATCGATAGCAACATCATTTTCTCCACCTTCTGGAACAATGATATCAGCATAACGCTTAGTTGGTTCAATGAATTGATTATACATTGGCTTAACTGTTGCTAAGTATTGATTAATTACTGATTCTACAGAACGGCCACGTTCTTGCGTATCACGCTCTAATCTTCTGATAAAACGAATATCATCATCAGTATCTACAAATACTTTAATACTCATTAAATCACGTAAATTCTCTTCGCCTAAAACTAGGATACCCTCTAAGATAATAATATCAGCCGGTTCAGTGTGAATTGTCTTTTCACTTCTTGTATGAGCGGTAAAGTCATAAACTGGCATTTCAACTGCCTTATAGTCCATTAATTGACGTAATTGTTCAACCAGAAGTGGCATGTCAAAGGCATCAGGATGGTCGTAGTTAATTTTCTTACGGTCTGCCATTGATAAGTTGTCGTTGTTCTTGTAGTAAGAATCTTGCGTCATAATTAAGATATGGTCGTCTTGTTGTAATTGGTCATAAATTTCATGGGCGATGGTTGTTTTACCACTACCAGAACCACCAGCAATTCCAATGATAATAGGGCGTTTACTTTGCACAATAAAATCTCCTTTTTTAAACTATTACAATAATACCTTAAAATTATGCGCTATGATAGCTTTCTGAGCAATAATCTTGACAAATATGTTTTTTATAGTGAGATATTTTGGAGCTAGTTAAAAATAAATACCTTGTTCACTATTAATATTTATAAAATTAATTCTCTTTCAAAAATATCTATATTTACTAGTAGTGCATTATAGAAAAAGAATACCAAATCAGTCATCCAATTGACCAATTTGGTATTTTTTGATTTTTTAGATAGTAAAAGATGGTAATATTTAAGACATAAAAATGTTATTAATTGTTTTAGAGGAGAGAATAACAATGAAAGAAATTAAAAAAGAAAATATCGTTAAGAAAGTTACTTTAACTGAAGAAGAAATGAATGAAGTTACTGGTGGAGCTAGAGTAAATGGTTTTGTTAATGGAAATTGGAATAAAGGTATATTTTACTGGACACGCAACATTTGGAAATAAAAATGTTGTTAGTTTATAGCTTTTTAATGCTTATTTCTGGAGTAACCGATTTATGGATATTTTTTAGAGTTTCTCAAATTGCAGCTAGTAAAAAAAATATTTTGATTCTCGGTGGAGTGTTATTATTACTTCCTATTGTATGTGTAGGCATTGTTCAACTAGCTACTTTTTTAGAAATTTTATTTTTTATATTTTATTTTAGAAAAAGTAAAGAAAAAGACGTGGCTGTTGGATCAATTTTGATTGTGGGAGTTGTAGATTCTATAATAGATATATTAAATAGCATTTTAATGGAACTTTTGCATATTGAGGATATAATTTATCTTGATTTATTGGTCCAAATTAGCATTATAATTCTTGCAGTTTTTATTATTGAAACATTATATAAGTTTCTTTACTCATATTTAATGAGTGAAAATCACAATGTGTTTATAGGACTATTGATCTATCTATATGTTTCCACTACTTTAACAATGATTTTTTATGCGAAAACTAAGAAGGTTACATCATTAAGTATATTTTTTACAATTTTTGTATTAATTCAAATAGTTTTTGCTATAGCGACTTACGTGGAACTAATAAATATTCAAAAGCATCTTTTGAAAAAGTCCCAACAAGACAAACTAATAAAAGAGCAAAAACAACTTCAAGAATACACGCGATACTTAGAAGAGAGCGAAGATGAACTGCGTGCTTTTCGCCATGATTATCGAAATATGTTTAATTCATTAAAAATCAGTGCACAAGAGGGAGATACGAAGGAACTAATTCAAAAACTAGACGAATATACTAAGACTAATTTAAATGCCAAAGCATTTGAAAAGTATAGAGATGTTAATCACATTAAAGTAAAATCTTTGAAAAGCATTATTATTGCTAAGTTAACAGAAATGTATGGATCAAAAATCCCATATAATTTCGAATGTAGAGATGATATTACTAAAATCCCTAACAATATTAATGAATTGGATTTAGTTAGAATTATTGGCATCAGTTGTGATAATGCAATTGAAGAAAGTAAAGCATTATCGAAGCAGAATAAAAAAGCTCATATTGAAATTATGATTAGTTCAAATGAGGATGGCGAATTTGAATATGAAATTCAGAATAAAAGAAGAGATTCAGAAATTTCACTTAAACAAATCCAGCAACGTGGTTATTCAACGAAGAAAAGTCATTCTGGCATGGGTTTAGCCAATATTAATAGTATTAAGAATAAATATGAAAATATGACGATTTCTTATGAGATACCGAAGGGATACTTTGATTTCTATCTCGTAATTGAACCAGAGGAGCTAATTAACAGTTAATGAAAATATAGAAATTTATAGAAGAAATAGAAAAAAGCTTATTTAGAAAGTTAAACATGGAAAATAAGCTTTAATTTAATATTTACTTGTTTTGCTTTCCTTCCTTAGATAAACTTATGTTTGTATTTAAGGAGGTGAAGAAATGATTAAAACACAAGTAGTTAAGCTAAAAGTTAATAAAACAATGCAAAAGCATCTTGATAATTTGTGCGACTATCGTAGGTATTGCTGGAACAAAGGATTAGAAACTTGGCAATTAATGTATGAAGCTCATACATTAAATAAAAAAGATAATCCTAGCCCTAATGAACGCAGGGTCCGTGATGAATTAGTAGCTAAGAAAGAAGATTGGCAGTATGAATTATCTGCACGTTGTCTTCAATTAGTGGTTAAAGATTTGGCTAATGCTTGGAAGAACTTCTTTGATAAGGCTCAATCTGATTGGGGTAAGCCTAGTTTCAAATCAAAGAAAGCCCCTAGACAAAGCTTTAAAACTGATCGAGCTAAGATTGTTAATGGCAAGCTTCGACTTGATAAACCTAGAAGTGTCTCAAAAGAAGATTGGTTTGATTTGTCTAGTTATGGGGCCTTAAAGATGAGTGAAGTTAAAGTAGTAAGTATCTTCAAAGAAAAAAACGCTTATTATGCGGCTCTTCCCTATGAAGAAAAGATTGAATATAAATCTAAAACTCATCAAAAGACAGCAGTTGATGTCAATGTCGGTCACTTTAATTACACAGATGGACAAATCAATGTTTTGCCTGTTAAACTGCAAAAACTATATAAACGTATCAAGCATTATCAAAGGATGCTAGCCCGTAAAAGAGAAATTAATGGGAAATCAGCTATTAAATCAAATAATTACTCTGCAGTGAGAACCAAACTGCAAAGAGATTATCGCAAGGTAGCTAATATTCAAAATGATCTTTTACAGAAGTTTACTACTAAGCTTGTAGATAATTACGACCAAATCGTAATTGAAGACTTAGCAGTCAAAGACATGATGATGACGCACGTAGCTTCAAAAGGTATGCAGAGGTCTTTATTTAGTAAGTTTAGACAGATATTAACTTATAAGTGTGATTGGTATGGCAAAGAATTAATCTTAGCTGATAAAACATATCCATCAACACAAAGATGCGCTAAATGCGGATACGTCAAAACGGGTGATGAAAAAATTACTTTGCAAGGCAATCAAAAGCATGGCACCAAACATAATGAGTATATCTGTTATAAGTGTGATTACAGTAATGATCGAGATGAAAATGCAGTTTTAAACCTTTTAGCTTTAGCAAGATAAAAAAATAAAAACAAAGGGGCTGGCTAGGCCCTAAAGGTGTGAGAGCTAGTCAATGTGATTACTCCTAAATGGAATATCAGAATACTAATGAAGACAACAGTAAATAAAACAAAGAAAGGGAAAATATATCTTTCTGATATGTAGAAAATACATATTCTTCTACATATTTCCATGTTTTATATAGCAGTGAAAAAATATTGAAATATCCAGTAATTATTTGTGATGATGATAGAACACTAGCAAATAATTTAGCAAACAATGTGAAATACGCAGCTGAGAATTTAGTGGAAGACAATACAGCTTATGAAAATGTGGAGATTAGTGTAGAGCAAGTTGCCACTACCTTTGAGCAAGTCGTAAGTTATGTAGTGGCTAAGGATATTCAAAATGCAATTTACTTCTTAGATATTGAATTAAGTCAAAATTCTGAAGCTAAGAATGGAGTAGATTTAGCAGAATTCATCAAAAAACAAGATCCGAATGCTCAGATTATTTTTGTTACTGCTTATGCTAAATATGCCCCCTTAACTTATCGAAGACGAATTGGTGCAATTGATTATATTAATAAAGCACTAGACCAAAATGATATGATGAAGCGTCTAGAAGAAACAATTACTGGGGCGATTCAAAGTATTAACAATCTTACAAAGTCTGGAAGAAAAGAGCTTGTTTATAAAGTAGGCCGCAGGATAAATAAGGTAGAAGATACTAATATCTATTATCTTGAAAATAGCCCTACACAACATAAAGTTACGTTAATAACTGAAACTGGTTCAGCCGAATTTAGAAGTAATATTTCAAAAATTAGTGATGAAAATGACTTTCTTGTTAAAGTATCTCAATCTTGCGTAGTCAATCCAAATAATATTGATAGCATTGATTTTTCGAAAAAGACAATAACATTTCCTAATGGTGACGAAGTAATATTTGCTCGTAGTTGTAGAAAAAATGTCAAAAATTTACTAAGTAAATATCCAGAAATTAACGTTAAATAAAAGGTAAGACTTATGTTATTCAAATATAAATCTGTTTATGTACCTCAAGTAGATGAGATGGATTGCGGAGTTGCTTGTTTAGCGATGATCTTAAAACAATATCATTCTCGTATATCTTTAGCTCATTTACGTCATGAAGCGCGTACTAATCTTGAAGGAACAACTGCTTTAGGGTTAGTTAAAACAGCCCAGAAATTTAATTTAAAAACAGAAGCCGTAAAGGCAGATATGTCTTTATTTAATGATGACGGTATTCAGTATCCTTTTATTGCTCACGTACTTAAACAGGGAGAATTGCTTCACTATTATGTGGTGCTAAAAAATACTAAAAATTATTTATTAATTGCCGATCCAGATCCTTCAGTTGGTGTGATAAAAATGCCTAAAGATAGGTTCGCTCAAGAATGGACAGGGATTGCACTCTTTATGGTTCCCAATGAAAACTTTGAACCAATTAAAGAAAAGAAGAATAACCTATGGTCTCTCTTTCCATATATGTTTAAACAAAAGCGGCTAATGATTAATATCATTCTAGCCGCTTTATTAATGACCATAATTAGTATCTGTAGTTCATATTTTGTTCAAGGAATAATTGATACTTATATTCCAAGTGGTACTTATCAGACTTTATCAATCTTAGCAGTCGGATTGTTAATTGCTTATGTCTTTAATTCTATCTTCTCCTATGGACAGAATTTTTTGCTAAATGTTTTAGGACAAAGATTAAGTATTGATTTAAATCTTCAATATATTAGACATATTTTTGAATTACCGATGGAATTTTTTGTAACAAGAAGAACGGGTGAAATTACTTCACGTTTTTCTGATGCAAGTAGAATTATTGATGCTTTGGCAAGTACGGTTATCTCGCTTTTCTTAGATCTATCAATTGTAATCGTAATGGGATTAGTATTAGCGGCTCAGAGTATGACTTTGTTTGGAATCACATTATTGGCTTTACCTATTTATGCAGTTGTAATTCTAGGTTTTACTAAAAAGTTTGAAAAATTAAATAATGAGCAAATGGAAAGTAATGCTGTTTTGAGTTCTTCAGTTATTGAAGACATTCAAGGAATTGAAACAATTAAAGCATTAAATAGTGAGAATACAAGGTATAGAAGAATCGATAGTCAGTTTGTAGATTACTTAAAAAAATCTTTTAAATACAGCAAAACTGAGAGCTTGCAGACAGCACTCAAGACATTTATTCAATTATCTCTCGCTGATTGTAAAATTAAATTGAACACTTGATAAAAAATAAAAAGTCCATTC
>CAJUTO010000019.1 GCA_910589675.1 uncultured Lactobacillus sp. | reverse complement strand
GAATGGACTTTTTATTTTTTATCAAGTGTTCAATTTAATTTTACAATCAGCGAAATTAAAAATTATAGTGTATTTAAAAACAAAGAATTAACTACAATAAAAGTACGTATAGCAGAAAAATGTCAGGAAAAAGATATGATTGACTATAAAACTTTAAAACATAGTGATAATGGAATGCCAACTTGGGATGCTTTTTTAGGTCCTGTGTTACAGGTGGCTAGTAGCGAGAAAAATTGGAAGCGTCAAGAATTAATACAGGCAGTTTTAGATGAGTTAAGTCTACCGCAAGAATTGTTGAATCTGAGGTATGCTTCAAAATATCATGATTTAGTAGCGCCCGATAGAATTAATTGGGCTCTAAGCGATTTAAAAATATCGGGTATATTAACTTCACCTAAAAGAGGACAATATCAAATTACTGATGTTGGCAAACAAGTATTAAATGAATATGGATTAAACATTACTCGTGAACTCGTTCATTCCCAGCCAGCGTACATTGAACATCAAAATAAGTTAAAAAATAAAAAAGAAATTGATAATGATATCACTGAAGATCAGACTTTTGAATTAACTGAAAAACAAATCAAAGATTGGTTTGATAAACAGAGTAGTGATTTATCGGAAAAATTAATTGCTAAATTACGTAGTACAGATCCTTATCAATTTGAGCATATGATGGTTAAGCTCTTAAATGAGATGGGATATAAAGGGACTAATGGACAATCAGTGGTGACGCAAAAATCCAATGATGGTGGAATTGACGGCATTATTAACCAAGATCCACTAGGATTACGTACAGTTTATGTGCAAGTTAAAAGATATTCAGAAAAGAATGTTGTAGGCAGTCCTGAAATTAATAGTTTCTTTGGTGCACTTAGACGTAAGCAAGCAGATCGTGGAGTATTTATAACTACTTCGTCATTTACCAGTGATGCACGAGAAGCAGCTAAACAATTAAATATTGCCTTAGTTGATGGTGAAATGCTTACTAATTTAATGATTCAATATAAGGTCGGCGTACAGGTCAGTCAAACTTATGAATTGTATGATATTGATGATGATTTTTTTGAAGAATAAGGATTAGCAGATTATTGTATAATCACATGAGAACAATGCAAGAAGTCTTAAGAAATATAGATGAAAATAAACTTATAGAACATTCTTTCTATAAGCATTCCTTAATGGTTAACAAGCTTGATGATGATATGACTATCGGTCAAATTAAGTCGAATTTTAAATTAATATTTTGGTTATAATCATTAACAAATATAAAAACAGGAATTGAATCTGAAGATATGGAAATAAGAATTGATAAAAACTTTGTAATTAAAGTTCCTAGATTTACTGATGATCTTGAAGATTTGCATGAATTGTATCAAATCAATTTTGGAATGTTTAAATTTAATAGCGATGATTATGAATCTTTAAATACCAAGATCATTTTGTTTAAGAATGATTGCTGGAACAAGGCAATTGCAATTTTAATTTTAAATGCTAATTTGATCACTAAGAAAATATACGACAAGGTACATAAAGAAGAATATCCGTACTATGCTTATCCTTATATTCAATTTAAAAACAAAATAACATTTATAGTTGAATCTTTAGCCATAAATACTATTGATAAATTGATTCGAGATCTAAAAAAAAATCAAAATCTAAAAATCTCTACCTATGTTATAAATGCAATAACGTACGCTTTTAATAAAGATGGCGACCAATTGCACGGAACTAGATCGCAAATTATACGTATTCCCTTGCTTAAGAAAAAACAGCAGCAAGCTGAAAAGTGGGTGGATAAAAAAATAAAGTATGATAGCTTATATGGAAGGCCTAAAAGAAGCTATAAAGATGAGCTTGCAAAAGTTCGTAAGCAGATTGGTAAGGTCGATATAAATGCAAATAAATTCGCTAAATTAAAAAAGCAAGAAAGACAGCTAGTCGTTCTTAATGAAAATGAACCTTCAAAAAATATTCCGTATTTTGTAGTAGTAGATGAAATTACTTTACTACCGCCAAAAGAGTTAAATAATACAATTGATCAAAACACCCATTGTTTTAATAATCGATGGGGTTCAAGACCCTATGCGACTTTGCAAGATAAATTAGATATAGTTTTAGATACATTAACTGATCGGGAGGATAGCGTTCTACGATTGCGTTACTACATTGATAGTTTTGATGATGAAGAAGAACAGGTAGGAAAAGTTAGAAGTATAAGCGATATTGCAAGAATTTTTGGCGTAAATGAGTATCGAATTAGACAAATTATAAATAAGGCAATAAAAAAATTAAAAGCTCCAGAGCGTAGTGAACAAATACAAGAATTTCTGAATATGAATTATGAAGTATTTGAAATCAAAGATGAACATAATCAATTACCTTATAGTTGGTAATTAGCAAAAGAAATATTATAGTTAAAGTCTAAATGGGTAACAATTTTACGCGCGCAATAAAAACGGTCGAAAAGCTTTTCGACCGTTTTTTAACCGCAAATAGATTGAAAAATAAACTTTCGCTTTCTAAAATGCTAAAAAATGTTGATATTATAGGATTCTTATTTCAACTTTTGTATTACGCGCGAAAATTTGCGAGAGTTAAGGAATATAAAAAGTTGCAACAGATTTCACATTAATCTATTGCCATATTAGTTAACTTAATAGCCAATCAATTAAATTAAGTTTTTGGATACCGTTGTAATTTGCTGTGTGATTAATAGTGTCTAAAGTTAATAGATATTTAGGGTAGGAATCGCGAATTTGCTCTAGTGATCTTAATTCACGTTTTAGTACTTTTTCATCCATGGTAGTTAAAGCAACTTGATAATAGGAGAGCTCGTTCAGATCGCTAATCCCGACAAAATCAACCTCGTATTTACTGCTTTCTCCAACGTAAACTGCTTTATTGCGTCTAAGTAACTCCAAGTAAACAATATTTTCAATAATATGTCCGAAGTCTTCTTGATGATCAGGTAGGAGAATATTTCTAATTCCCATATCAACGCCATAATATTTGCTCTGACTGTTTAGGAGTTGACGACCGTGAATGTCATATCTTTTTGCTTCATACATTAATAGACTGTCTAGAATACCGCCTAAGTATCGATCAACCGTTTTGTTGCTAGAGGAATACCCAGCACTTTTGAGAGTATTGGTTATCTTATTAATAGAAACCTGACTACCTATTGAAGAGTAGAGGCTTTGAATAACTCGCTCCAAAACTGGTGTGTCTTTAATATTTAAACGAGAAACAATATCAGTTAAGACAATTGTAGAGTAAACGCCTTGAAGATATTCATTTCTTTCTTTAGGAGTATCAATAAATAAGGTATAAGGAAATGAACTTTCAAGATATTTATTGAACATATCATAGTTATTAGTAAACCTGTCGTTTTGTTTATGCCAAGCAACAAATTCAGAAAAAGATAATGGAAGGATTTTAAGTTCTACATATCTACCAGTAAGTAGCGTAGCAATTTCACTACTTAGGAAATATGCATTAGAACCAGTTAAATAGATATCGACATTATCTTTTAAAAATAATGAATCTACTACTCTTTCAAATTCTTTAACGTGTTGTATTTCGTCAAGAAAAATATAGTTCATTTGATCAGGGAGAATCTTATTTTCGAGATAATCATATAAATTTTGAGCATTACGAAGATTATCATATTTCATATTTTCAAAATTGATACTAATGAATTGTTCTTCTTTGACCCCCGCATGTTCTTTTAAGTAATTACGAAATAGATAGAAAAGAGTAGATTTTCCAGCACGGCGTACACCAGATACTACTTTAATAATTTGTCTGTTTTGCCATCTTTTTAAGAAGTCCAAATATTCAGGACGATTAACATATTTTTGCATAGTTTTGCTTCTCCATAGTAAATAATTGACAGATATAAGGTATTTATACATATATTTTAGCAAAAGTTTGGAGTTAACTCCAAACTTTGACGTTTTTTAGCAAGTTTTTGGAGTTAGCTCCAAATTATTTGTGCTTTTTACTTATTTTTGGAGTTAAGTACAAAAAACTAACCATAACGATTAGTTTCTCTTTTATTATCTCCTAAAGAAAATATGTCTCTTTTTTCTTTCATAAGTAAAGCCTTGTCCTAGTGCTTCATGAACATCAATTATTGAAACAAAGGCATTAGGATCTTCACGCAAGATTAATTCTTTAACTTGACTAATTTCTCGTGGTGAAATTACACAGTAAATAATTTTTTTAGCTGATCGATCAAATCCGCCTTCTGCATTTATGAAGGTATATCCTCGATCTAGCTGAACATCAATCATTTTAGCGATCTGTTCATATTTATCAGAAATAATAAACAATCCTCGTGCAGCATAGGAACCAGCTTGAATAGAATCAGTAATTCTAGCTAAAACAAAACTAGCTAGCAAAGTATAAATCATATGCTTAATATCAAGATAACTAAGAGAAATCGTTAATACAAATGCATCAAGAGCAAGTAAAGATTTTCCAACCGGAATTCCTAATTTTAAGTCTAAAATTCTGGCAATAATATCTGTTCCACCCGTGGTTCCGCCGTATTTAAATACAATACCGATTCCAACACCAGAAAATAAACCTGCTAGTACACCAGCAATAAAAAGATCATGGTCTAAATTTAATTGGTTTATAATAGGAAGATGAAGCCAAAAGGATAAGAAGAAGGATAGGCAAAGTGTGCCCCAGATTGTCAAGGCAAGGAGCCGTTTGCCCATAAAGCGATATCCGATTATAATTAGGGGGATATTTAGAAGTAACGTGGATAAACCTGGATTGATGTGGAACCAATACCGAAGTAAAAGGGCAATACCACTAATCCCGCCATCAGCAAGTTTGTTAGGGATGCTGATGGCATCTAAGCTAAAGGCATATATGCTGCAGCCTAGAGTAATGAAGAAGATTTGTTTAAAGAGTTGTTTATTAAATAATTTAGTCATGTTACTTCCTTCTTTCTATATTAAGAAGTGTGAAAATTAAGGGGAATAGGGAATATATGAAGATTAATAATTTACCGGAAGTTTTTACCGCCGCGCTTCCAGTTTTAAAAGAGATTAATGAGGCGGGGTATGAGGCCTATTTTGTCGGCGGGAGTGTGCGAGACTTGCTTTTAAATCGGCACATTCATGATGTCGATATTGCAACTAGCGCCTATCCGATGGAAATTAAGCAAATTTTTAAGAAAACAATTGATACCGGGATTAAGCACGGAACCGTCACTGTTCTTTATGAGGGTGAAAGCTATGAAATTACAACTTTCAGAACTGAATCAGGATACCAAGACTTCCGTAGACCTGACCATGTAACTTTTGTCCAAAACTTATCAGAAGATTTAAAGCGGCGTGATTTTACTATTAATGCTCTAGCAATGGACGTTGATGGAAATATTATTGATCACTTTGACGGACTAGGTGACTTAGAAAAGCATTTGATCCGTGCAGTTGGAAAAGCTGAGAATCGTTTTCATGAAGATGCCTTGAGAATGATGCGTGCAGTTCGATTTATGAGTCAATTGCAATTTACGCTTGAACCAGAAACAGAACAGGCAATCAGTGACAATCATGAGTTACTAAGTAAAATTTCTGTTGAACGTATCAGAGATGAATTCGTAAAAATGGGGATTGCTCCTGGCAGCCAAAAGGCATTCCAAATCTTTTTAGATACTGGTTTATCAGAAGAAGTACCTGGTTTTAGGGGTAAAAAAGAGAATTTAGCTCTTTATCCTCAACTTAATTTTAGCCCTACTACTGAAGCTAATCTATGGGCTTTGATGATTATTTTATTAAAATTACCAAATGACAAGATTCCTCACTTTATGCGGATGTGGAAGAATTCTAATGCAATGGAGCGTCAGGTAGCTGATATTGTTGCTTTCTTTGACTTAATTAGTTCACATGCTCCAAATAATTATGATCTGTATAAAGCTGGTTTAGAAACAATTGTTTCAACAATCGATTTAGCTCATATTTTGGGCCAACCAGTCAATGGGAGTGCCTTAGTTGATAGTTACGAAGCATTGCCAATTAAGAATAATCGTGACCTAGTGATAGATGGCCACTTTTTATTAAAAAATGGTATCCCAGCTGGACCAAGAGTTGGACTTTTATTAGAGGAAATAAAAAAAGCCGTTTTAGAGGGAGTAATTAGTAATAACGAGGCAGCGATTACTGAATTTATTTCTTCAAATCATTAACTAAAAAAGCAGGCAGTGATTAATTGTGTTCACTGTCTGCTTCTTTTTTAAACATAAAATAGAATTGAAAAATACATCAGGATTGAACCTAATAAAACAAACATGTGCCAAATCACATGAATATAAGGAACGCCGCGCATTGAAAATAAAATAGCACCAACAGTATAGGCAATTCCGCCCCAGACTAAGAGCCAAAATCCAGTTGGCCCAAGAACTGGGTAAAGGGTACTGGAAGCAATAATTACAATCCAGCCCATTAATACGTAAAGGATAGTATCTAAAACAACATGTTTTCCCTGATTAAAGATATAAAATAAAATGCCAAAAATGGCCAGGGCTAGAATAATACCAAACATTACCCATCCCTTTACCCCGCCAATTGCGACTAAGGTATAAGGAGTGTAGGTTCCAGTAATTAAAATAAAAATTGAAGAGTGATCGAATATTTGAAACACTCGCCTAGCTCGAGTAAAAATCAAACTATGATAGAGTGTTGAAAAAAGATAAAGGATAACCAAACTAGAGCCATAAAGAGTAAAGGCTGTCACCCTCAGAGCACTTCCTGTATGGGCAGCTTTCACAATTAGAACTACCAATCCTGCAACAGCTAGCCCAAAGCCAATTCCATGAGTAATAGCACTAAAAATGTTGTTCAAAATGTTATAGGTTTTAGACCGATTTTTAGGTTCTTGCCACAATTGTTTAAAAGACATTCATTTATTCCGCCTTATATAATAACTTTATAATCTATTTAATAAATTTTAACTCATTTTTGTATTTTTGATATACTTGAGATTGTACTTAATAAATTCTAACATAGAATAATAATTATAGAAGAATAGGGGATAGCACTTAGAATGGCTAAGATTAAAGTAGTAACTGATTCCTCAGTTCAATTAACTCCTGAAGAAATTGATAAATACGATATTACAGTCGTTCCATTAACTATTACTATCGATGGTAAGACTTACACAGATGGCATTGATATCAGTCGAGAAGAATTTGTAAAGAAGATGGATGCGTCTGAAGAATTACCAAAGACAAGTCAACCATCAATTGGAATTTTTGAAAAAGTATTTAAAGAATTAACTGCCGATGGAAGCCAAGTAGTAGGAATTTTTCTTGCTCGTTCTTTAAGCGGGACAATTGAAGCTGCTAGACAGGCTGCTGACATAATTGGAAAGACTAAAGAAGTAACTTTAATTGATTCTGAACTAACTGATCGTGCAGAAGCTTATCAAGTGCTGGCCGCTGCTAAGGATGCGCAAGCAGGCAAGAGTCTTGAAGAAATTGTAAATCATGTTGAAGACCTTAAAAAGAAGCAAAAATTACAGATGATGGTAGTTAACCTAAATAACTTGATTAAGGGTGGACGTCTTGGACCATTAGCTGGTAAAATTGCTACTTTACTAAATATTAGAATTGAATTGCATATGCCAGGTGGAAATTTAGACGTTGCTAAAAAAGGTCGGGGAAAGAAGTTTTCTAAGAACTTTGATAAACGTGTTTTAAAGGATATTGAAGAACATAAACACGATATCAAAGAAGTAGCAATTTCTTATGTCGATACGCCTGAAGATATGGAAGTTTGGGCTAATAAAATTAAAGAAATTAATCCTGACATTAAAGTGTTGACTCGTGTTACTAGTCCAATTATTGCAACTCATGCTGGTAGTGGTGCCTATGCAGTATTCTATACAACGGAGGACTTTTAATGGCTTATCGTGAGAGCTTTTATCGTTTTTTAATGACTCAAAGAAATCCTGATTCTTTAGATGATATTGCTGAATTTGCTAACAATGCTCAACATGACAGTTCTTTTCCAAAACAAGAGGAAGACTATGAAAAATTGTCAGAATATTTAGAATTAAATGCTGGTTATTTACCAAGCATGAGCGTTTTTGACAAGGCATATCAATTATATTTAGATAATATGAACTGAGGCTAATATGGCAGAAGTAGAACCAAATAATTCTCATCAAAATAAAGAAATTTCAAATAATAAAAAGAAGCATCTTCCCAAATATGCTCAATTTTTGTTAACTGGTATAGCTGGTGCGGCAATTGGTGCAGGTTTGACCTTTGGAATTATGGAAGTTAAGGAACTAAAGTCACCTTTTTATCAAGTTGAAAAAGTGTATGAGCAATTACAAGGTTCATATTATAAAAAAGTCTCACCGCAAACATTGCGCCAGGGGGCAATTAACGGGATGCTTAATAGTCTTAACGATCCTTTTTCTGAGGGATTAAGTGGAGCAAACCAAGAACAAGTTAATAATATTTTAGAGGGTTCGAGTTTTGGCGGAGTAGGTATTCAGATGGCAGTACGCAACAATAAAGTTGTTGTGGACTCTATTGTTGCTGATTCTCCAGCTTCAAAAAGTACTATTAAACCTGGCGATGAGATTGTTGCCGTTAATAATAAAAAGGTAAGTGCAGCTCAGTTTAGTAAAGTAGCTCCTTTAGTCAGAGGGAAAATTGGTACAAAAGTTACCTTGAAACTTAGACGTGCTAACTCTACTTTTAACGTTACCTTAAAGCGGGCTAAAATCTCCCAATCTAGCTTAACTAAGCGAACTGAAGGTAATGCAACAATTATTACAATTACACAATTTGACGTTAATACGGCTAAAGATTTAAAGAGTGCTTTAAAGTCAATTAATACTAAAAAATATCCTAAGCTAATTATTGACTTACAAGATAATCCTGGTGGTGCAATGGATGCTGCTTTGAAGTCTTCATCATATTTCTTACCAAATAATAAGATTATTATGCAATATCAGGATCGCAAGCAAAAAGAAGTAATTCGCTCTGATAAAAAGCTTTCTGGTGGCTTCCATACAAGTCTAAAGCCAATTATTTTAATTAATGCCAATACAGCTAGTGCCAGTGAAATCTTTACCGCGGCTCTTGTTCAAAATCACCGGGCAGTTTCTGTTGGTCAAACAAGTTATGGTAAGGGAACAGTGCAGGAAGTAGGGCAGACGCAAGATTCTGAATATAAATATACAATTGCTAAGTGGCTTACTCCAAATGGAACTTGGATCAACCAAAAGGGGCTAAAGCCAACTTATCCTGTACCTGAATCTTCTTTAGCCAAACTACCTCAATTCCAAAGTATGAGTATTTTGAAGAAATCAATGACTGGTGTTGATGTGGCAACTCTGCAGCAATATTTGAATGCCTTAGGTTATATGCCAAAGCATGTTACAGGAGTTTTTGATGATGAAACTAAGAATGCGGTTATTGAGTTTCAAAAAGCCCATGGCTTGACAGCAGATGGTATAGTAAATGGGCAAGTACAAGCGCAACTTTATTTAGCAGTTGCACAAAAATTGCAAGATGATAATCCTGCTTTAAAGAAGGCAATGAGCTTAAATCTAAAGGATATGGAGGATTAAAAATGGCAACTATTCAATGGTATCCAGGACATATGAATAAGGCTAAAAATCAACTAGAAGATAATCTAGACTTGATTGATGTCTTAATTGAAGTTTTAGATGCGCGCCTACCAGTTTCTTCTCGTAATCCAATGATTGGACAATTAACAAAGAAGAAACCGCATATTATTGTTTTAAATAAGGCTGATTTGGCTGATCCAATTCAAACTAAAAAATGGACCCGTTATTATCAAGATGAGGGTAACTTCGTGATTTCGATGGATGCCCAGCATACTACAAATATGACTAGTCTATTTAAAATTATTAAGCTAGCTGGTAAGGAAAAGACAGATAAATTAATTGCAAAGGGTGCATCAAACCCAATGATTCGAGTAGCTATTGCAGGAATTCCAAACTGTGGTAAGTCTACAATTATTAACCGGATGGTTGGAAGAAATGCTGCAATTGTTGGTGATAAGCCTGGTGTAACACGTGGACAAAGTTGGTTAAAAACCAAGACTAATGTACAAATTTTAGATACACCGGGGATTTTGTGGCCTAAGTTTTCTGATCAAGAAGTAGGTTATAAATTAGCAGCTTGCGGGGCAATTAAGGCGGATATTTTTCATCCCGATGATGTTGCCTTATTTGTGATTGAATTTTTAAAGCAAAATTATCGAGATGACCTCGTTAAATTTGCCCGAATTTCAAGTGAAGAGATGGACAGTATGTCTAATCCAGATTTATTGTTAGCAATGACCAACAAATACGGCATGCGAGATGATTATGATAAGTTTTCACTCTTTATGCTTCAGCGCTTACGCAAAGGAAAATTGGGAAGGATTACGTTCGATCTTAGATGACGATTACTGAAATAAAGAACTTACTTCAAGGAGAAGTAAGCAAAGAGCAATTAGAAGAATTAAAAGTTGATGAACGAAAAGGCGTCCAAAAGCTCTTAATTAGCTATGAAAAAAGGCAAGCTAAATATGCTAAAGCATTAGCTCAATTTCAAACCCGTTTTTCTTATGAAAAAGAATTCTGGCAAAAAGATCAACTTGTTGCTGGAGTTGATGAAGTAGGGCGTGGACCCCTTGCTGGGCCTGTAGTTACAGCTGCTGTTATTTTGCCACATGATTTTGATTTAATTGATGTTAATGACTCAAAAAAATTATCACCTAAGAAGAGACAGGCGCTTTTTCCAAAGATTCTAGAAAAAGCTGTCAGTGTTAGTGTCGGCTTAGCTAATAATGATGTAATTGATCAGATTAATATTTATGAAGCAGATCGTGTAGCAATGGCTCATGCTGTTCAAGGTCTAAAAGTAAAACCTGATGCCTTATTAGTTGATGCCATGAATGTACCTTTAAATATTCCGCAAGTTAAACTAATTCACGGGGATGCCAAGTCTAACTCAATTGCTGCCGCTAGTATTGTAGCTAAGGTGTTTCGGGATAACTTAATGGATGCTTATGGTGAGCTCTATCCAGAATATGATTTTAAACATAATGCAGGCTACGGAACACGTGAGCACATGGAGGCTCTTAAAAAATACGGTCCAACCCCGATTCATCGGAGATCTTTTGCTCCAGTTAGTGAATACGAAAAATAATTAAAAAATAAACCTTCACTTTTGCGTACATGATAGTGGAGGTTTTATTTATATGAATTTGAAAGAATTTTGTTTAAGGTTAAAATTACAGCAAGGTCTTGGCATTACTACTATAGGAAAAATTGTAGCGAATTTTACTGCTGGTGAAGAAGTAACAGTTGACAAAATAGAGAGTTTATCATTAAAATCAAATATCCAAAATCTTGTTTTAGCTGCAATGAAAAATGATAAGTTTAATTCTTGGATTGAAAGAATTGAATTACAGTGTGATGTTATCACTATTTTTGATACAATCTATCCAAATGCACTCCGTGAAATGTATAATGCACCAACACTTCTTTTTACTAGAGGAGACTTATCCTTGCTTAAAAAGGAGATTACAGTTATAGTTGGCGCAAGACAGCCGACAAACTATAGTCGTTTTGTCTTAAAACAATTAATTCCCCAGCTGATACAGCAAGATTTTGTTATTGCTAGTGGCTTAGCACGCGGAGTGGATGGAATTGCTCATCAAGAAACATTAAAAAATCACGGTAAGACAATTGCCGTGATTGGAAATGGACTCAACCATTTTTATCCGCAAGAAAACAAAATGCTCCAGGAAGAAATTATGGCGAACGGGCTATTGATCAGTGAATATTTACCGGATACTCCTCCAAGGCCTTATAGATTTCCGCAAAGGAACCGTATACTTGCGGGCTTAAGTAAAAATATTATTGTGACTGAAGCTAGAAAAAGATCGGGCTCCTTAATTACTGCAAATATTGCTTTAGAAGAAAATCGCAATATTTTTGCAGTTCCGGGACCAGTCTCAAGTCCCTTGTCAGAAGGCCCTAATGAGCTAATTGCCGCTGGTGCTTATCCATTGGTTAATGCTGATTTTAAAAATTTGCTTTAGTTGACAAGAGTAAAATTTTTGGTATTTTAGAATTTGGTAGAAATTGTGCAAGGAAGGGGCATTCTATGCCTACTAAACGAAAAAATAAAAAGAATTTAGTTATTGTCGAGTCTCCTCATAAGGCTAAGACAATTGAAAAATATTTAGGAAGAAATTATCATGTTATCGCTTCAAAAGGCCATATTCGTGATTTACCCAAGTCTCAAATGGGAGTGGATGTAGAACATGACTATGAACCAAAGTATATTTCCATTCGTGGAAAAGGCGATACGATTAAAGAATTAAAGAGAGAAGCTAAAAAAGCAAAATATGTTTATCTTGCTTCCGACCCGGATCGAGAAGGAGAAGCGATTGCTTGGCATGTCGCTCATGCATTAAATCTAGATCCAAAAGAACATAACCGCGTTGCTTTTAACGAAATTACTAAAGATGCTGTTAAGAATGCCTTTAAGAATCCAAGAACTATTGATATGGATATTGTTGATGCTCAACAAGCTCGTCGTGTCCTAGACCGTTTGGTTGGTTATTCAATTAGTCCGATTTTGTGGCAAAAGGTAAAGAAAGGTTTGTCAGCTGGACGTGTTCAATCGATTGCCTTGAAGTTAGTAATTGATCGTGAAAATGAAATCAAGAACTTTAAGCCAGAAGAGTACTGGACTATTGATGCTGATTTTGAAAAGGGCTCAGAAAAGTTTAAGAGTGCTTTTTATGGCATTAAGGGCAAAAAGCAAGAGTTGCCAAATAATGAAGCAGTTCAAGATGT
The DNA here is from genome assembly GCA_910589675.1 of uncultured Lactobacillus sp. GTDB lineage: Bacteria > Bacillota > Bacilli > Lactobacillales > Lactobacillaceae > Lactobacillus. Next base: position 18,961 of record CAJUTO010000019.1, on the reverse strand, counting down.
TTTAAAGCGAATTGATAAGCGGAAAAACTTTGAAGTTACAAAAGTAGTTAAAAAGGAAAGAAGACGTCAACCTGCTGCTCCTTTTACCACTTCAACTATGCAACAAGAAGCAAACAAGCGCTTAGGTTACAGAACTCGTCGAACAATGAGAATTGCCCAATCTCTTTATGAAGGTGTGAACCTTGGTAAGGGATCTGTCGGTTTGATTACTTATATGCGTACTGACTCAAAGCGTATTGCTAATGTAGCAAAGCATGAAGCTTCAAAATTTATTCATGAAGAATACGGTGAAAATTACGCAGCAGTTAAGCCGCAACATTTTAAAAATGATGCGGATGCTCAAGATGCCCACGAAGCAATTCGTCCTACTTCAGCTTTTAGAACGCCAGCTTCTGTAAAAGAATATTTAACAACTGAAGAATATCGTCTCTATACTTTAATTTGGTCAAGATTTATTGCTAGTCAAATGACCCCAGCTGTTTACGACACAGTTAGAGCTGATATTGAGCAAAATGATGTAACCTTTAGAACAACTGGTTCAAAACTTAAATTTGCTGGATTCACTAAGGTATACGATAACCAAAAAGAAAAGAGTAATGAACTTCCTGAGTTAAATGAAGGCGATAAGGTTAAGCTTAAGAAGACTGATGATCGTCAACACTTTACTCAACCACCTGCACGTTATACAGAAGCTAGTTTAGTTCGTGCTCTTGAAGAAAATGGTGTTGGTCGTCCATCAACTTATGCACCAACAATTGATACCATTCAAAAACGTTACTACGTAAAACTTGAAGGTAGGTCAATTGTACCTACAGAATTAGGAGAAATCGTAGATAAGTTAATCGAAGAATTTTTCCCAGATATTGTTAATGTCGACTTTACAGCTCAACTTGAAAATGACCTAGATGGGGTTGAAGTAGGGAAGAAGAACTGGATTAAAGTAGTTGATGAGTACTACAAGCCATTTTCTAAAGAATTAGATAAAGCAGATCAACAAATTGAAAAGGTTCAAATTAAAGATGAACCTGCAGGCTTTAACTGTGATATTTGTGGGGCTCCAATGGTTATCAAAATGGGACGCTACGGTAAGTTCTATGCTTGCTCACGCTTCCCGGATTGTCGTAATACTAAACCAATCGTTAAGAAGATTGGCGTAACTTGTCCTAAGTGTGGTAAGGGCGAAGTTATCGAAAAGAAATCAAAACGTAACCGTAAATTCTATGGCTGTTCACGCTATCCAGATTGTGATTTTGTTTCATGGGATCAACCAATTGGTCGTAATTGTCCAAATGATGGTCACTTCTTAGTTCAAAAGAAGAACAAGAAAGGACTAGTAATCCTTTGTCCAAATGGTGATTACCGTGAAGAACCAGAAGAAAGTTAAATTATAATAAAAATCAATGATATCATTAAAACGAAAGCGGTTTAATGATATCATTTTTATATAGACTTGAAAGAGTCGAGCAGAAAGGAAAGATTGCATGGTAAAGAATGTAACCGTAATTGGCGGAGGTCTTGCAGGGAGTGAAGCTGCATGGCAATTAGCTAAGCGTGGCATTGAAGTAGATTTATATGAAATGCGACCTAAGAAAAATACGCCTGCTCATGAAACTGCAAACTTTGCAGAATTAGTATGTACTAACTCAATGAGATCTAACCAACTGTCAAATGCTGTTGGTTTATTAAAAGAAGAAATGCGGCAGCTGGATTCCTTAATTATGAAAGCAGCTGATGAAACTGCAGTACCTGCTGGCGGAGCTCTAGCTGTTGATAGAGATAAGTTTAGTGCAGTTGTAACTAAAACTTTGAAGGACTTGCCAAATGTTCATGTTCATGAGGAAGAAATCACTGAGATTCCAAAAGATGGTATCACGATCATTGCGACTGGTCCATTAACCTCAGATACACTCGCAGAACAAATTAAGGAGTTTTGTGGTACTGATTCACTTCATTTCTTTGATGCGGCTGCTCCAATTGTGGCAGCTAGTTCCATTAATCGTGATATTGTGTATAAAAAATCACGTTATGACAAGGGTGAAGCTGCATATTTGAATTGTCCCATGACTAAAGAAGAGTTTTATAATTTCTATAAAAATCTAGTTGGGGCGGAGACAGCTACTTTACATGGCTTTGAAGATAAGAATGTCTTTGAAGGATGTATGCCAATTGAAGTAATGGCAAAAAGAGGAGAAAAGACAATGCTCTTTGGTCCCCTTAAGCCAGTTGGTTTAGAAGATCCTAAGACTGGAAAGACTCCTTATGCAGTTGTGCAATTGCGTCAAGATAATGCAGCTAGCACAATGTATAACATCGTTGGTTTCCAAACTCATCTAAAATATGGCGAACAAAAGAGAGTCTTTTCAATGATTCCAGGTCTTGAAAATGCAAAATTTGTTCGCTATGGTAAAATGCACCGTAATACCTATATTGCTAGTCCTGAAGTTGTGAATGCAAATTATGAAGCTAGAAAGCAAACTGGTCTCTTCTTTGCGGGACAAATGACAGGGGTAGAAGGTTATGTTGAAAGTGCCGGTTCTGGTTTAGTTGCCGGAATTAATGCAGCTAGAGAAGCTTTAGGAGAAGAAACCTTAGTCTTCCCTAAGTCAACTGCCTTGGGTTCTATGGCCAACTACATCACAACCACTAGCGCAAAGCATTTCCAACCAATGAATGCTTCCTATGCACTCTTGCCAAAATTAGATTACAAGGTAAGAAACAAACAAGAACGACACTTAGAAATTTCTAAACGAGCATTGAAGGATCTTGAAGCATTTAAGGAAGAGAAGAAGCTTGATTAATAATGTCTAAAGAAAATGATAAATTAATCAAACAATTTCAAGATTACTTGAACTATGAACGTAATTATAGTAAAAATACTGTAAACTCTTACTTAAATGATCTAAATGAAGCTAAGGAATTTTTTAAAGAAAATGGAGGCTTTAGCGGCTGGGATCAAGTCAAAAGTCGCGATGTTGAAATTTTCTTACAAGACTTAGCGACCCAAAACAGGTCAAGAACTACTCAAGCGCGTAAAATGTCTAGTTTAAGATCTTTCTATCGCTTTCTCGTTAAGCGAGAAGTGCTAGATAATAATCCGATGCAGACAATTAGTTTAAGATTAGGCGAAAAGAAATTACCACAATTTTTCTATGAAAAAGAGATGCGACAAGTCTTTGATAGTCTTGCCGGTCATGACAAGTTGGTGGTTCGAAATCGCGCGATGTTTGAACTTTTTTATGCGACTGGGATGCGTTTAAGTGAGATGGCATCTTTAAAGCTAGATCAGATTGATTTTGATTTAAAGATTATCTTAGTTCATGGGAAGAGTAATAAAGACCGCTATGTTCCCTTTGGAAAAGATGCGGCCAGTGCTTTAAAAGAATATTGTGATGAAAGTCGACTAGCTCTACTAGGTAAAAATGAAGATCTAGGCTATGTATTTTTAAATAACCGGGGACAAAAGTTAACTGGCCGCGGAATTGAATACATTATGCAGCAAGTTTTCATTAAAGCTGGAGTTGGTGGAAAGGTTCATCCCCATATGCTTAGACACTCTTTTGCAACTGAAATGCTTAATAATGGAGCAGACCTAAGGAGTGTGCAAGAGCTTTTAGGGCATGAATCTTTGTCAACGACGCAAATCTATACCCATGTCACAATGAAGCATTTACAAGCAGATTATCAAAAATTTTTCCCAAGAAAAGATAAGAAAGACGAGGCATAATAATATGACAACAATTTGTTCTGTTAGATATAACAATAAAACAGCCATCGCTGGAGATGGTCAAGTTACCTTAGGTGAAAAAGTTATTGCTAAGGCAACTGCTAAAAAGATTAGAAGAATTTATCATGATCAAGTAGTAATCGGCTTTGCTGGCGGTGTTGCAGATGCAGTTAGCTTACAAGATATGCTTGAAGGAAAGCTTGAAACTTATTCAGGTGACTTACGTAGAGCTGCCGTTGAAATGGCTCAAAGCTGGCGTAAAGATCCAACTTTAGCTAAATTACAAGCTATGGTAATTGCTTTTAATGATAAAGACTTACTATTAATTTCTGGTAATGGTGAAGTGCTTGAACCAGATGAAGACGTGGTAGCTATTGGTTCTGGTGGTAATTTTGCCCAAGCAGCTGCAATTGCCATGACTCGCCACAGCAATGGAATGAGCGCAAGTGAAATTGCTAAAGAAGCTGTTAAGATTGCTTCCGGAATTGATGTGTTTACAGATGACCACATTACTACTGATGAAATCTAGGTGAATTATTTTGACTGAAGAAAAAACTCCAAAACAAATTGTAGAATTACTTGATAAATATATTATTGGCCAAAACGAAGCTAAAAAGTCTGTTGCTGTTGCATTGTATAACCGTTATCGTAGATTGCAATTGCCAAAGCAAATGCAACAAGATATTACGCCAAAAAACATGTTAATGGCTGGTCCTACTGGTGTAGGTAAGACAGAAATTGCACGTCGACTTGCTAAGATTGTTGACGCACCTTTTGTAAAGGTTGAAGCAACTAAGTTTACTGAAGTTGGTTATGTTGGACGTGATGTTGAATCAATGGTCCGTGACTTAGTTGAAGAAGCAGTTCGAATGGAGGAAAAAGATCAATTTGAACATGTTAAAATGCAAGCTACTAAGAAAGCTAATAATCGTCTAGTTAAATTAATTGTGCCAGGAATTAAGCGTGAAAACCGTGAAAATTCGATGCAACAAATGATGCAAATGCTTTCTGGTAACTTCAACATGAATCAACCTCAAGATAATGAAGAAGTAACTGATGATATTCGTAATGAACGCCTTAGTGTAGCTGATCAACTTAATAAGGGATTACTTGAGAATCGTGAAGTTACCATCGAAGTAGAACAAGCTCCCAAAGTAAACCCCATGGGCGATATGATGGGCCAAATGGGAATTGACATGTCAAGTTTGATGGGCGACTTAATGCCTAAGAAGACTGTTAAGCGTACACTAAAAGTATCAGATGCACGTGAAGTTTTAATTCAAGAAGAGTCAAAGAAGTTAATTAACTACGATTCTCTCTATCAACGTGCAATTGAGCGTACTCAACAAAATGGTATTATCTTTATCGACGAAATTGATAAGATCACTGCGGGTAACAAGAAGACCTCTGGTGAAGTTTCTCGTGAAGGTGTACAAAGAGATATCTTACCAATTGTTGAGGGTTCAACTGTTTCTACGAAGTATGGTCCTGTATCTACTGACCATATCCTATTTATTGCGGCTGGTGCTTTTGCTGAAAGTAAGCCAAGCGATTTAATTCCAGAATTACAAGGACGTTTCCCAATTCGTGTCGAATTAAATGCCTTGACTCAAGAAGACTTTGTTAAGATCTTAAAGGATCCTCAAAACTCACTTTTGAAGCAATATATTGCACTTCTTAAGGCTGATGGTATTAAATTGGTCTTTACTCAAGAAGCAATTGATCGAATTGCTCAAATAGCTTTTGAAGTAAATCAGGGAACTGACAATATTGGTGCACGTCGTTTAGCAACTATTTTAGAAAAATTACTTGAAGATGTTCTTTACGAAGGACCAGATATGAACATGGGTGAGATCACTATTACTCAGAAGTATGTTGATCAAAAATTGAGTGATATAATTATTAATAAAGACTTAACAAAATTTATTTTGTAATTTTAGTAGATAAAGAGAAGTTAAATTATGGATTATCAATTAAAGAATAATTTTTTAACAGTAACACTTTCTGATAAGGGTGCTGAAATTCAAAGTGTTAAAGATGTAAACAGTGGTCGAGAATACATGTGGCAGGCAGATCCCGAAATTTGGGGACGTCACGCTCCGGTTTTGTTCCCAGTAGTTGGGCGTTTAAAGGACGATCAATATACTTATGATGGTAAAACTTACCATATGGGACAACATGGTTTTGCTCGGGATGCACAATTTACTGTTGAAGAACAAGATGATAAGCACATTGTTTTCCTTCTAACGTCTAATGAAGATACTAAAAAAATGTATCCATTTGATTTTGAACTAAGAGTATCTTACAGTTTAGTGAATAATTTACTGGAAGAACACTTTACAGTAACGAATACTGATACTAAAGAAATGATCTTTGGTATTGGGGGACACCCTGGCTTTAATTTGCCAACTGATAATGGTTTGAATAAGAATGATTACTACTTTAAGTTTGATCCTTCAATGGACCATGTGAAGATTCCTTTAAAGGCACCATATCTTGACTGGGAAAATCGTTCCTTGCTCGCAACTGATTCACTGTTTGAAATTAGTGATAAATTGTTTAAGGATGATGCCTGGGTCTTTGAATTAAAGCAGCCTAACAAGATTTCTATTAGAACTGATAAGAGTGACTACCATATTAATGTCAAAATGGAAAATGCACCATTTGTGGGTTTGTGGTCACAGTATCCTAAGGCAGGTAACTATATCTGTATTGAACCTTGGTGGGGAATTGCAGATACGTTAGACAGTGATGGCCAACTAGAACATAAACGTGGAATGAATCATATTGCTCCAAATGAAGTTTGGGAGAATGGTTTTACAATTGCGTTTCATGACAAAGCTAAGTAATTAAGATAAATAAGACTTTGGTTGAAAGATCAAGGTCTTATTTTGTATACAGGTGAAAAAATGAAGATTGGATATTTAAAAAATTTAAGTAGATATGAGTTGGAAAAGGCAGCAGATAAATGGCAAACTTTATATAAAGATGAAAAGGTGAGTTTAGAGCCTGTTTCATATGATGAGATTGAAGATAAGATTCAAAACAATGAGTTAGATGCAGTCTTAGTTAATTCAAGGCATATTATTTATCAGCAACTAGCTACTTATCCGGTTGATGAGGTTGCTTTAGTGGCCCTGGTGCAAGCGGGTAATTTTAATAAATATCAACAAACTTTTGAAGTGAGTGATTTAAAGAATTTGCCTTGCATTCTGGTAGCAGGAGTAGAGGAAGAAAAGAGTGAATACCACTATTTAAAAGATGTTCTTCAAGTTGATAGTGATTTACTTGCGGTTGAAACCTTAGGAGAAGCAGTTTTAATGGTTGAATCTGGATCTGGCTACTTAATCATGAATGAAAAAACAGCCGCCCACATTGATGATGACCAAGTACAAAAGTTGTTCTTGTTGCGAGATGGAAAACAACTCACTGAAGAATATGCTTTTATTGCTAAACCAGAAGATCAGCGAGTAGAAGAATTGAGCAAGATATTAAAAGAAACTATCAATTAAAAGTAAAATAATTATGTAAAGCTATAAAATGATATTACTTAAAAACTCTAGTGCAAAACTAGAGTTTTTTTATACCTTGGCGTATACAAGTTCCCATTCTAGTGGTAATTTTGTTAAAATAGAATATATGTTCTAGAAAGGGTGAGAAGAAGTGCTAACTAGGTCACATCGAATTTGCAGTATTGCAATCGTGGAACTAAGCTTATTATTAACTAATCGGCTATTGATTGATCCAGTTAACAACATTATTATTCTGGCTGCGACTGCGATTGGCGCTTCTTTACCTGATATTGATGAATATAACAGTTCTGCAAGCAAGAAGTCAGTGATTAATTTTAGTCTTTTTCTTAAACATCGTGGGATTACTCATTCTTTCCTTGGCTGGGCCATTTTTTCTGGTGGTCTATATTATTTAATGAATAAATTTATTCCTATTCATATCAACAACTTAACTTCTCAGAATTATTGGAGTGCGCTTTGGTTTGGGCTGGTAATTGGCTATTTTTTGCATCTAGTTGAAGATAGTTTCAGTAAGCAAGGAGTAGAGTGGCTAGCGCCATTTTATAAGAAAAAAAGAAAGTCACCAATTCATTATAAAGTTGGAGGCTGCTTTGAAAACTTTTTAACTATGATGTCTTATTTAGCGGTAATTATGATGACTTTTTATTGGATTTGGCTTTCTTTGACACCTGCAACACAAGTCTTTTTGTTTTGAAAAGTAGACTTAAGCCTGTAAGATAGGTACTGGGGAGAAGCTTCCAAGAGAGGAGTCCTGAATATGTCCCAATTATTAGTAATAGCCGGTTTAATCGGTATTTTGTATGGTGCAGTTGAGCTTAAAGCCCAGCCAATTCCAGTTGAAAATGACACAGTTCATAAAGGACGTTAATTGACCTAGATGACCAAGAGTTAAAATTGCTCTTGGTCATTTTTAGTTTAACCAGTATACTGATAGAAAGAAGAATATTAAAGGATATGAAGTATGGATTCGAATGAATTAATTTTTACTAAATTAGAAAATAAACGTTTACGTTATAATTTGCTTGCAGACATCTTGCTAATTCTTGGTGGTATTTTAATTTTTAGACAGCCGCCACTGAGCCTTTTATTTCAATTACTTGGAGCCGGCTTAATTATTATTGGAACCGTATTTACTTTTTTATCATTTCGAGTAAGGACTAGTAAGCAATATCATGACCTATCTTTATTAGTTAAAAATGAGCCAAGCAGTTTTAAGGAGGTCGTTAATTTATTTGGAGCAAAGTTAACTGCCTTAGCTTTGTTTGTGGGAATAGGGCTTATAGCATTAGCAATTTGCTTTTTCTTTTTACTTAGTCGATCTTGGATTAAAGCTTTATTGTTTTTCTTAACATTTGAGACTGTAATTGATTTGAAAGATTTTATGAATAATATCACAAAATTGAAGGATGAAAGTACAATTTAGGCTTTCATCCTTTTTATATCAATAAAAATATTTGTGATTTTGTGAGCATATTATTTTACTTTAATTATTGGATTGGATATTATAGTAATATAAGAATTTTGCTTTCGAGAAAGAATCACTTAAAAACACTATATGATTGCTTATTCTGTAAATTTTCCTGGGTGGGAATAAGTAATTAAACTGGAGCTGATTAACTGTTAACCAAAATATAGAAATTTATAGAAGAAGATAGAAAATTAGGCTTATTTAGAAAGCTAAACATGGAAAATAAGCTTTAATTCAATACTTACTTGTTTTGCTTTCCTTCCCTAGATAAACTTATGTTTGTATTTTAGGAGGTGAAGCAATGATTAAAACTCAAGTAGTTAAGCTAAAAGTTAATAAAACTATGCAAAAGCATCTTGATGCCTTGTGTGACTATCGCCGATACTGCTGGAATAAAGGACTTGAAACTTGGCAATTAATGTATGAAGCCCATAGCTTGAACAAGCAAGATAATCTAAGTCCCAATGAACGCAGAGTCCGTGATGAACTAGTTGCTAATAAAGCTGACTGGCAATATGATTTGTCTGCTAGATGTTTGCAACTAGCTGTTAAAGACTTGGCGAATGCTTGGAAGAACTTCTTTGATAAGGCGCAGCCTGATTGGGGAACACCTAGTTTTAAATCAAAAAAGGCTCCCAGACAAGGCTTTAAAACTGACCGAGCTAAGATTGTTAATGGCAAGCTTCGCCTTGATAAACCAAGAAGCATCTCAAAAGAGTTTTGGTTTGATTTGTCTAGTTATGAGGCCTTAAAGATGAGTGAAGTTAAAGTAGTAAGTATCTTCAAAGAAAAAAACGCTTATTATGCGGCTCTTCCCTATGAAGAAAAGATTGAATATAAATCTAAAACTCATCAAAAGACAGCAGTTGATGTCAATGTCGGTCACTTTAATTACACAGATGGACAAATCAATGTTTTGCCAGCTAAATTGCAAAAGCTTTATAAGCGTATCAAACATTATCAAAGAATGTTAGCACGTAAAAGAGAAGTTAACGGTAAGTTAGCTACAAAATCATATAATTACTATGTAGTGAGAACCAAACTGCAAAGAGATTATCGCAAAGTAGCTAATATTCAAAATGATCTTTTACAGAAGTTTACTACTAACCTCGTAGATGATTACGACCAAATTGTAATTGAAGATTTAGCAGTTAAAGAAATGATGATGACGCATGTAGCTTCAAAAGGTATGCAGCGATCATTATTTAGCAAATTCAGGCAGATATTAACTTATAAGTGTGATTGGTATAGCAAAGAATTAATCTTGGCTGATAAAACATACCCATCAACTCAAAGATGTGCTGAGTGCGGCTATGTCAAAAAAGGTGATGAAAAAATCACTTTGCAAGGCAATAAAAAGCATGGTACAAAACATAATGAGTATATTTGTTATGAGTGTGGCTATAGTAATGATCGAGATGAAAATGCGGTTTTAAACCTTTTAGCTTTAGCAAAATAAAGAAAATAAACGGGGCTGGCTAGGCCCCTAAGCTGTACGAGCTAGTCAATGTGATTACTCCTAGATTGGAATATCAGAATACTAGTGAAGACGACAGTAAATGAAACAAAGAAAGGAAAAAATATATCTTTCTGATATGTAGAAAATTCGTATTCTTCTACATATTTCCATGTTTTGTATAGCAGGTATTTTTATTGATAAGTATTGTTAAGAGTAAATCATTTGGTCTTGCAGCTGCAATGACTTTAATTTGTTCCGTGGCAGGTATTTTTATAGCAAAATTACCCTATGTTAACTTGATTGGTGCGTTGGTAATTGCACTTTTATTGGGAATTTCACTGCAGGTTTTACCAGTTGGGGTAAGAGAAGAAGCAGCACCAGGGATTGGTTTTATTTCTAATAAGTTTTTGAGATTAGGAATTATTTTACTGGGTTTTAGACTTAATCTTACTAAGTTAGCTGATGCTGGTATTAAAACAATTTTAGTTGCAATGCTAGGGGTAAGTGGAACGATTGTTTTGACTTACTGGCTTAGTAAAAAATTTGGGGCAGAAGATGAACTAGCAGTGTTATCAGCTTGTGGCTGCGGAATTTGTGGAGCAGCTGCTGTAATGGGCGTTTCCCCTCAAATTGAGAGTAGAGATGAAGAACGTAAAAGAGAAAACGAGGTACTTGCTGTTGCGGTAGTTTGTGTGATGGGAACAGTATTTACACTCTTAGAAATTGTGATTAAACCAATGCTTGGGTTAACAGATTCACAATTTGGTATTGTTGCTGGTGGATCTCTTCATGAAATTGCCCATGCTATTGCAGCTGGTAGTGCTTTTGGTGAGGCAAGTTTAGATAGTGCATTAATTATGAAATTATCGCGTGTTTTACTTTTAGCACCAGTCGCTTTAATAATTGGATACTGGTACCAAAGAAGACTGGTAAAAGAAAGTGCGCAAGATCATACACAAGCACCTAAGAAATTACCAATTCCTTGGTTCTTAGGCGGATTTATTTTAACCAGTATTTTAGGTACTTTCTTACCATTCTCACCAGTAGTTTTAGATGGCTTAGTTCAAGCAGCATATGTCTTTTTGGGGATGGCAATGGCCGCTTTAGGTATTTCAGTTAACTTCAGTGTTATCTTCAAACGTGGTGGTACCGTATTTGGGGCTGCTGCAATTAGTTCTACTTGCTTGATGATCTTCATGATTATTATGAGTAAGTTATTCTTTTAAATTAATGATAAAAAGCCGATTGCTTCTTCACCAAGCAATCGGCTTTTTTACATTTGATCATATTTACTCCATTGATCCTGCAATTTTTCAATTAAAGGCATAAGACGAGTTCGGTTTTGCAGGCATAGAACTTTTGATGAGTCACCTCATCTGATAAGGGACGAACGGACCGGTTATTTGGAATGTTAGTTTTACTCATATTTTTAATCTTGGTGAATGTATATCATCAGAATTTAAGTGTATATTGGACCAGTTTCTTGATCATCGGTGGAAGCCTGTTGTTTATTGGTGTTATTTATAAAATTATAAAAGTCATCAAAGAATATTGAGTAATAGATAGCGCTACTGAGATATAAATTAACTATTTATGATTTATTTTGATCGATTTTCATGATATCTTAATTATATCAATTGAAATTCACCTTTAGAAAGAAGGGTCGCTGTTGCGTCTTTAATCTTGCAAAACTAAGCATAGTTGAAATTATTCGTTTTCTATTAAAGGGATGAACTATGCACTTTTGACAAGATTATTAGACGGACATGATCTTCTTTTAATACGTAAAAACATGAAGAGTCTGTACTTGTCATAAGTGCAGGCTCTTTTTTCGAGGTGATTTAAATGGGTAGTATTAAAATTTCGAATGTATCATTTAGGTATGAAGATAGCAGCAACAATATTTTTAATAATTTAAATCTAGACTTAGATAGCTCTTGGAAGTTAGGATTAGTTGGTAGAAATGGACGAGGAAAAACAACTTTTCTTAATCTTTTACAGGGAAAATTAGTTGGAAGAGGTGAAATTCAAACTAAATTGAATTTTTCCTATTATCCAATTAGGATTAAGGATCCAGCTAATATCACTTTATACGAATTACAAGATCAAATTATGTTTGAACAATGGAAACTAGAGCGTGAGCTGAATTTAATGCACGTTGATTCAAATTTAATCTGGCAGTCATTTAATACTTTAAGCGGCGGAGAACAGACCAAAATTTTATTAGCCTTATCATTTATTGATGAGAATTCTTTTACTCTTATTGATGAGCCTACAAATCATTTAGATGAAGAAAGTCGTCAGGAAATCTGTAAATATTTAACTAAGCATCATAAAGGATATATTGTTGTAAGTCATGATCGTAATTTTTTAAATCAAGTAACTGATCATGTTTTAGCAATTGAAAATACTGAAATCCATTTATATCAAGGGACTTATGCAACATATGAACAAATTAAAGAAGCACGTGATGAATTCAATCGTGAAAAGAAAGAGCAATTTTATCATTGGGCACAAAAAATAGAAGCTAGAAAAAATTTGGGACAAAAAACACAATATATTCTTAACCGTAGAGCTAGAGTAAATAAGGCTGCGATTGGACATGCAGCTGCCAAAATGATGAAGAAATCTATTACACGTAGAAATAGAATGGATAAAAAGATTGAAGAAAAAGAAGGATTGATGGTTAATATTGAAGATATACCAAAATTAACGATGAATTTTCAATCTAATTATCATTCCACTCTTCTTAAAACTAGAGGTTTAGGTCTGAAGGTAGGAGATAAACACCTATTTTCTAATTTGAATTTGATAGTAAAAAATCATGGCATTATTGCCCTTGAAGGTAAAAATGGATCTGGAAAATCTACTTTTTTAAAATTCTTATTGAATAAGGTCTCAGCAAATAGCAATGGGAGATGCGAGCTAACTAATGGGTTAAGAATTTCGTATTTACCGCAAGATTTCACAATATATAAAGGGAGTTTAAAAAATTTTGCGCTTCATCAAAAATTGTCTTATGAGGATTTGCTTAATATTTTAAAAAAGATGGGCTTTCCTCGTACTAATTTTAATGTGGCAATTGAAGAGATGAGTATGGGACAACAGAAAAGAATCGCTTTGGCCAAATCACTACTTGAGCCAGCAGATTTGTATTTATGGGATGAACCAGCAAACTATCTAGATGTCTTCAACCAAGATCAATTGATTAACTTACTACAAGAGGTAAAACCAGCGATGCTTTTAATAGATCACGATCAGTATTTTATTGAACACGTTGCCGATAAAAGAATTAAATTAGCTAACTAAACCATATTAAAAAATGGATAGGGTAAAAGAAACCTATCCATTTTTATTTACTTATTTAGATATGTGAAAAAATGATTAATTAAAATTCAAATTTTCTTGTAAAAATAGGGTGAGTACGGTGGTCTAAGTAGGCTGCTTCTTTTGGTGTAATTTCTAAAACTCGCAGATCTTCTTTTGCACCTTCAATATCATCTGCATATATTTCATTTAAATAATCATCTTTTTCAAAAATCTCGTCAATATATTCATGTTCGACATTTTTAATTGTTCCCCGAATCGAAAAGCCACATGAATCCATCGTGCCATCTCCTTTGTACCCATTAATAATCACCTTAGGTTGATGGATCAAATCTTGAAAGAAGGGATTTTGACTAGAGGTAACAATGTAGAGCTTACCATTTTTATTCAAAACTAGATCACAGACTTGAGCAGAAGGTGCACCATGATGTGTCGTAGCAACATCAACATTGTGAACTTCATTAGTCGCAAATTCTAAAAATTCTTCATTACTAGTTTGATTATTTAAGATACTAACCATGTCTATTCCTCACTTAAATTTATTTTTATTCAAGTTCTATTATAGAATGGATTTGTGATATATCTATATTAGAAGTATTTGATTCGAAGTTTTCCATAATTATATTTACTTGAAAGTATGATGGCTTGTAAGTATACTTTTAATTTGTAAGTAGATATACAACCTATATTGGAAGAAGGAAGATTGCTGTGGCAGAAGAAAAATATTACGGTGCAAATGCAATTGTTGATAGCTTAATTAATCATGATGTTAAATTTGTCTTTGGAATTCCAGGTGCCAAAATTGATCGAGTATTTGAATTACTTGAACATTCTAAAGATCCACGTACGCCTAAATTTGTTTTAACGCGGCACGAACAAAATGCGGCCTTCATGGCGGCTGGAGTAGGAAGGATTACAGGAAAACCCGGTGTTGTCCTTACTACTTCAGGGCCGGGTGCATCAAATTTAGCAACTGGCTTAGTAACTGCTACAGCAGAAGGTGATCCCGTACTAGCTATTTCCGGCCAAGTGCAGAGAACTGATCTTTTGCGTTTAACTCACCAAAGTATGAAAAATGCAGCTTTATTTGCTCCGATTACTAAATATAGTGCCGAAGTTCAAGAACCTGAGAACATTTCTGAGGTGATTGCTAACGCATATCAAGAAGCAGAAGCATCTAAGCAAGGAGCAAGTTTTGTTTCTGTTCCGCAGGACGTAACTGATGCAGAAGTAAAAACGAGCGTGATCGCGCCACTTGAGCCCCCGAAGCTAGGCCCAGCTAGTCCAATTGAATCAACTTTGCTTTCACAGCGTATTAAAGCCGCAAAGCTTCCTGTACTTTTGTTAGGAATGCGGGCATCTGATCCAGAAACTACCAGAGCTATCAGACGTTTAATTGCGGAAACTCATCTACCTGTAGTTGAAACTTTTCAAGGTGCTGGAATTATTCCACGTGAACTAGAGGATGATTTCTTCGGTCGTGTAGGTTTGTTTAGAAACCAACCAGGGGATCAATTGCTTAAAAAGAGTGATCTGGTTATTGCAATTGGTTATGATCCAATCGAATATGAGCCTCGAAATTGGAATTCTGATCGAAGCGCAAATATCGTTGTAATTGATTCGATGCGGGCAGAAATTGATAAAAATTATCAGCCTGAGCGAGAATTGGTTGGAGATATTTCTCAAACTTTAGACTTTCTTTTACCATATATGAAGGGCTATTCCATGCCAAGTGAATCTAAAGAGTATCTTGATTCGTTGCGTAAAACCCTGCAAAAACGTGATACACCACCCGCTGTTACTAAGGATCAAGTGAAGAGTCATCCCTTGAGTATTATCCAAGCTCTGCAAGACAGAGTTACCGATGACATGACGGTAACAGTAGATGTGGGTAGTTTTTACATTTGGATGGCGCGACACTTCAGAAGTTATGAACCACGGCATTTGCTTTTTAGTAACGGAATGCAGACACTTGGAGTCGCTCTTCCTTGGGCAGTCGCAGCAGCTTTGGTAAGACCAAATACCAAAATTGTTTCCGTTTCTGGGGATGGGGGATTCATGTTCTCGTCACAAGATTTAGAGACTGCTGTTCGGCTAGGTCTGAATATTGTCCATATTATCTGGAATGATGGAAATTATGACATGGTTAAATTCCAAGAAGAATTGAAGTATGGCGATTCAGCAGCTGTTAAATTTGGCCCTGTAGACTTTGTTAAATATGCAGAAAGTTTTGGTGCTAAGGGCTACCGTGTAGAGAAGGCGGCTGATTTAGATAAGGTTTTGGATAAGGCCTTTAAAGAAGATGGACCAACTGTTGTTGATATACCGGTTGATTATAGTTTTAATCAAGAATTAGGAAAGACAATCTTAGAGGACCAACTGCATTAATGGAAGGTAGAAAAATTATGACAAAATATGAAAGAAAGGTTTATCAGCATGGTACTTTGGGGATGCTCGTGCCAGGATTGTTTGAAGGGACAATGACAGTTGCAGATCTGTTAAAACACGGTGACTGGGGCATTGGAACAGCTAGCGGCCTTGATGGTGAAATGATTTTACTTGATCATGTACCGTATTTAGCTCAAAGCAATGGTGAAATTAGAATCCTAAAACCAGAAGAAAAGGTCCCATTTGCGACAGTTCATTTTGAAGAGATAAAAGATAGTTTTAAGGTCGAAAATTTAACTCAAAAAGAATTAGAAGATAAGATTTTAGCTGACTACCCTTATAAAAATGTCTTTTTTGCAGTTAAAATTGTGGGAACTTTTTCAACTGTTAAAACAAGAGTAGTTGAAAAGCAGACAAGGCCTTACAAGACTTTATTGCAAGTAGCAAATGAACAAGCCGTTTTTGAATCTACTGATGTTTCTGGTACCGTTATAGGTTATTTTGCACCGAAGATGTTCCAAGGTATGGCTGCTGCTGGATACCATTTACATTTTTTAGCAGATAATAAATCAATTGGTGGACACTTATTAGACTTCAAGATAAAAGAAGCAACTGTTTATTTACAGCCATTTACTACTATTGAGCAGCATTTGCCAATGGATAATCAGGAATTTTTGAACAAAGATTTGGATATTGCTGATATGCATAATCAAATCCAAAAGGCTGAAGGATAAAAAAGCAGATCATTACCGTTAATTATGGTAGTGATCTGCTTTTTTATAATTTATGATTTAACTGCTTTACTTGGACTTTTACTTGATGATAGATACATAGCCAAATAATTAAGTATCCGATGATATACAGTGCTGTAAAAACTAGAAATGGGATAATTTGTAACTCGATCCAATTGTTAAAAACATAAAAGAGAAGATAGTCAACGTAAATTACAATCGCATCAATCATAGTTGCAAGTCCAAGAGAGATTTTTTCAACTTTAAAGACTGCACTGATACCTCCTGCGATAAAGGCTAGTAATAGACTGGAAAGAATATTTTTATTTACGTTTTGAATTGAAATAGTATGGAAGTTAATGGTAAAAGAATAAATGTAATAAAAAATCACAAGAATTAAGGGGCCAAATCCTGCAGCTTTCAGGCCACTTTTAATAAAATTTTTGATAAAATCTTTCATTTTAATTCAGTTCCTTCCTAATTTTAGAAAAACATCGTCTTGAAACATAATCGCTTAACCCATTTTTCATAATGACATTCACACCAGAAGTTTTTGTTTCTTTAAATTCATGGATATAAAAGCGATTTATAATAGTAGACTTATTGATACGCCAAAAATTAGCGGGGAGGATTTCTTCGATTTGGTAGAGTCTTTTTCTGATGCGGTATTGCTTATTATTGCAGATAGCAAAAACCTTATTTTCAATAATTGTAAACATCATAATATTGTCTAAGTTAAGCATAATTAAATCTTTGTCATCATAAGCTGATATCACATTTGAATTGCCATTTGATAAAACGAATTGCTCTAATTGAGTAGAAAAATCACTTTTTCGATGGACGGTAGCTTCGACAATTTCTTGACTGTTTGGATTAATAAATAACTTAAATTTCATTTCTTACTCCTTTCAAGTTAAATTATATCGATATGAGGTATTTTTACTTTGTTTTGTCAGTCATCGGTCGAAAATGACTTTTAATCGGTAATAATATTTTGATTTCAAAAATATAAAATTACGAAAGCAAGCGTTGACCCTTTTTGTTATTTAAATGAAATAATATTACGCACTAATAAAATTATTAATTAAATATTATGCAATATGCTTATTAGCACAATACTATTTATAGGAAGATTTAATTCTAAAGAAAGTCATATAAATTATCTAAGAGTATAGAATAAGAAAAGATTACATGTTACTATATCACTTGTAATTAATTTTTGATGATAGTACATTAACAGTGATGAGGAGCATTTATGTTAAGTAGTAAAAGGGGATGATAAAAGTAAGGTTAAATAGATTTAAAATTTAAGCTAATTTGAATAAATAACTTGTCTAATTAAACAAACTTAAATTTTGAAGTTGGAGGAAAATATGGTTTCAAAAAACAATATTGAAATGAAATATAAAAAAATGAGAGACGAAAAACAACGTTTCTCAATTCGTAAATTTAGTGTGGGAGCTGCATCCGTTTTAATCGGGCTAAGTTTTAGTTTATATAACGGACAACAAGCATCTGCTGATACTGTTGATAATGGCAATAAGTCTGTTGTAGCAAATGCACACGATAAAGAACAAACAGACAATAAACAAAGTACTGATACTAATACTCAAAATAACGAAGATAAAACAAATACTAATCAAGCTCAAAGTACAGTAACTAATGATCTTGATCACAGCACTGTTGTTGCTAGTTACAAGGCTGACACTCCTAATAATGCTAGCGAGGTTAATAATAGTAGTGAAAATACTGAAAGTAAGTCAGATGAAAAGCAAGCTGCAACTACTGAAACTGCTAAAACTGAAGAAGCTGCTACTAAGGAAGCAGAAACAAAGAACAATGCAACTAATGATGTAGCTAAGAAAAATGATGAAGCAGTTGCTAAGACAGATACTAATGCTGATGTTAATAAAACAGTAGTAGAAAATGTAAAGACTGAAGCTGCTACTCCTAATGTAGATACTAAGACTACTGAGACTCAAACTGTAAAGACTGATGAAGAAAAAGTTGCCGATACTAATACTTCTTCTGATTTGAATAAGTCAGTAACTGATAGAACTACTGAGGTTTCAACTAATACGTTTAATGTAAATGATGCAGTTAAGAATGCATCATTCCTTAGTGCGCGAGCTGCTACTGAAAGCAAAGTGGCAACTAGAGCACTTGCAGCTGAAGCAGAAGATCCTAATGCAGTAACAGTTAGTGATGCTAAGGGATTTATTAATGCAATTCAAAATGGGACTGCTACTACTATTAATGTTGCAAATGATCTTAACTTAGCTTCAGAATATGATGGTAACTATAGACAGAGAGTTATTAGTCATAAACGTG
>CAJUTO010000018.1 GCA_910589675.1 uncultured Lactobacillus sp. | reverse complement strand
CAGATGGACTTTTTTATTTTTCAAAAGTGTTCAACTTAATTTTACAATCGGCCAATATAAAATTTAACAATATTTCATACAAATATTCTAAAAACGATAAGCCTCTATTCCAAAATTTAAATTTAGATTTCCAGCTTAATAATAAATACATCTTGGTAGGTGATTCAGCTGCCGGTAAGTCCACCATTCTTAATTTAGTTGCGGGACTACTAAGAAACAATAGTGGTGATATAAAAATGAATGATATAAGCTATTCAGCAATTTCAGACAATGACTTACATGAAAAAATATCATATTTACAGCAAGATCCTTATATCTTTTCAGCTTCTTTAAAGTGGAACTTGACTCTAGGCAAAAATATACCTGATGCTAAAATAAATAACGCTATTCATGAATGTGGCCTTGAAGATATGATCGCTAAACTTTCCAATGGCGTGGATACTGTATTGAGTGATCAGGGAAAGCAATTATCAGGTGGACAGAAGCAACGTATTTCATTTGCTAGAGAAATTCTGCGAGATAAACCTATTTATTTATTAGATGAAGCAACTTCTGCATTAGATAAGTCTGCTAGTGTTAAACTTGAAAAGGCAATTTTATCAAAGAAGAATACAACGGTTATAATGGTAACTCATCATCTAAGAGAAGAAATAAAACAATTGGCTAATGAAGTGATTAATTTAAATGAGGTGAAAGAGTAGCGTATTTCATTTGATGAATAAAGATGAAATGGATTGCAAAGAAAAATGTAAGCTTTTCTATATATTTTTTATGAGCACCAAATCACTGATATGACGCTCCGTATGGAGCGTCTTTTTTTTGTGCAATTTTTTCATCTTTTGATATAGACCAATTATAGATAAAACATCTTGACCAATTTCTTTAATAGGGTTATTATTGTTAGTATAACAGCAAAATAAATATAGTCCATTTAACTTAAATGAACTATACCAAAGGAGAAAACTTATGTGTGGAATTGTTGGTGTTGTTGGAAAACCTGCAAGAGATATTATTTTAAATGGCTTAACTAACTTAGAATATCGTGGTTACGATTCTGCAGGTATATATTTAAATGACTTAAATGGAAACGAATATTTGACAAAAGCAGTCGGTAGAATTTCTAACTTAAAAGAAAAACTAACTCCTGATGAACAAGGATTAGTAGGAATTGGTCATACTCGTTGGGCTACACATGGTAAGCCAACAGTGGATAATGCTCACCCTCACTTTGATGAAACTAAGCGTTTTTACCTAGTTCATAATGGTGTTATTGAAAATTATGCAGAATTAAAGGAAAAATACTTACAAGATGTAAAGTTCCACTCTAATACTGATACTGAAGTGGTTGTCCAATTAATTAGTAAGATTGCTCGTGAGAAGAATTTAGATGGTTTTTCTGCGTTTAAAGAAGCTTTGAAATTAGTCAAAGGTTCATATGCTTTCCTTTTAGTTGATGATACTGAACCAGAGCATGTTTTTATTGCTAAAAACAAGTCACCAATGATGTTAGGGCTTGGCGATGGTTTCAATATTATTGCTTCTGATGCAATTTCTGTTTTAGATCAAACCAAAACTTTTGTTGATTTACAAGATGGTGATGTTGGTGACATTACTAAAGATTCTTACACAATCGAAACTGTTGATGGTAAAAAGGTTGAACGTAAGCCCCATGTATTAGATATTGATCCTAATGCAGCCTCAAAGGGAACTTACGAATTTTACATGCTCAAAGAAATTGATGAACAACCAAGCGTAATGCGTAAAATTTCTCAAACTTATTTTGATGAAAATGATGATGTTAAGGTTGATCCAAAAATTATTGATTCTATTTCAAAAGCAGATCGTATTTATATTTACGCTGCTGGGACTAGTTATCATGATGGTTTAGTTGGTAAGACAATGTTAGAGCATTATACTGGAATCCCAACTGAAGTTGGTTTGGCCTCAGAAGCTGGTTATCACTTCCCAATGATGAGTAAGAATCCATTCTTTATTTTCTTAACTCAGTCAGGAGAAACCGCTGATTCTCGTGTTGTTTTGAAAGAAGTTAATAAGCGTAATATCCCAAGTTTAACAATCACTAATGTAGAAGGTTCAACTTTATCAAGAGAAGCAGACTACACTATGCTCTTAGAAGCTGGTCCTGAAATTGCAGTTGCATCTACTAAGGCATACACTGCCCAAATTGCTGTTCAAGCAGTTCTGGCTAAGGCGTTGGGCGAAGCACTTAATAAAGCAGAAGCTAAAGATTGGAATTTAAAGCATGATTTAGCTATTGCAGCAGAAGGGATGCAGCAACTTGTTGACAGTAAAGAAAGTTTGAAAGAGATTGCTGATAAATACCTAATTAAGTCTCGAAATGCTTTCTACATTGGACGCGGAATTGATTATGCAGTAGCCTTAGAAGGAGCATTAAAACTTAAAGAAGTTTCATATATTCAAACTGAAGGATTTGCAGCAGCTGAATTAAAGCATGGTACTATTTCTCTTATCGAAAAAGATACCCCAGTAATTGCCTTAATTAATGATCCTGCAACAGCTGATTTAACGCGCGGAAATATTCAAGAAGTTGTTTCTAGAGGTGCTAACGTTGTTACTATTGCTGGTAAAGACTTTGCTAGAGAAGGGGACAATGTAGTTTTACCAGAAATTAACTATTATATGTCTGCTCTATTAACTGTTGTGCCGGCTCAACTTCTTGCATATTATGCATCAAAAGATAAGGGCCTTGATGTAGATAAGCCACGTAACTTGGCTAAGAGTGTTACAGTTGAATAATAGAATTTAGATTAATTATTAAAATAGAGAATTAGTAATTCTAAAGGTGCTAATTCTCTATTTTTTTATGTAATTCTTTAGTGAAAAATCCAATTTTGATTTAAAATATATAAATATAGTAAGGTAAAAATGAACGAGGGCAATTATGTTATCAAAAATATCAATTTTACTTACAAATCATCATTTAACCTTAAAGGATATTTCACAAAGTAATTCTTTAATGGAAAAAGATTTAGAAGATGCACTTAATGAGAATCCAGATAATTGGTCAAGTGCAATTTTATCGGCATTATCGTCATCTTTAAATATGCGACCAGGAGATTTACTGGAATTACTTGATCCAGTTTATTCTTTGAAAATTAATGACACTAATCAAATGATTCAAGGCATTTATATTGAAGATCCAGAAATGTATGAACAAATTAGATTTGTTGTAGAAAGTGAACACTTAGAGGGTTGGCAACCAGATGAAGAGGATATTTTAATGCTACTTGATGAGGCGATTAATCCATCTAAGGAGATTAAAAGTGAAATTGATCGGATTTGGGGTGAAGAAAATGAATGAGGCCGAAAAGGATTCTGAATGGTATCGTCAAAAATTTCTTTACCCAAATGGTACGCTTAAAAATAAGCTCAATATTACTGATGCGGCAGAATTAGCACAAAAAGAATACTTAGGCTCAGGAATTCGGGCCGTGGCTTTTTTGAGAAAGAATAAGAAAATCACTAGTGTTGAAGATTTGAAAAAAATTCATAAAATTATGTTTGGTTGGCTTTACGATTGGGCTGGTCAAATTAGAGATTATGAATTAGTTAAAGGAGAGACAGAGTTTTTAGAGTATTCTCGTATTAATTTTGGAATTGAAGAAATAGACGAAAAGATACAACAATTGTCTTCTAAAAAAGAACTTGCAAATGTTGACTATGCTTTTTTACTGGATAGATTAAATTATCTTCATCCCTTTAGAGAGGGAAATGGGAGAAGCAGTAAATTATTTTTACAAGCTTTTGCTGCCAATCATGGTCAAGTGATTGATTATCCACGTTCAAACAAAGACCTGATTATTGCCCAAAATAATGCAGATATTGATCAAATTGCTAGTCTAATTAGAGTTAATGCTAAAGCAAAGAAAGTTGCTCATTAGATAACTTGAACCGATATTTGTTATATTAAAGATTTGGATTTAACAATGGAAGAAAAATGGACTAAGATATAGATGACTGATCCGAAAACTTCTCCTTTAAGAAGTGTAACAATTTATTTTTCTTCATTAAGATCATGTTGAGCTACAATCAGAAATGATTGTAGCTTTTTTGTTTTGTTTATAAATTGGGTCTTAAAAATAGTAAATAATGAGCATATTAATTTATTATAAAACGCTATCAAGAGATAATTATTAATAATATTAAACTGAAAGGGATGAGCAGTATGAAAAAGGCATTGAATCCTCGGATAATTGTTTCTTTGACAAGCTATGGGGATAGGTTGAATACACTATCTATTTGCCTTAAAAGTTTGCTTAATCAGACTAAAAAAGCCGATAAAATTTTAGTTTATCTGACTGATGATATTAAAGAAAGTCATCTTCCATCATCTCTTATTGAATTACGCGATAGGGGAATTGAATATCGCTTTGTTCCCTTAGATCTAAAACCGCATAAAAAATATTACTATGCTATGCAAGAGTTTCCTGACGATATTATTGTTACAGTAGATGATGATGTTATTTACTACAAAGAAATGCTATCAGAATTATATAAAACGTACTTAAAATTTCCGAAATGTATTGTCACGGGAAGAGCCCATGAAATAACTTTTAATGATGATGGATCGATTAAAGCATATGATGATTGGAATTGGTGCAGTCAAAAGTATGAACAGCCATCGATGAAATTATTAGCTACGGGGGCTGGCAGTGTTTTATACCCACCTCATCTATTAGATGAAAAGCTATTATTTAATTTAGATTATATTAAGCACTACATTACAGTAGATGATTTATGGTTAAAATTAGTCGAAGTATTATCAAATGTACCAACGGTAGTATGTAGTTTAAAAATAGAAAAAATGCGTGAAGGAATTACTGATACACAAGCGCAGGGCTTGTTTAATAAGAATGTTGGTAAAAATGAAAATGATCTTTATTTAAAAGACTTAGATAAAGAATTTTCCTTAGCAAGTAAAATTCTTGCCTATGAAAATGGAAAAGGAAAGTAAAAAAGAAACGTCCGTATAGACGTTTCTTTTTTAGGATATAGATAAAAATTAATGAAGGGCTGCAGCTCTTTGGGCCTGCATTTTTTCTTCTAGTTGCTTTTGTAATTTTTTCATATCTTTAGTTGAAATTACTTTCCAGCTTGATGGAATGGTAAAAATATATTTTCTCTGTTTGAGTTCATTATTATGACTAAAGACTCCGAACATAATTCGACTAAAATTATCTCGGTAAACATATCGAGTGGTTTCTATTTGAAGATTGGCTTGCGCACTATGTTTAATTTCGGTCGATACCTTATCAAGTTTAATAGCATTCGGCTTCTTTTGTTCATTGTTAGTTTTATATAAGTATACTTTTTCTGTACCATTACCTAGAGGTTGATAAAGTAGAAGGGGAAGATTAGGAGTAGCACTTGAGACTAGACTTTGTTTGCTTATTTGCGTCTCAGTCTTCATTCCCCAGTGATTATAGTCATGTGCAACGATCCCCAGAATGCAAAGCGATGTAACAATTAAGGAAAGCCAGGAGATTATAGTATGTCCTTTACCAGGGATGACGTTGAAGTAAATAAATAAAATTGCGGCTAAGATTAAAATTACAATTATCATTATCCATTCACCTCTTCTTGATTTTCACGGGCACGGTTACCTTTCTTGAGGAAGAAGGCAAGAACCAAAGCAATTAATGCAAAGACAATGCTCATGGCAAAGGAAGCATGGAATCCATCTAAAGTAGCATTAATAGCTTGATTTTTATATTGAAGTGGTAAAGTTTTCAGTAATTCTTTACTTGGCATGTTGTTGTTAGTCGCAGTAGTTAAGACAGAGACTAAAATGGCAGTACCAATTGAACTTAAAACTTGTCTAAATGTATTGTTTACTGCAGTTCCGTGTGAAATCTTGTCTAAAGGCAATGAGTTCATCCCAGAAGTAGTAACATTCATCATAACTAAGGCTACTCCGACCATTCTGATTGCGTATAAAACGATAATCATGGTATAGGAACTTTGCTCAGTCAAAAATACAAATGGGATTGTACCTAATGTTAAAAGGGTCATTCCCGTAATGGCCATCTTGCGGGCACCATATTTATCGAATAAACGTCCCGTAATTGGTGACATAATTCCAATCATTAGAGCACCTGGCAAAAGCATTAAACCTGAATGAAATGCAGATACTCCCCGTAAGTTTTGAATATATAAAGGTAGCACCATCTCGATACCAACCATGGCCAAATTTGTAATACCACTAAGGGCTGCAGCTAAAGAAAATTCAAAGTGTTTGAACACAGTAATATCTAAGAAAGGATCTGACATTTTCAATTGACGAAGACCGAAGATGATGACAAATACTATCCCTACACCAATAAACATTAAAATTTCTGGATTAGTCCAACCTTTGTTGCCGGCCTCGGAAAAACCGTAAAGTAAGCTCCCAAATCCAACAGTAGAAGTGGTTACAGATAAAATATCAATTTTTTCTTTTTTAGTAGGGAGTACATCTTTAATTAAAAAGAAGGCTAATACGATAACTATACCGGCAATTGGGGCAATAATACTAAATAAGTAGCGCCAAGAAAGATTATCAACGATCCATCCAGATAAAGTTGGGCCGATGGCAGGAGCTAAGCCGATAACAATACCAACAGTTCCCATAGCAGCCCCACGTTTATTAGCTGGAAAGATAGAAAGCATAATGGTTTGAAGAAGAGGCATCGTGACTCCAACACCTAATCCTTGAATAATTCTACCAGCAAGTAGGGTGCCAAAGTTCGGTGCAATTGCTGCGATAACTGTTCCAATAAAGAAAACAGACATTGCACTCAAGTACATTTTTCTTGATCCAAAGCGATTGATTAGCCATGCGGAAATTGGGATCATTACTCCGTTAACTAGCAAAAATGCTGTTGAAAGCCATTCAGCAGTTGCAGTGCTGATATGAAAGGAACGCATTATTGAAGGTAGAGCAGTAGCAAGCAATGTCCCGTTTAACACAGTACAGAAAGAACCAATAATTAAAACTAATACCAGTAAGTTTCGATTATAGGACTTTCCATGAATATCGGTGGGTTGTTTATCCATTTTGAAGATCCTTTCTAAGTTATTAATATTAAAATTTAACTATAAAAACTATAATCTTAAAGAGAATGATTGTCAAATAATCTTACAAACATGTAATTATCTTTGACATATATGTTGCTAAAACTGTCATAAGATTTTAAACTAGAATTGAGATTATGATATTTAAGGATAAAAAAATGGAAGCAAAAAAGATATTTCATGATGTGTTTCAAAATATTGAAGTCGGAATAGGCGAAGTAAGTAAAACGGTTGGTGTTTCGCAAAGACAGTTACGGTATTGGGAAGAAAAGGGATATATTAAGCCGGTCGATGATAATCAAAGTGGAGTTAGAAGATATACTCTTTCAACTTTATATTTAATTATTTTTATTAAAACTCAACTTGATCAGGGATTTACTTTATCTGCAGCCTTTGAGCGCTCAAAAGATATTAAAGTAAAAAGTAAAATTGTGAGAAATTTTTTTGAACACACTTTTAATGATGTAACTATTACGGATGCAGATAAAGCCTACGGTGAGATCGACTTGGGAGAACTTTTAGTGCAAGATGGTCAAAAGTATCATTTTAAAGGCGTAGTCGATGAGCATGGTCGATATCTAAAAATTGATAAATAAAAAATGAAGTATCCATTTATAGATACTTCATTTTTAGGACAAGTCGATATTAAAGTTATATATGTTGATTAGTTGTGATTTATGAATTATTTGCTAAAGCCAGCTTCATACCAAACATTAGCAGATGGTTTTAATGACCATCCCGTAACCTTACTGTTAACTGCAGTAACCGAGTAAGCTCCACTAGTTGGAACGACGTAAGCTTTATTGTACATCCATCTTTGCCATTCATGGAATTTTTGTACTCGATAATTTTTATCAAAAGATTTGGCAGAATCAATTTCATCTAAAAGTTTAGTATTAGTTGGAGACACAAAGCGGGCAAAGTTATATGGCATTTTTTCACCATAAAATACGCTTGGAGAAGGGTCACCGGCAGCGCCCCAGCTTCCTTCAAGTACATCAATTTTTGGATCACTAGATTTAACTGCGGCAACCCAGCGATTAAATTCCATTGGGCGACCGCCAAGAAACTTAACGTTTAGGCCGGCTTTTTTCCATTGCTGGATATAGTTGCGCCAGATCGCCTCGCTGTTTTCGCCTGATCCCCGCACAGCTATATTAATTACTAAAGGCTTACCGTTAGGCTGACGTCTGTAAAGGGCACCAGGAGCTTTTTTGTAGCCAGCTTTATCTAATAATTCATTAGCTTTATTTAAGTTATAAGAATAAGTTGGAATGTTTTTATCGTAATATGGCGTAAATTGTGAAGGAATTAGTGAATTAACTCTGAATTTTAAGCCATGATAAAAACGATTATTAATAACATCTACATTCATAGCATAAGCCATTGCTTTTCTTAAGGCGGGGTTATTCATTTTGGCATGAGGATTTTCTACATTTTTTCCTAGTTTTTGATCCCATTTACCAACTTTAAAGGCTAGGTAGTTGTAGCTGAGAGTCTTTTTGCCAACGAAATTAACTCCCTTAGTATTTTTGACTTGCAGCCATTGAGAGTCTAAAACACTGGCTACATCAAATTTGTGGCTTTTGATTGCTTGGGAAACATTTGAATTAGTAATATTTGACATGTAGATATGAGCAAAATTAGGTTTTCCACGCCAATAATACGGATTTCTAGACCAGCTAGTTGATTGACCCTGAACTGTCTTATCCATCTTGTAAGGACCAAAGTAGAGGGGATGCTTTCTAACTTGATCACTAGATACTAATTTTTCGAATGGTACTTTTTTCAAATAGTGATAAGGAGCGGCATGTTCCCAGTAAAAACCACTAGCAGCATTTAGCATTGCTGGTTTTAATTCTTTGAAATGAAGAATTAAGGTCTTCCCGTTAGGACCATCTGGCATTTCAATTCCAGAAATTTCTTTGGCTTTTCCTTGATGATATTCAGCCATACCTTTAATATTTTCTAATGAAGAAGTATATTGAGTAGTTTGAACCTTAGGATTGGCAAGAATTTCATAAGAGTACTCTAGATCTTTGGCAACTACTGGTTTACCATCTGACCAGCGAACTTTGTCCTTTACCTTGATTTTAGCTGTATTATCGTGATGATTTAATTTTAACGTGGCAGCTCCTTTATCAGTAATTTGATATTGATCATTGATTGAAAACAGCGACTCATCTCCCGGAGCGGCAGCCTCTACATCGGGACTGGTATCAGCAATTTCTGAGAGAAAAATTCCAGTAAAAGGTGATTCGTTTTCTAGTGCATAGGTAAGAGTGCCACCTTTTTTAATGGCTTTCTTGGGGACATTCTGAGAAAACTTGATTGTCTGATTACTGGAATCAGTTTTCTTAGCACCACAAGCAGTTGCGAATATCGTAAGAGAGCTTGCGAGAGTTACATACAGCAGTTTGGACTTTGACATCTTCATATAAAATCTCCTTTCGTCAAAAATCCACTAACAGCATGATTAAGAAAACAAAAAGACGTCCTATTAGATCAATTTGATCCAATAGGGCGTCTTGTCGCTGTACCACCTATTTTTACTAGAAAACTAGTCTTTAATTAACGTACGGTTCAATACAGGAGAACGATACGCCGTCGCTATAAAGGGCTGTCCCTTAAACCACTCTAAATCGTAGTTTACGCTCAAAGGTGATTTTCATTAAGAATCTATCTATTTCTTCACACCAACCAGAAATTCTCTGAAAGACGATTTCCTAATTACTTTTCCTTATCAAAGCTGTTTGATAATAATGTTTGTGACCATAATATTACGCCGTTTTGAAAATAAGTCAACATCAAATTATATTTTTCTTATTTTTAATATAATTTTTTATTTATAGTTTAATGAGGCTTATCAAGATGGATAAGGAATAAAAAATTCCTGATGTTAATGAAAAATAAAACGATTTCATATAAGCTAAATGTTATTAAATTTGACTCATTAATAAGACAATAAAAAAAGAAAAATCTATTTATATAGATTGATATTTGGTATAAATGTTATTTAATTTAATTAAATATTATAAAAATTTGAGCAAAAAAGAAGATTTTTTTATTAAATAGGCCTATACTTATAATTGATTAGTAGTAGAAAGGAACTATATACTATGAAAAAATTAAACACAAATAAATTAACTGATAAACAAGCTGACCTTTTTAAGAACAATTTAGTTTACATTGCTACTGTTGATGAAAATGGTAATCCACAAGTTGGTCCTAAAGGCTCAATGACAGTATTAGACCCATCTCATATGCAATATCTTGAAAAAACTAAAGGTGCAGCCTTTGAAAATATTAAAAATGGTTCAAAAGTAGCATTAGTAGCAGCTGATGTACCATCACATACTGCTGTTCAAGTTTTGGCTACGCCACATGTTCATGAAGATGATGAATATGCAAAGAAGATCGTTTCTGGTACCGATACTCCAAATGCATTTGTAGTAGTACTTGATATTGATGAAATTTTTGAATAATTATAGAAAAGATATTTTTCTGTCTACATTTTAAATTATTTAATAAAGAGACTAGGTATTTAAGAATACTTAGTCTTTTTTGTTATAAAACTTGCTTATTTTCTATATTAATGTAAGATTAAAATTAATTAAATTGATGAAGACAAAAGGAGAGATATAATGGGTGCCTTATCTGAACAAGAATTAGCGGCTTTTTCTGCAGACTTTAACAAAAATGATAAAAATAAAATTGCTTCTAGAGCTGCACGTCGAAGTGGATTATTTGAAGCATCATTTAATGATGAAGTTTCAAAGCGATTAAATCACACTTTTTCAACTGAATTAGATATCGGTGGAGTTACTGATCAAAAGCATTCTGGACGTTGTTGGGAATTTGCTACTTTAAATGTTTTGCGTCATCATTTTGGCCAAAAGTATCATGTTAAAGATTTTACTTTCTCACAAGCTTATAATTTCTTTTGGGATAAGATTGAGAGAGCAAATGCTTTTTATGATAGTATGATTCGCTTAGCTGATAAACCAATTGATGATCGTGAAGTCGAAACTTGGTTTGACTTTGCAGGTCAAGATGGTGGATTGTGGCAAATGGCTATTAATCTGGTTAAAAAATATGGTGTTGTTCCATCATATGCAATGCCAGAAAATGCAACTTCAAATAATACTAGTGCTTTAATCGATTCCTTAGCTCGTAAAGAAAGAAAAGATGCTTTGGTACTTCGTAAATTAGTTCAAGAAGGTAAGCTAGAAGAAGCTGAAAAAGCTAAGAGGGAATTTTTAAATGAGGTTTACCGAATGGCAGCAGTTGCTTTGGGTGAGCCACCTAAGAAATTTGATTTAGAGTACCGAGACGACGATAAGAAATATCATTTAGAAAAGGATTTAACGCCACGTCAATTTGCTGAAAAATATTTAAAAGACTTTAATTGGGATGATTACGTTGTTTTATTGAATTCACCTAATTATGATTACAACAAACGCTATCACCAAGGTTTATACGATAATGTGGCTGGTGGTACTCCGATTACTGGCCTAAATGTACCAATTGAAATTTTGGCAAGAGCAGCTGCAGCCCAATTGAAAGATGGAAAAGCAGTTATTTTTGGAAACGACGTATTAAAACAAATGGAACGTAAGACTGGTTTTCTTGATACTGAATTATACAAAACGGATGATCTATTTAGTGTTGATACTCAAATGAGTAAAGCAGATCGTTTAGCCACGGGGGAAGGCTCTGCAACACACGATATGACCTTAGTCGGTGTAGATGAAGATAATGGCGAAATTCGCAAATGGAAAGTAGAAAATTCTTGGGGTGATAAGTATGGCCATAAAGGATTCTACGAAATGAGCCAGAAGTGGTTTGAAGAATATGTGTATGATGTCGTTGTTGATAAGAAATATTTGTCTGACGATTTAGTTAAACTCTGGGAAGAGCCAGCTATTGACTTAAAACCTTGGGAACACATTGGACTATAATAAATCGAACTTATCTTTGGTCTGATTAGCAAAAGTATATGTTAAATAAATAAGTTTAAAATATAAAAAGACTTTCTTTCTGGCTTATTGAATTACAGAAAGAAAGTCTTTTTACTAGGTAAAAGTAGGGTAAGAAATCTAAATGATCATCCTAAGAGCGTACATTTGATTTTCCGGCGTCTATTTATAGCGTAGTTGTTGTATTAAATAGTCTATAATTTTATCAGGCTGGTATTTTACCCAAATTTGACTGGGAACACAATAGATTGGTGTCTTACCTAGACACATTTTTTGAAAAATAAGGTTGATCCTTTTTTCCTGATCTTTTTCAAAAATTTCTCTTATTTGTAGCCAGGATTGATTATTTTCGTAGAACAACCATAAAATGTAATTACGATTTTTTTGAAATATTTGAATGTATTTGAGTAAGAAGATAGGGTAACTGTCTTCTTTTTTGTTTCAGCTATTATACCATTG
This sequence comes from uncultured Lactobacillus sp., assembly GCA_910589675.1. Lineage (GTDB taxonomy): Bacteria > Bacillota > Bacilli > Lactobacillales > Lactobacillaceae > Lactobacillus. The sequence goes on along the minus strand of CAJUTO010000018.1, from coordinate 20,805 downwards.
ATAGTTTCTAGGCTTTTTCGATCTTCTTCAAGCAAAACTTGAATTTGATTTATTAATTCTTTTTCATTGTTGAGTATAATTATATTTTTCATTTTTCTTACACACCTCTAATACCTTTTTTATCTTAGTGGAAAATATATCTTCGACTCAACAATCTATCGGTTTATAATCGACACACTTTGTTTACGTAAAGTTTAAAGATTTTGCAGACTGGATTGAGCTAATAATTTGCTAATATTGTTTTTTGAAAGATTGTCATAATAGATAAGCCAGTTGATAACTACATTTAGATTCTTATCTACGGTGTTGTCTAGATAAAAATTATTTTCGATTTTTCGATTTGTTAATTCAAATCTTTTTTTTAGTTCCTCTCTTCCCAAATTTTTTATTTTGATTAGGAAACCAATATCTCCATTTTGGGAAAGAAGAAGGAGAATTTCTTTTCGCTTCTTTGCACAAAACGTTAAAGTATGATGATAACTATTTGCGTCTATGTTAAGAAGCTTATTTTTTTCTAGCATTTTACGATCCTTTTTTAAAAAAATCATAAGATCAGAAATAAGATTGTCCTCAACTTTCTCTAGCAAGTCATTTTTATTCTTAAAATATCGATAGAATGTTCGAGAGCTAACATGAGAATTTTTTATTATATCACGGTTTGTAAGTTTTCTAAAAGGAATTGCTTTCATTGTCTCAAATAGACCATACTGAATTTGTTCTAAAGTGCTATTAATTCTTATATCCATATATTAACTTGCCTTCCTGTCTCTTAATTTCCATCAATAAAGTTAATTTTGGAGAAAGACATTGTCAAATTAAATTGTCTGTAGATGTAAGTTTGGCATATGATGTTTACTTTCTACAAAATTATTTCAGTTTTGCTTTTGAGAAAGAATTTTCATCAATTCAACAGGCGAACTAGTTTGTACTAAGGCAGTTAAAGATTTGATATCTGTTAAAGTCATGTCATCATAATGAGTTAACCAAAGAATTAGGGCATTTTTAATAGCATCTACATATATTATTTTAAAAACGGCATACGTACTTAATTCTGGGCCAGTACAAGTTTTGGGATCAATGTTAAATAAGTGAGGACAACGAAGATCAAATTCCTTATTTGCTATTCTGACGATTTCATTATGAAAAGAAATATCTCCATTAGAAGAAAGGAGAGAGACTAATTCTTCTCGATGCAAGTCACAATAGTCTAAAGTGGAGTTAAAGGCTGACTTTGCTGCTATTCTAATTTTTTGGGTAGAGTTATTAATTTCGATTTTTTGTAGTTCGGCGCGATCAGTTTCCAAAGCCTTCCATAAGCCCACTAATAATTCGTTTTCTAGATCTTCTAATAATTCCTGCTTATTTTTGTAGTAATTATAGAAGGTCTTCTTGCTAATTTCTGCGTAGTTAAGAATGTCAGAAGTTGTACATTCACTAAAACGCTTTTCTTCTAATACTTTAATAAATCCTCTAAAAATTCTATTTCTAGTATTTATACTTCGAAAATCCATAAAATTTTCCTCTCATTACTTATCTAGCTCTATTAGTAAAGATTACCATTGTATTTACTTTTGGCATATGTTGTTTACCACGTTTACTTTGTGTATGTATTTAAGTAAAAAAGATAATTTATTACTAATAGCTTGCTATAATTCTTGGGAAATCAACTGATAGAGGTTATAGGGAGAAAATTTTATGAAACATAGAAAACTTTGGTACTTAGGAAGTATCCTACTCATTCTTATATCTTTCGCTATTAATTTTGGCAGCGATCTTCAACGTAAAGTATTGCATGAAAAAACGGTTTATACCACTAAGAAATTACCATATGTTACTTATGATAAGAGAAGTGATAGATTAAGGAATTTTGGCTATGCGATTTTAAGTTTCCCAATTGTAAATTGCATTGATTTTATCAGTACATCTCTTGAGAATAAAAAAGAATCATGAGGATGAAAAAAGTTATATATCGTCTTCTATTAATTGGGGCATTTTTTATTGGGATAGGTTTTTTCAGCCCAATTTTAGAAAGTTGGATTATTGATTGCTACCAACCCAAAATCAATAGTCAGAATAGTTTGCAAAATAATGGGATAAATGATTGGAATTCCGTTAAATATATAACGATATTATCTTTAATAAGACAATTTTTTAAGAATGATATTAAATATCAGGAAGTTCTTATTGTTCCTAGTTTAAATATGGAGGTTCCGGTAGCGGAAAATACGAATGATGCTGTCTATCAATTTGGTGCAGGGATGTTAGTCAAAAGAAAAATAGATAGTAATTCAAATATTATTATTGGGGCACACAACCTCGGATCGTTTAGTAAGGCGTTATTTTCACCACTTGCAAATAATAAACTGATTGATAGGGAGGTTTTTATTACTGATTTTAAGTTAGTAAAAGAATATAAAATAGAATCAGTTCGTATTATCTTTCCAACTCAGGTCAATCTAGCACTTAATTCTAAGAGTAATTTTTTAACTATGTTAACTTGTACAAATGATAATAAAAAACGAATTTTGGTTAGAGCTACGTTAAGAAAGACATATAAATTTTCAAAGTTGAAAAAATCTGTAAAGAGAGTTTTTTATAGGAAAAAGTTTAAATTTGAAAAATAATAGGGGACGCTCACAGTTATGGTATTTTTTCTCATAAGTAAAACATCTTTTTATTTTTTACTTTCTATAAATTCACTTTAAAAGCGTTATTTACCAGTAATTTAATAATTAAATTTCATACAAAATAAAAAAACACCTTGCCTATATGCGTTGGTATATGTATAATTAGGAAAATATTTTTTGTATTTAAATAACACTTATATCAAATAAGCATTAGGCAGTGTGTTATTTTATTTTACGCAATATTTGTATAAATTATAAATTACTGGAGGAACTATGGTTTCAAAGAATAATAAAATTAAAAAATGGAAGAAACCGCTGAAAGACAATCCCACTTTGGGATTCGTAAACTTACTATTGGGGCTACTTCTGTTCTTTTAGGTACTACTCTTTGGCTAGGAACTAATACTAATTCGGCACATGCAGCCGTTAATGACAACGATAGCCAAGATGCTGCTTCTACTGATAGTAATAAAAATGTTCAACCTATTGCTTCTGATACGAAGATAGAAGTTGCGAAGGCACCTACTACTTTGGATGTTCAAGCTGATCAAACTTCAGACAAGGTAGAAAACACTCAAGGCCAAGAGGTATCAGCTTCAATAAATAATGACACTCAAGTAACTAAAGTGGAAAATGAGGTAGCTTCTGCTCCTAAAAATGAAACTCATGAGGAGACACAAGCTACTCAAACAAATAATGATGCTGCTCTTCAAAATCAACCTATTCAGGAAACTAAACAGGCAACCGATGCAACCCAGGTCAATCAATCAAATGATCAAGAAGTAGCAAAAGATCAATCAAATACTGTTACTTCTAATACAAATCAAGCAGTTGCTTCTAATGTTCAGAGTCAATCTGCTCAAACTACTGAAAAAGAAAATCAAAATACTGTTCAACAAAATGTTAGTGTTGAGTCCAATACTACAGTTGCACAATTTCAAGGATTAAAGACTCGTAGTGCATCTTTATCCTCTGCTCAATTGTCATCTTTACTTAATACTTCTCTTGTAGCTACATCTAATCAGGAAGTTACTGATATAGACAGTCAGAAGATAGATTTTAACTTTACTGATCCAACTGGCTATAACACTAGTGTAACTGGTATTCCAGCCGATAAATATGGGTATGTAGCAGATTATGATACATCTAGAAAGATAACTTATGTCCTCGCTACCGATAGATCTAATCCGGGACAAACACTTTATCTTTATGCTAATGGAAAGTTGATTACTAGCTCTTCCCAAGCTACTACACCAAGTAAACCTACTCTTGGTGGTAAATTGACTATTGACCAAACAAATGGAAACACTTACCAAGGGGGAACTTATAATTATGTTAAGACAATTAATAGTTCTCTTTCTGGAACAGGTTTGAATACTTTTACGCGTATTGATGTAACTGATGCAGACGGTGAAAGTCCTGTTACTATTGGTGTTAGTGGATCTGCCGATCAAACTCCTCGTACTTTACAAATGATTTGGAATAACGGTGGTACAACTGTTCAAGATAGTTATTGGCAAAGTATTGGTGGATTGGTTCCAACTAAAGTAAAGCAAAATGTTTGGTATGTAGATGCAGATACTGGTGAAGTACTAGCTCATAAAGTATCTGATGACACTATTTCCGGTCAAGAATACAACTTAACTGGTGCTCAATATGACAAAATTACCGCTAATGGTAAAACTTACGATTTAGTTAAGAGAAATAATGGAGTATATGGTGCAAGTCAATTGGCTACTGATCGTACTTTAACTACTAATAACGGTGTAGCGATTAAAGCATCAGACTTATTAGATACTCCATTGACTGGTCAAATTAAAAACTACCGTGCTGGTGATATTGACTTTACTGTTACTAACACAGGTCCAAATAGACTCTATGTAACCCAACAATTAGATACCAAGGGTACTGTAACCTTGAATGCTTATGATGCAGAACGTTACGATGCTACTAATTGGAAGGCTATGTACGTTAGTGCAATTTCTCGCTCTACTTTAAAGTCAGGTGGAATAGCAGATGGTGCTAGTTCTGAGTTTGTTAATAATGCAACTAATGGTAACCAAGATGTAATTATCCTTTACCAGGCTGCTACTCCTGTTGCTAACAAGCAAAATGCTAACATTACTTTTGTTAACGATGATACTGGTGCAAGTTTAAGTCCGCAACAAAATGCTAGTGGAGATGCAGGTAGTCAAATCAGCTTTGACAATGCGGGTACTACTGTTGCTAACTTGATTAGCCAAGGTTACATTTACAACGGTACAACTGGTAATGGCGTAATTAATGGTTCAGCTAGTGGTAGTTTTACTAGTGTTGGCTTCCCAGCCTACGACAATGACGACAACACCAATCAAGCATTTGTTGTTCACTTTAAGAACCCAGTTCAAACTACTACTTACCACCAAGGTGTTGAAGAATCTAAGACTATTAATCGTACAATTAATTATTACGACAAGGTAACCGGCGCAAAAATCCCATCTAACTTAATTTCACAAAACCCAGTTACTGATTCAGTAACTTTCACTCGTACTCAAGTTTTGGATCAAGATGGTAAGGTTGTAGGTTACGGTACTATTGCAACTGATGGTAAGTCATTTAGAACTCAAGATTGGCATACCGCTGCTGGTGAAAGCAGTACTCAATTTGCTGCTAAGCGTTCAAGTGATCTTAGCGCATATAACTACACTGCTCCTGAATTCCAAGATGAAACAAGTGCAAGTATTGTAGCGGCTCATGAAGTAACTCCAACTACTCAAGATCTTGTTTACAATGTTTACTATGGTCACCAAACTCAACAAGTAACTACTAATGAAGATGTAACTCGTCGTTTCCACTACATCTTTACTGATGGCACTACTCCAGAAAGTCACTTGACTCCACAAGCAGATCAAAAAGTAAGCTTTACTGGAACTGCTACTAAGGACTTAGTAACTGGCAAGAGTGGTGATACTGTTTGGACCCCATCAACTGGTACATTAGCTCAAGTTGCTGGTCAAGCTGTTGCTGGCTACCACATCACAGGTAACGTAAATGCTAATGCGGATGGTAGCGCAAATGCAATTACTGTAAATCCAAATTCGGATGATATTGATGTAACTATTGTTTACACTCCAGATGCTAAGACCCCAGATACTCCACAAAAAGCTAAGGTTACTATTTACGATAAGAGTGAAAATAATAAGCAATTAGCTGCTTTTGAGAACAACAATGGTACTAAGGGTAGTGCAATTAGCTTTGACGGTGAACCACAAACCCTTCAAGCTTACTTAAATTCAGGCTACGTATTTGATAGTGCAACTGATGCAAGTGGCAATTCAATTGGAACTGCTTCAAATATTAACTTTGGTAATTTTGATAGTATTGATGGCAATGTTCAAAGCTTCAATATTTACTTGGCTCACGGAACTGATACTAAGACTGAAAATGCAACAACTAATGCTCACGTTCACTATGTTGTAGCAGGTAACGATCCTAACAAGCCAGCTGCTCCGGCAGATAGCCCAACTCAAACAATCAATTGGACTAGAACTAATACTACTGACAAGGTTACTGGTGCAACTACTGAAGGAACTTGGACTCCAGATAAGAGCAGCTTTACTAGTGTAACTTCACCTGAGCTTACTAATTACACTCCAGATCAAGCTGTAGCTAACTTTACTACACCACAACCTAACCGTGACCAAGTAGTAACTGTTGTTTACAATCCAAATCCTCAAGTTGATCAAAAAGCTGACCTAGTCATTTACGACAAGAGTGATAACAACAAGGAACTTAACAACTTCAATAACAGTGGTAAGACTGGCACCCAAATTTCATTCAGTGGTTCTGCAAACTACGTTGCTGATTTAATTGCTAAGGGTTACAAGATCGATAGTTTTGTAAATGACCAAAACCAAACTTCTAACCCAGCTTCTTATGGTCAAATCAGTTTCAGTAACTTCGACAACAATAGTACTAGTGATCAACACTTTAAGTTGTACTTAGTTCATGATACTGAAAATGTAACAGACAAGAAGACTACTACTTCAACTGTTCACTATGTTGTTTCAGACGGTAAGACTAATCCACCAACAGACAATGTCCAAACTATTACTTGGACTCGTCCAGGAACCAAGGACAAGGTAACTGGTGTAACAACTCCAACTGGAAACTGGACTACTCCAGATAATTATACTGATGTACCAACACCAAACCTTGATGGATACACTCCAGACAAGACTAATGTTCCAGGACCAACTCCAGATCCAAATCAAAACCCAACAACTGTTGTTACTTACAATCCTCAGACTCCAGAAGCACCAACTTACACTGGTACTACTGAAACTAAGACTGTAACTCGTACAATTAACTATTACGACAAGGTAACCGGTGAAAAGATTCCTAATGAGTTAATTAAGGACAATCCTACAGCTCAAACCGTAACTTTATCACGTACGCACGTTGTTTCATCAACTGGTCAAGATATGGGTTATGGAAGCGTTAGTGCTGATGGTAAGACCTTTACTAAAGGAGCAACTGCTGATGGTTGGAACACTGGTGACTGGGCTCAAGTAACTTCACCAGATCTTTCAAATTCTGGTTACACTGCTCCTGATTTGGCACAAGCCGATCATGTAGCTGTTGATGCAAATACCAAAGATGCTGTGGTTAATGTTTACTACGGTCACCAAACTGAAGTAATCACACCAAAGACTCCACATAATCCAGGTGGAAATATTAACCCTAACGATCCACGTAATAAGCCATCAGTTTACCCAGATGGTTTAACTAAGGGAGCTTTAACTACTGAAGTAACTCGTAAGATTAACTATGTTGGTGTAAATGAAGACGGAACTACTACTCCAGTAAATGGTTCACCAGATGGTAAGAGTACTTACACTCAAACCGTTTCCTTTGAACGTAATGCCGTTATCGATAAGGTAACTGGTCAAATCTTGGGCTACAGTACTGATGGAACTACCAATGTAACTACTACTGATAAGGACCGTGCTTGGACTCCAACAACTCAAAATATGGATTCAGTTGCTTCTAAGACTCCTAGCGAAGTAGGTTACGACAAGGTTGACATTTCAACTGTTGGCGGCGTAACTGTTTACCCAGGTCAAAAGGTTAACGATGTAACTGTAACTTACACTAAGAATAAGTCACCTGAAGTTACTCAAAAGGCAACCCTTGAAATTATCGATAACAACGATGCTAACGCACCTAAGCAATTAGCTTCATTTAGTAACGAAGGTAAGAGTGAAGATCAAATTACTTTTGCTAACTCAAATGAAATCCTTCAAAGTTACTTAAGCCAAGGTTACAAGGTTCAAAAGACTGCTGGTAACCTTAGTGGGGATGCACAAAGTGGTTACACTTACCCAACTTACGGTAATACTGCTCAAGACTTCAAGATTTACTTGATTCACGATACTGAAGATAAGACTGAAACTGCTCAAGCCACTGCTCAAGTTCACTATGTTGTTGCTGATAATGGTGTACAAGCTCCAGCAGATAGCGATCTACAAACTATTACTTACACTAGAACTAATAAAGTAGACAAAGTGACTGGTGCAGTTGTAAATGAGGGCGATTGGAAGGCTGACAAGAATGCATTTACTAATGTAGATTCACCAGATCTTTCTAAAGATGGTTACACTCCAAGTCTTGAAACTGTTCAATTCAATGCTCCAGAACGTAATGTAAACCAACGTGTAACTGTTGTTTACAACCGCTCTGCTCAAGCTGCTGATTTACAAATCATTGATGATAATGATCCACAGAACCAACGTGTATTGGCAACTTATTCAGCAGGTGGCGAATCAGGTAAGCAAATTAGCTTCGGTGGTTCAAACATTCAATTGCAAAACTACTTGAAGAATGGTTACACCTTTGAAAAATCTGAAGGTCAAAGTATGAGTGGGGATGCAACTAACGGCTTCACTTACCCAAGCTTTGACAATGATTCTAATACTAACCAAAGCTTCAAGATTTACTTGAAACATGCAACTAGTGAAAAGAAGGAAACTGCAACTACTACTGCTCATGTTCACTACATCATGGCAGATGGTACGAAGGCTCCTGATGATAGCCCAACTCAAATTATTAATTGGTCTAGAACTAACACAGTTGATCAAGTAACTGGTGCAATCGTTAATGAAGGTACTTGGACTTCTGATAAGAGCGCCTTTACTGATGTTGATTCACCAGAAGTAACTGGCTACACTCCAGGTACTAAGACTGTAAAATTTGCTACTCCAGAACGTGGTGTTAACCAAGTAGTAAACGTTGTTTACACTAAGGACGCTCCAACTCCAGATAAGCAAAATGCTTTAGTTGTTTACCAAGATGTAAACGATCCAGCTCACCCAGTTGACTTAGGCCAAAGTGATCCATTAACTGGTCAAGCAGGCGATAGCATTAACTACAGCACTGCTGATAAGATTGCTGAATACGAAAAACAAGGTTACGTATTAGTATCAAACGGCTTTGACGCAAATGGTACTAAGCCAAGCTTTGACAATATTAACGGTAATACTCAAACCTTCTATGTAACCTTTAAGCATGGTATTCAACCAGTAACTCCAACAACTCCAGGTACTCCAGATCAACCAATCAATCCTGATAATCCAGATGGTCCTAAGTACCCATCCAGTACTGATAAGACCAACTTGACTAAGGATGTAACTCGTACTGTTACTTACGAAGGTGCCGGCGATAAGACTCCAAGTCCTGTAACTGATACTCTTCACTTCCAAGGTACAGGTTACTTAGACAAGGTAACCGGTAAGTGGACGGATGCAAATGGTAAGGAATTAAGTGATCAAACTAAGGGTATTACTTGGACAATCACTGATGGTACTAAGGATGAAGGTAGCTTTAACTTAGTTCCAACTAAGCATATTGATGGTTACACTTCAAAGGTTGTAACTGACGGTGCTGACGATGGCAACGGAAATGTTAAGAGTTACACTGGCATTACTCATGCAAGTGACAATATTAACGTTGTAGTTCAATACAACCCAATTGTTGCTGAACAAGGTAACCTAATTGTTAAGTTCCACGATGATACTGATAATAAGGACTTGACTGGTGTAGGTACTGATACTGGCACTCAAGATGTTGGTACTCAAGTAACTTACAACCCAAGTACTGATTTAACTAACCTTGAAAACAAGGGTTACGTTTACGTATCAACTGATGGTAATATTCCTCCATCAATTGTTAAGGGGACAACTACTGTAACAATCCACGTAAAACATGGTACTGTTCCAGTAACTCCAGAAAATCCAGGTACTCCAGATAAGCCAATCAACCCTAATGATCCACGTCCAAAGGATGAACAACCTAAGTATCCAACTGGTACTAGTGAAACAGATCTTACTAAGGACATTACTCGTACAGTTCACTATGAAGGTGCAGGTGAATACACTCCAAGTGATGTACAACAACCAGTACACTTCACTGCTAAGGGTGTTCTTGATAAGGTAACTGGTGAATGGACTACTCCATTAACTTGGTCAGAAGATCAAACATTCAACGGTGTAACTACACCTAAGATCCCAGGCTACCACGTAGTAAGTGTTGATAAGGATACAACTGATAACCAAAACGTTGATAGTGCTAAGATTAGCCACACAGGGGCTGACTACACAGTAACTGTTAAGTACGCTAAGGATGAGGTTCCAACTCCAATCAAGCAAGGAACTATTGAAGTTGTTTACCACGACACAACTGATAATGTTGATATTCCAGGCTATGGTAGACCACAAACTAAGGAAGATGAAGGAACCTCATATAGTTACAATCCACATGATAAGGATTTACCTGCACTTGAAAGCAAGGGATATGTACTAGATGGTGAATTGCCAACAATTCCAACTAAGTACACTGATGGTGATCAACGAATTGTAATTAATGTAAAGCATGGTACACGTCCTGTAACTCCAGAAACCCCTGCAAATCCAACTGATCCTGTAGATCCACAACATCCAGGTACACCAACGCCAAGCAATCCAAACTTATCAAAGACTAATTTGGAAAAGACCATCACTCGTACTGTTAAATACCAATACGCAGATGGTACACCAGCTCATAATGATTCAGTTCAAACTGTTACCTTCAAGGGGCAAGGTATTATTGACTTGGTAACTGGTAACTTGGTAAATGTTGATAAAGATGGAAACATTGTTGATCAACGAGGCAAGATTACTTGGGACCGTGATTCACAAGATTTTGGTAATGTAGATGCAATTAACCATGACGGTTACTACGTATCCAATGTAAGTGAAACCAATACTAGCGCTCAAGTTACTGACACTGCAGTAGCTAAGGAAACCGTAACCCCATCAAGTCAAAATAGTACAATTGTTATCACTTTGACTAAGAATCCAGAAATTCCTAAGACGCAACAAAATGCTAAATTGACTATTCGCGATGTGACTCCAGGTCAAGAGCAAGATTTAGGTAGTTACACTCAACCTGGTCTTGAAGGAGATGCAATTAGCTTTGGTAATGCTCAAGAATTTGTTCAAACCTTATTGAACAAGGGCTACGTTTGGGACGGTGCTTCATACAATGGTACTAACTTAGATGCTACTAACTATGCTGGCATTAACTTTGGTAACTACGACAACACTGATGATAAGAATGATATCAGCCAAAAGTGGGTAATCAATTTAGTTCATGGTGTAACTCCAGTAAATCCAGATCATCCAGATGACAAGAATGGTTTCACTAAGGAATACCTTGATCGCACAATTACTCGTGATGTAACTTATGTTGATGAACAAGGTAATGAGATGTCAGGTTTAACTCCTGAACATCAAGAAACTAAATTCCAAGGTTCAGGTTACTTAGATAATGTAACTGGTAAGTGGGTAACTGTTGAAAACGGGAAGATCACTGGTTTAGCTCAAGGTTTAACTTGGACTCCAGATAAGGATGCCAGCTTTGATGCAATTGCAGCTAAGACTGCAGACGGTTACCACGTAATTTCTGTAAGTGGTAACGGAATTTCAGGCTTCACTGTCGGTCAAGACGGTTCTGTAACTGCTCAAACTGTAAACAAGGACACCCCAAGTTCAACTATTAAGGTTGTTTACGCTAAAACTCCTGTAACTCCAACTCCAGCAAATGGTTCAATCGTTTACATCGATGACACTACTGGTAATACTCTTGAAAATGCAAGCTTCGGCGGTAACGTTGGTGATAAGATCAATTACACAACTGCTGATAGAATTGCAAATTACGAGAAGAAGGGTTATGATCTTGTATCTAACAACTTCAAGGATGGTCAAGAAGTATTTACTGATGGAGAAAACAAGTTTGAAGTTCACTTAGTTCATGCAACTACTCCAATTACTCCTGAAAATCCAGGTAAGCCAGGTCAAGAAGTTCCAAATCCAAATGATCCAAACAATCCACATACGATTCCAGACAACTTCGTACCACAAACTTTGACTAAGACTGTAACTCGTGATGTAACTTACGTTTACGAAGATGGTAGTCAAGCTGAGACTCCAGTTCACCAAACATTTACCTTCAACGGTAACGGTTTTGTTGATCTTGTAACTGGTCAATTAGTAACTGTAGAAAATGGCAAGATCACTGGTGCAGGTAAGATTACTTGGAATGCTGACAATCACGACTTTGAAGCAACGAAGGTAATTGATACAACTCAATACAATATTGTTAAGGTTAGTGAAAACAACACTTCAGCTAATGTTGATATGAGTAACGGTGTAGTGGCTAGCGAAACTATTACTCCAAATAGTCAAAATAGTAGTGTTGTAATTACTTTAGCTAAAAAGGAAGCCCCAACTCTAGCAGATCAAACTGTAGTTGGTAAGCAAGTAGTTCACTATGTAGATGAACAAGGTAACAAGTTACGTGATGACAATACTAACGATACCTTCGTCTTCACTAAGTCAGGTAAGATCGGTCAATGGAATGAAACTAGTCACAAATACTCAGATGCAAATGCAGTAGTAATTGATGGTTACATATCAGACCAAAAGACTTATGAAGGTCAAACTGCAACTCCAGAAGATGCCAACAAGGAAATCACTATTGTCTACCACAAGATTGGTAAGATCATTCCAGTAGATCCATCCGGAAACCAAATTCCAGATGCCCCAACTCCTGGATATCACAATGATCCAACCGATCCAACTAAGGTAACGCCAAATGAACCAACACCAAACATCCCAGGCTGGACTACTGATGTTCCAAATGTAACCCCAGAAGTACCAACTAAGGATACTGAGGTTCCTTACACTAAGGTAACTCCAACTCCAGATGATGTAACTGTAGTTGGTAAGCAAGTAGTTCACTACGTAGATGAACAAGGTAACAAGTTACGTGATGACAATACAAATGATACCTTCGTCTTCACTAAGCCAGGTAAGACCGGTCAATGGAATGAAACTAGTCACAAGTACACAGATGCAAATGCAGTAGTAATTGATGGTTACGTATCAGACCAAAAGACATACGAAGGTCAAACTGCAACTCCAGAAGATGCCAACAAGGAAATCACTATCGTTTACCACAAGATCGGTAAGATCATTCCAGTAGATCCATCCGGAAATCCAATTCCAGATGCTCCAACCCCTGGATACCACAATGATCCAACTGATCCAACTAAGGTAACGCCAAATGAACCAACACCAAATATCCCAGGCTGGACTACTGATGTTCCAAATGTAACTCCAGAAGTACCAACTAAGGATACTCCTGTTCCTTACACTAAGAACACCCCAACCCCAACTCCAGTTCCAGCAAATGGTTCAATCGTTTATATTGATGACACTACTGGTAATACTCTTGAAAATGCAAGCTTTGGCGGTAATGTTGGTGATAAGATTGATTACACAACTGCTGATAGAATTGCAAACTATACTAGCAAGGGTTACGAGTTAGTTGGAAACAACTTTAAGGATGGGGAACAAGTATTTACTAATGGTGAAAACAAGTTTGAAGTTCATCTAGCTCATAGGATTGAAACTAAGGATGCTAACAAGACTATTACTCGTGATGTAACTTATGTTTACGAAGATGGTAGTCAAGCTAACTCTCCAGTTCATCAAACAGTGACATTTATGGGTAAAACTACTACTGATAAGGTAACAGGCCATACAACTACTAAGTGGGATAATGATAGTCAAAACTTCGATGCAACGAAGGCAATTGATACAACTCAATACAATATTGTTAAGGTTAGTGAAAATAACACTTCAGCTAATGTTGATATGAGTAATGGTGTAGTGGCTAGCGAAACTATTACTCCAACTGGTCAAAACAGTAATGTAGTAATTACTTTAGCTAAGAAACCAGTGACCCCAACTCCAGTTGAAAAAGGTACAGTAATTATTACCTACCTTGATAAGACTACTGGCAAGACTTTAGAAACTGCAACTTCAACAGGCAATGAAGGATCAAACGTAAACTACAGTACTAAGGACACCATTACTAAGTACACTAACCAAGGTTATAAGCTTAGTCATGATGGTTACCCAACAGGAAATGTAACTTACACCAATGGTACTCAAACTTACACGGTTGAATTCGTTCACGATACTGTTCCAGTAACGCCAGAGAACCCAGGTACCCCGGGTCAACCAATCAATCCAAACGATCCAACTGGTCCTAAGTACCCAGACGGTACTGGTCAAACTGATTTGACTAAGACTGTAACTCGTACCATTAACTACGTTGGAGAGGGATTGAATGTTCCAGCAAGCCACACTGAAATTGAGTTCACTGGTAGAGGAGTACTTGACAAGGTAACCGGTCAATGGACTACTCCATTAACTTGGACAGTCAAGGGTGGAAATAGCGACAGTGGAAACTTTGAACAAGTTGACGGACCAAATGCCGCTGGTTACTACATCACTAATATTTCTTCATCAAATGAAGATTTAGGTGATATTGATTCAACTACAGGTACAGTTGCTTCTAAGACAGTCAACCACGCAAACGGCAACATTGTAATTACAATCAACTACGCTAAGAAGACTACTCCAATCCCAGCAGATCAAACTGTAGTTGGTAAGCAAGTAGTTCACTATGTAGATGAACAAGGCAACAAGTTACGTGATGATAATACAAATGATACCTTCGTCTTCACTAAGCCAGGTAAGGCTGGTCAATGGAATGAAACTAGTCACAAGTACACAGATGCGAATGCAGTAGTAATTGATGGTTACGTATCAGACCAAAAGACTTACACAGGTCAAACTGCAACTCCAGAAGATGCCAACAAGGAAATCACTATTGTCTACCACAAGATTGGTAAGATCATTCCAGTAGATCCATCCGGAAACCAAATTCCAGATGCCCCAACCCCTGGATACCATAACGATCCAACTGATCCAACTAAGGTAACGCCAAATGAACCAACACCAAACATCCCAGGTTGGACAACAAATATTCCAAACGTAACTCCAGAAGTACCAACTAAGGATACTAATGTTCCTTACACCAAGAATGAAGTGCCAACACCAGATCAAGGTTCAATTGAAATTGTTGTACATGACAATACTACTAATACTGATTTATCTAACTATGGTAAGAAGAGCGGTAAACAAAATGTCGGTACAAACTTTAATTTTGATAAGAGCACTTTAATTAAAGATCTTGAAAATAAAGGATACAAGATAGTGAATCCAGATGTTGAAATTCCATCTGTAGTTATTAAGGGTGATCAAAAGATTGTGATCTATGTAGAAAGTAAAGAAGAACCTAAAGATCCAATTACTCTAGAAGTTCCAAATCTTCCAGCGGGTGATGATAACAATAATTTACCTGTTCCTGAGAAAAAGGAGACTTCGAATCCAACCCAATCTAGTGAGAATAAATCAACTCCAAATGTTGAAAAGGTTTCAGTAACAACTCAATCACAAAACTCCAGCAATCCAGTATTACCTACTAAGGAAAGAAACGCAGAAAGAAATGTGACTCCACATACTGCAACATTACCACAAACTGGTAACACTGATGATAGTGCAGCAGCTATTGCTGGTGGTACTCTTGCCTTAATTGGTTTAGCCGGATTAACTGGTGCATCAAGTAAACGTCGTAAAGACTAAAAACGAAAAAGATATGATCAGATGATCATATCTTTTTTGATAATATTTAATTTTTTAAGAAATTGGTAAATCAGTAAAAAATAACATTTTTCTCTAAAAGATAATTCCTTTTTAAGACTTCCAGCTATTGACATGACAGTAATAAATAAGAGAAAATGGTTTTAATAAAAAACAATAGTAAGTGTAAAAATAATAGTAATTTTATAGTGCTAGGTATACTAAAAGAATAGGAAATGATTTATGGCTTGGTTAAAAAAGAAACGTGAAAAGGCAGTAATTAATTTTATTGATATAGATAAAGAGTTAATGAGTATTAGAGAGTCTGTTGAATTAAGTGGAAAAAGTAATGACCCCATCGAATATGATCCAACTAATGATATTAAGGATTTAGAAGGAAAAGGATACGTTTTAGTTAAGAACAATTTTAATGGAGATGGCAGTCAACCTTCTTATACCGAAGACACAAAGGTCTACTTAATAAGTTTTAAGCATGATGTCCGTCCGGTTAATCTTGATCATCCATTAACTAAAATTCCATCTAAAGAATATGACCATCCTATTACTTTTACTGTTACTTATGAAGGAACGCCTACAAAAGTAAAGAAAAATATTCAAACTGCTCACTTATTTCGTACTTTGACTGCAGATAAAGTTACTAGTCAACGAATTGAAAATGGAAAGTATGATAGTGATTGGCAGTTAGATCGTCAAAAATTTGATGATGTAAAAGTTCCGGTTTTACCTGGAGTGCATGCAGATCAAAAAATTGTAGTTGGGCCTAAGGTAGACAATAAAGATGTAGAAGTTTCAGTAACGTATCATTTAAATGGATATCTAATTCCCGTTGATGAAAATGGAGATGAAATTCCTAATGTTGGGCCATATCAATTTGCAACTGATGAAAAGGATCCAACTAAAATTGCACCTAACCAAATTGTTCCTGATATCGAAGGATATACTCATGATCAAGAGATAATTAGTCCTCAATCTCCAGATAAAGATATATCCATTATTTACAAAACTATTCCTAAAGAAGATACAACCTATATTTCAGATACTGAAAATATCGATCTTTCTCAAGCAGATTCATCTACTTATTCGCCTTCAGGTAATGGAGACTTGAAGAAAAATGATGTTCAAGAAGCTATTATGGGGATAAAAGGTCAAGTAGATGAAAAAGAGATGGAGAGACGTATTGATGAACAGATGGCCATTGTTAACTTTATTGATCTAGATGATGATGGGAAGCAAATTACCTCCTCAGGACCTTTATATGGTTTACCGGGAGAATCTATCAATGATTTGTACAATACTGACGTTCCAATGACTGCCCTTAAAGAAGCCGGTTTTGAAGTTGTTTTTAATAATTTTGATGGGAATGGTCAAGTTCAAACATTTAATCAAAATCATTTAGTTACTCAGATCTTTACAGTGGGTTTACGTCACATTAATTCAAAAGAAAAAAATGAATCTTCTAATTCACTACAAGCATTTAGTCAGCGGCAAGGAGAAGTATTAAAGAAACTAGAAAATTATCAACCAACTGGGAATAGTAAAGATTTAGAAACTATAACTGCAGTAGCTAAAGATACCATAGAAGTGTTAAATAAATTTTTAGAAAAGAATCAAACTGTCGAGAATACGAAAAATTCTACCACTAAAAAATGAATTCTAAGTTAGAAGATAAATAGTCATAGATTTAATAGTAAATTGAGTAGTAAGATACTTAATTTACTATTTTTTTGCTCATAAGTAATTAAATTGTTGTCAAGCTGTAGAATGAAAAATGTCAACAATTGTCTTGTTTCGGATGAAAATACACCATAGAATGTTTAGTGTAAGCGCTAAATATGTGAAAAGAGGATAAAAATGAAAAAGAATTATCTAAGTATTGATATTGGGGGAACGTGAAAAATTGTACCGTAATTCCCTTAGAAACAGGAATTGGATAAGGAATAATTGTGAATGGGCAACTATTAAATGGAGGCTACTTCCCAGTAGAAGAATTAAGCTTTTTGCAACTTAATATGGTGAAAACGGATTTGATGAGAGAAGGGAAAATTATGAAAGAACAAGATATTTTAGAAGCTGTTGAAAAAATGCGTATTGACTGGAAGAAGAACGATGATAAAAGAGATAGTGGGTTACCCCATGATCTTCCAGAGATAAAACGTGTAGATGATATTCAATATGGTAACGATCCTAAATGGAATTTATTAGATATATATTTACCGAAAAATATTGAAGGAAAAATTCCCGTTATCATTAATATTCATGGAGGTGGTTGGGTTTACGGTACTAAAGAAACCTATCAATTTTATGGACTAGGAATGGCTAAACGAGGCTTTGCTTTTATAAATCCTAACTATAAGTTGGGACCAGACGTAAAATTTCCAGAGGAACTAAATCAAGTCAATGAATATATTCACTGGGTAGCAAAACATGCAGATGAATATAATCTTGATAAAAACAATGTTTTCTTAGTTGGGGATTCTGCTGGTGGTCAAATGGCTGAACAATACACGGCGATTTTGACTAATCCCGTATATCGAGAAAAATTTGGCTATACCTTACCTGACTTGAAATTCAGAGTAGTTGCTTTAAATTCACCAGCTACGTTTATGAAAGATCCAGGGATGATGATGGAGGCTACCTTGGCTTACTTTGATCCAGAAGTAATGAAGAGTACTAAGAATCAGGACTTAATTGATGTTGAAAAATATATTACTGAGAACTTTTTACCTACCTTTATTTCAACAGCTAATGAAGACTTTATCCATGATTGTGCAGTACGATTAGATGGATTTTTAAGGGCTAAAGGCGTAGAAGTTATTCAAAAATCTTGGGGTGATGAAAAGCATCCCGAACCGCATGTTTTTCTAATTAATCAAAAAGATGAATTAGCGAAGGAAGCTAATGACGAAGAAGCAGCATTTTTTAGAAGACATATTGTAAAAGAGTAGTAGAAAAGAGTATAGTTGAGATGATATCGATAATTTCAAATATTGGAATTGTTGTTGCCCTATTAATACATTCATAAAAAAACAAAGAGTTACTGCTTAAATTAAATTGCTATTAAAGTGCTAGAATAAAATCTAGCGCTTTTTTAGTGTATTAAGTTATAATTAAGCAAAAACTCACTTTTTTTGTTAGAGGATTTTATGAAGAAATTTTTTTATGTAATGACTGAAATAATTCTTTTTTTAATTTTAGTCATTGTATTTACTAAACCAGCCTTGGCTGATGTGAATTATGATATTACAAATGTTGATGTGACAGCCCGAGTTAATCCAAATGGTTCATTATCTATGGAGAGAAGGATAACCTATAAATTTGATGATGACGCTCATGGTATTTTCTATCTGCAAAATTTAGCCAATAATCAAGAATTAAAAAATCCGCAGGTTAGAATTTTGGCTGACAAAAATTCACAAATGGTAGTACCAAGTGTGACTCATGAAAATAATACTTATGAATTAAGTCATAGTGATCATGGCTATCGTTTTAAAGTTTGGCATAGCGTAAGGGATGGAGATAAATTTACAGTAATTTATACTTATGAAATTACAAATGCAATCACGAACTGGAAAGATACAGCTGAACTTAATTTTAAGATTATTGGAGATGGATGGGATACAGACCTAGATAATGTACGAGTAGGTATTTTCTTCCCGGGCCCAGTTAAAGACTTAAAAGCTTGGGCGCATGGAGACTTGTCTGGCCAAATTACAGTTAATCCGCAAAAAGGCAATATTATCATGACAGCTTCTAATGTAGGTGGAAATGAAGGAATTGAGGTCCATAGTCTGTTTCCTGTTGAGGTAACTAATCAAAATAAGAATATTAAAGATCAAAATCATAAAGAATATGTTTTAGATCAAGAAGCAAGATTTGCACGACAAGCTAATGAACGGCGTCAAAGAAACAGAATCCTAGGCTTAGGTGCTTTGGTAATATCTGGGCTATTTTCTTTACTAGCAATTATTAGAAGCTTTACTTTAAAAAAGTCCGGAGTTAAACCGGAAAAAGAAAAGCAACTGGCTAGGAATTATGAGATTCCATCAGTTTCACCGGTAATGGCTGAAATTTTAGATACAGGAGATGAGCCAAGCTCTAGGTCTTTAAGTGCATCTCTAATGGAATTAGCGGTCCAAAAAAAGATTAAGATTGATCCTATCAAGATAAGAAAAAGAACGTACTACAAAATTTCTTTAATTGATAAAAATATAATAAAAAATAAACCTTTGTTGAATTACTTATTTGATAAAGTAGGCGATGGCAAGAGTTTTACAACATATGAACTTAAAAAACACCACTCCTCTAAGTTGGGAAAGAAGTTCAATAAGTGGCAAGAACAAGAAATGCAGAAAGCAACTAGAGCAGGATTTTTTGATGAAAAGCTTGAACATAAACAGCACGCTAATTCAATTTTGATGGTGACTTTACTAATCTTGAGTGGTATTGCAATGTTCAGCGCCTTCTTTTCGAATGAGGAAAATATTGCTTTGTTTATATGTGCTGCAATTTTATTAGTACTGGCAATTTTGGCAGTTGTTTATAATAAGAAAAAATTATCAGCTTATACAGCAAGAGGAGCAGAGGTAACTAATCAAGTTCGCGGATTTAAGAAAATGCTAGATGAAATTGGTAATTTCAAGATGCGTGATATTGGAGAACTGATCTTGTGGGAAGAAATAATGCCATATGCCGTTGCTCTTGGTGTATCTAAAAAAGTATTAAAACAATTGAAACTAGAATTTGCAGATGAAATTGATGATACAAATCTATTATTCTGGGGTACTTTTTACAGGGATGGGAAAGATGGTTTTGCAAGTAACTTTAGTTCTAGCTTTGACTCAGGTGCTAACTTAAATTCTTCTGCTTCTGGTGGATCTGGTGGATTTTCTGGTGGTTCATCAGGTGGCTTTGGTGGTGGCAGCGGAGGAGGTGCCTTTTAAAGATTGATTATAGGAGAAAAAAATGACAGTTTTAACTAATAAAATGTATGAGATATTTGACCAAGAAGAATTTTCTTTTAAAAAATTAAAAGTCGTAAATTGCAATAATAAATTGAACACTTAAGCTGCTTGATAGATGTGATCTAA
>CAJUTO010000017.1 GCA_910589675.1 uncultured Lactobacillus sp. | reverse complement strand
TGGACTTTTTATTTTTTATCAAGTGTTCAATTTAATTTTACAATCAGCGAAAAATTTCTTTTCCATTTCCATCTAAACAAAGTTGACCATTCATCGTCAAATAACC
This sequence comes from uncultured Lactobacillus sp., assembly GCA_910589675.1. Classification (GTDB taxonomy): domain Bacteria; phylum Bacillota; class Bacilli; order Lactobacillales; family Lactobacillaceae; genus Lactobacillus. The sequence continues at coordinate 34,499 of CAJUTO010000017.1, read as the reverse complement.
GTCAAATTTCAAATCTTTGACTGGTAATTTTTTCAATTGACTCATATCACGGCCTGTAGCTAGCACTAATTTATAGCCATTTTCATGTAAAAGTTTAAGTGCCTTCCTAGTACTTTCTGGAACGCTATCAGTTTTATGAGAAACTAACGTCCCGTCCACATCAAAAAATATTGTTTTTACCAAATCATGTCACCTCTATCCTTCAAATTATATCAAAAATGCGCTTTCAAAACCGAAAGCGCATCTTTTAATTATTTATTTTTCAAATTTTAGTCAACAGCTTTAGCAATTGCAGCGTTAACAGCAGCCTGTTCTCTCTTAACTAAGTTAACCTTAGTTTCAATTACCTTAGTATCCATCTTAATTTCACGAGTTAAGCCTGGAGTATTGACCTTTGGTTCAAAGAAGTCTTTGAATTGATTCAATCTTTCTTCAGTATGGAAAATATTCGCAGTTACAGTAATAAAGGTTGCAAATTCCATATCTCCACCTACAGTTGCTTCAAGCCATGGCCACTCTAGCCTAATCCAGTTCCAAGCTTGTTCTTGGCCAAATGGATTAGCTAAAACATTACGGTACCATGCACGTAAGTCTTGTGGCTTAATGATTTCAGAATTTTCAAAGTCATCAACAATTGCATCAATGATTTCAGGCATTTTAGTTGAAGTAATACCAGCACACAAGTCTTGCTTCAAACTTGCATCAGAAGTTTCTTGATACTTCTTAAGAAGTTTATCAAATAAGGTCATGTTACCAAAGTTCTTAACTTCGTTAACCAAAACAGCACTTCTAATATCGGCGGAAATACCTTCTAAGTTATCAGAGTTTTCTGAATAGATAGCATGTAGACCGTTAATTGTCTCATCATTACCAGCATATAAGGAAGCTGCAACAACATATGGTCTAGTTAAGTTATCGTCATTAGATTCACCAGCTTTTGGAAGTAATCCTAGACGCTTAACTTGTTTTTCAGAAAGCAAATTATAAAGCTTCTTTAAGTCTTTTTCTTCCTTAGAATCTGGAGTTACAAAATTACGTAAAGTAGTCATAATTCTGTATAAGGCATTATTAACAATTGGTGAAGTAGAATCTGCAAACTTAGGAAGAAGGGGAACAATATCTGCATAAGACATGTGACCACCTTCAGCTAATAATCTGAAGTCTTGTAGTAATTGCAATTTATCAACTGCATCCAATTCATCAATGTGGTTCAAAATATCATCAAGTAAAGTCTTATCATACTTAACAATGAAGTCTGAATTGTTGCCTACATTTAAACGGAATGGAACACCAGTGTCAGCAATTAAATCAGCATAGTCACCAACAACTAATTTTTCATCCTTCATAATCTTTGGAACAGCGGCGTAATTTGAATTTAGTGGGATTTGCCACTTACGTCCTACTTCCTTACCTTCACCGATAAAGAATTGTTTTTGAGTTAAAACTAACTTACCATCTTCAACTTTTGCGCTTACTACTGGGTAACCTGGTTGTTCAAGCCAAGAATGCATAATCGCACCAATGTCTAAGCCACTTGCTTCTCCAAGTGCCTTCCATAAGTCATCCCCAGTTGCATTACCATATTTATGAGCAGCAAAGTAGTTCTTCAAGCCTTCACGAAGAGCTTCATCTCCAAGTAAGGCACGAACCATTACTAACATTCTTGATCCCTTTGCATAAACAATAGCCGAGTCAAATAAGGCATCAATTTCAGCTGGATCATTAACCATAACATGAACAGATTGAACACCGTCTGTTGCATCTCTTTGGAGAGCTGCTGGAACTTCTGAAGTTTGGAACATTTCCCAAATCTTCCAATTTGGTTCTAAGGCATCAATAGCCACATATTCCATCATATTAGCAAAACTTTCGTTAAGCCATAGATTATCCCACCACTTCATAGTTACTAAGTCTCCGAACCATTGGTGAGCTAATTCATGAGCAATAACTGTAGCAACTAATTGCTTCATTTCTAATGAAGTGTTGTCAGGATCAAGTAATAAGTATGCTTCACGATAAGTTACACAGCCCCAGTTTTCCATCGCACCAGCTGAAAAGTCAGGAAGTGCTACTTGATATGAATGCTCTAATGGATATGGAGTTTCATAGAAATCTTCAAAGAATTCAATTGAACGCTTAGCAATATCTAAGGCAAAATCTAATTCTTTTGCTTGGTGAGCTCTTGTAGCAAAAACACCAATTTCAACGCCAGATTTTGTCTTAGTCATTTTTCTTTGCATATCACCAAAGACAAAAGCAACTAAATAACTAGACATACGTAGAGTTGGTTTAAAGTAGTGAACACCATCTTTAAACTTCTCTTCTGGTTGGTTAGAAATAATACTTTCACCAGGTTTTTCATCAAACTTAATTGCAAGTGCAAAAGTAGCTTTTGCTTCTGGTTCATCAACACATGGGAAGGCTTGACGAGCAAAGGTGGTTTCAAATTGTGTACCAATTAATTGCTTCTTTTCACCATCAACTTCGTAGTAAGAAGGATAGATTCCCATCATTGTATCAGTCAACTTACCTTCGAAGTCAACTTCAATTTTCATCTTACCTACTTTTCCAGCTTCAATATTAATTACTTCATCTTTATCGTTGTAATTAAAGTCAGCCTTCTTTTGATCTACTCTAACAGAGGTAATCTTTAAGTACTTTTGATTTAGCTTGACTAATTCTTCTTGTGCTTCACCGATTACAACAGTCTTACCATGAAATCTCTTCTTTTCACGACTAATATCTAAATAGATATCATAGTGTTCCGGATAAAAAGTTTCATAAAAGCGTTTTACTTCTGTCATATTTTGACCTCCAATATTTTAACTTCTCAACTATTTATTATAAGAAATTAAAATCTTACTTACCAGTTTTTGGATTAAATTAAAAATAATTTAGGCTATCCTACATAATTTAAAATATTGTTTCATTCTTCTTTTATTCAATTAAAACTAGTAAAATAAAAATTAAGAGAAAAGACAAAAAAGGAGTGCTTTTTATAATGAAATATAATCAATATGGTTATCTAAAAACAGACTTTGACCAAATGGTTAAAGAACTACAATCTATTAACTTCTTACCTAATGATTGGAAAGAAAATAGTTTTTCCGGCCTTTTAGCAACACTAGTTGAAAACTCCGTTGCCGAAGCCAAAACTTATGGTGCAAAAGAAGCCAAATTAGCAGAATTTGCAGTTAGTGATCATAAAAATTTAAAAGATTTTCTAGCTGAAAATCCTAATTCAATTTCACGTAACCAATTTTATAATATTGCCTTGCAATTACTCGGCTATCATGTTGGCTACGATTATGACTTAAATGATCCATTAGCACGAATGAAGGCTAATGCCCTTCCTTATACTGATCAAGAAGAAATTGATCGTAATGAATTAGTTAAAGTCTTCTACCGCCTACTTAACACTCGCGCTAAAAAGGGCCAAACTTTCATTGATAATATGGCTGGTAAAGGTTACTTCACCCAGTTTTATGGTAATAATAAATTTATGTACTTTAATGGTAAGTCACTCCCAGTTTTTGATATGAGTAAGGTTATTCGTGAAGTGGTTTATGTTGAAAGTGACCTTGATACTGATGAAGATGGCAACCCTGATTTACTTCAAGTCACAGTCTTTCGTCCTTATCAATCAAACAACTTCAAGTTCCCTGCTCTCTATACGGCAGATCCATACTTTGGCGGAATTATTGCTAATGAAAAACGAAACCACAATGTAGATATCAACCTAGAAGATGCTACTAAGAGTACTTACCCTAAGTATGAGGCAATGCCTACTGCTAAAGCTCAAAAGCCCGCTAGTGAAGATCAAGCCGCTACAGAAGAAGCAGTACACAAAGCAGCCTATTCGCTAAATGAATATTTATTAGCACGCGGATTTGCAAATGTTTATGCTGGTGCCATTGGAACACGCGGTTCCGACGGTTTAAGAATTACTGGTGCACCAGAAGAAACTGAAAGTGCTAAAGAAATTATTGAATGGCTTCATGGTGACCGTATTGCCTATACTGACAGAACTAGAAAGCATGAGACAAAAGCTTCCTGGTGTAATGGGAATATCGGAATGACTGGTCGTTCATACCTTGGTACTCTTCAAATTGCAATTGCTACTACAGGGGTGAAGGGACTTAAAACTGTAGTTTCTGAAGCTGCAATTTCTTCTTGGTATGATTACTACCGCGAGCATGGCTTAGTCATTGCTCCAGAGGCTTGCCAAGGAGAAGACTTAGATATGCTAGCTGAAACTTGTCAGTCTAATCTTTGGGATGCAGGTGACTATCTAAAAATCAAACCTAAATACGATGCAATGCAAAAGCGTCTTTTAGAAAAATCAGACCGTGAAACTGGCCAATATTCTGATTTCTGGGAAGCTAGAAATTATCGTCACCACACTGATAATATTAAATGTTCTTGGATTTCAGTTCATGGCCTTAATGATTGGAATGTTAAGCCTAAGAATGTTTATAAAATTTGGCAAAAAGTTTCTAAATTACCAATCGCACATAAACTATTCTTACACCAAGGTCCGCACTACAACATGAATAATCTTCTTTCCATTGACTTTTCTGATTTAATGAACCTCTGGTTCTGTCATGAATTGTTAGACATTAAAAATAATGCTTACAAGCAATGGGAAGATGTAATGATTCAAGATAATCTACAACCAGATATCTGGCATGAAGAACCAACTTGGAATAATGAATTAGGTAAAAAAGAAATTTACTTCCCAGATAAGAGTGGCAGCCTCTTAAAAGATGGCGGAGAAGATAATGATAAAGTTTCATTTACAGACCAAGGTGGAAAAATCTTTAAAGAAGCTAAAATTTCTGAAGGAAAATGGCAGTACGACTTCATTTCTGGAGAAGAAAAATGGCTTGATCAACAATTGCGCTTTGTAACTGATGAATTCATTCATACTGTTACAGTAGTTGGTCGTCCTAAGATTAAAATGAGTGTTTCTACCTCTCTTCCTAAAGGCCAAATTTCTGTAGCTTTAGTTGATCTAGGGACTAGAAAACGCCTTACCCCAATTCCTAAGTCATTTAACGATCAAATTCAAGAATTAGGCTACCGTTTCGGCACCGAAGTAATGAAGGAATTCGTTCCTGATAAAGAAACCAAGGCCAAATTAATTACTAAAAGTCACATGAATGTTCAAAACTATGCAGACATGAAACATGCCGAAAAAGTTGAACCTGGTAAATTCTATGACTTAGAGTTTGAATTGCAGCCTACCTTCTATCGCTTACCAGCTGGTGCACGATTAGGTTTAATTATCTACTCAACTGATCAAGGAATGACCAAGCGTCCATTAGAAGAAGAAACTTATACTATTGATTTAGATAAGACACAATTGATTTTTCATGAGATGTAATTAGTTGATGATACTAAGGCTTAACTTCTAGTTAAAGAAAGGAGTGAGACCATATGGAAACATCAAGTTCAACAATGTATTGGATATTATTTTAAATAATATTTTAAAATTTACAGTATGCAAAAAGCAGCTAGTCTTCAAAAAACGAAAACTAACTGCTTTTCTTATTTTGCTAATTTCAAAATTACTGTAAAGATAATCATATCATCTTTATGACTAACATGAATTTTCCCATGAAATGTGTGAACAATCTCTTGTGCCATTGCTAATCCAATTCCAAATCCTGATTGCTTCGAATTGTGTGATTCATCTTCTCGATAGAAGCGCTCAAAGAAATGCGAATAATCTTTTCCTTTTCCTTCTTTATAAGTATTAGCAACCTTTAAGATGGCATTTGTTCCCAGCTTTCCTTTAGTTAAGGTTACCTGCACTTTCCCATCTTTATCGCAATATTTACGTGCATTGTCTAGTAAGATGTTAATCAGTTCACTTAAAACATTTTTCTCTGCCTTAACATATAAATCTGGCATAATCATTCCACTATATTTAAGATTATTTTTTTGCATTACAGACTTAAAGCTATTGACATTCTTTTTAACAATTTCAGAAAAATTCACTTTATTTAGGATTACTTCACCAGTTTCGCCAGTTCGAGCTAGTGCAATTAATCGGTTAATTAACCTTGTTAATCGATCAACTTGTTCCTTGGTGCTTTTATTCCATTCAGAATTATTGCCTAACATCTCTTCCATTTCGGTATTAGCAGCAATAATGGCCAAAGGAGTTTTTAATTCATGGCCAGCATTGGTAATAAACTCACGTTGTTTACGATATGTTGTAATAATTGGACCGATCGCCTTTTTAGAAACCAAAATCAATACCAAGGCAAAAACAATCAAAGACCCAATTCCTAAAACAATCGATACCCTAACTAGGAGAGAAAAACGATGATAAATCAGCGATTCATTTAAATAAACAATAAACTTACGACCAGTCTGATTTTTCCCAACACGGTAAGCATACTGATTATTACCAATTGTCACTACGCCGTCTGTTGTCTTATCCTTAAAAATTCTCTTACTTGTACTAAGAATTTCAGCTCGTCCAACATCATAAACATTGTCATCATTTACTATCCGCGGATTACTCTGCGGAGTCTCGGCAACAGTGAAATAACGATATTGAAAAACTGCCTCCGGATTATATTCACCTGCTAAAAAATTCTTATTGATCGGATCTTTCTGATTACCAAAGACTGGCTTAGCATTCCGCGGAGTTAATTGTCCTTGATTGTTCACCAAGGCCGTTAAAACTCGATCCACCTCATTATGACTTTGAGTATAGCTAACTCCCAATAAAGCACCTAAGGTGATGACGAGTACTATAAACAACGCCATAATCGACATTCCAATAAATTTCCACCGAAACTTTTGGATCATTTTAGCTCACCTACCTAATTAAGGAAAAACTACCACCTTTTTCACCAACAATCTGAACTGAGCTCTGAATCGACTGCAACTTTTGTCTTAGATAAGAAATATAAATCCAAACGACTTCTTCACTAGCTTCATCATCATCTTTCCAAACATGCGCTAATAAATCTGAAGTTGAAAATTCTTTTCCTTCATTAAGCATCAAATAATTCAAAAGTTGAGTCTCTTTACTTCCTAAACGAATCGAATTATGACTGACTAGTTCTTGTTCAGCAACATTTAAAGCCAGGTCTCCTACTTCAACCTCATTAGGTGTATATTGATCGTCTCGTCGCTCTTTTGAACGTAAACGTGCTAGCAACTCTTTCAGTGAGAATGGCTTAGTTAAATAATCATCAGCTCCGCTATCTAAACCAGTTACTCGATCATCAACTTCTGCTTTTGCGGTTAACATTAAAACATAAGTCTTATCGCCACTCTTGCGAATCTCCTTTAGAGCAGTAATTCCATCCATGACTGGCATCATAATATCTAAGATGATAACGTCATATGAATTCTTCCTAGCAAGTTCAACTGCATCCCGTCCATTAAAAACAGGATCCACCTCATAATTAACACTCTGCATTGCGGCTACCAAAACACGAGATAACTGTTCTTCATCTTCTGCAAGCAAAATTTTCATTAAGTTAATCTTCCTCTCTAATTAAATGGCGCAAAGTCTGCATACTTACATCACAAGAAGCTAATTCATCAGCCACTCGCTTCAACTCTTTACCAATCATTTCGGGATTCTTTATCTTGTGCTTATACTTCATTTCATGCTCTAAACTAGCCCAAGTATCCATTGCTATAGTTCTAAGTTGTACTTCAACATAGTAGTGACCCGGAGTATTTCCCACAATATCTTCTTCGGTCCTTTCAACATCTAAAATCATATGATAAGAACGATACCCATTTGGTTTAGCATTTGTAATGTAATCTTTTTGCTTGACGATCTCTACATCGTCCCATTCCTTAATTAAATCGATACAGGTATAAATGTCATCAATAAAATTGCAAACCACACGAATTCCTACACTATCTCGATTTTCTTTTAGAGCTGATTTTGGGGTTACCGGCAATTCTTTTCGTTGACATTTTTCAATCATACTTTCTGGCCGCTTAACTCGGCCAATCAAGTGTTCATATAGGCTATCGCCGGTTTTCTCCTGATGAAGTTGATTTTCTTTCCTAAAGTACTCCAACATTTGGTTAAGTAAACTATCTAGCACTGGAGTATAGCCACCATAAATATCCATATTAACCCCTCTTTATTAATTTACTAATATTATAGCAGTCGAGATTTTTTAATAACTATAATAATGTTAATTTAAAGAATTTTTGCTTTTCATTAGAAAAACTAATAAAAAAGCAAAATTCCATATTAATAAGCAGATCATAACCCACAAAATAGAATTTTTAACTAACCATAAAATTAAAGCTCCAATAATAAAGTGCAATAGTAAATAAAATTAACTCATATGAACTATTTTATTCAATTGAATCTCTCTCAAACTTAATTAGTTTCTATCTTGCCTTATATTCATAAAAAAATCAAAAAAGCTCTTAGTCGTTATGCGACTAAGAGCAAATTGATAACTTAATTTTCTAATTCTACGTATGTTTTCACACTCTGTGATACTGTTTGATAAACAGTTGAAACGTGTAGAGTATGAGCTAAAAAGTCTTGTTTTTCTTCTTGAGACATAGAGCTTTCAAAAGAAACCGTAATCAACATTTCACTAACAACTGACTTTCCATGGCCGAGTTTAGTAGTAATTGCTTGATTTGTTACTTTAAAGTTCTTTACATCTAAATGATGTACATTTGCAATCATCCCTGCAGAAATTGAAATACAAGAGTTAACAGCACCAGCTAAATATTCTACTGGATTCGGGGCAACATTTTTACCACTTGCTGATTCATCAGCCATGAATTTATTTTTCTTTGTTCGATTTTCAATTTGCCAAGGAGTATCAGTTAATTCACTTTTTACTGTATATTTTGTCATTTTTTCTCTTTTCTAAATTAATCCATGTTTTACCAAATAATCATGAGCTACTTTAGCAGGTTTCTCATGCTTAACATTAACTTGATAATTCATCTGCTGCATCTCTTCAGTAGTAATTTTACCAGCCAATTTATTTAAAGCCTTTACAATCTGAGGATTTCTCTCTGCAAATTTTGCCCTCATTAGGGGAGCTCCCTGATATGGTGGGAAGAATTTCTTATCATCATCTAGCATCACTAAATTATACTTCTTAATTTCTGCATCTGTTGTATAGCCATCAACAACATTAGCTTGATTATTAGCAATAGCATGATAGCGAATGCTCGATTCAGTACTCTTAATTGAGGCAAAATCTAACTTATAGATTTTCTTTAAGCCCGGATAGCCATCTTTTAATGAGGTAAAGTCTGGATCAAAGGCTGCATGTACTTTTTTATTTACACGGTTTAAGTCACTCATCTTGGTCAAGTGATTGTCTTTAGCAAATTTTTGTGTTGTAGCTAAAGCATAACCATTCTGGTAAGCCATTGGCTTCAGATATTCCATATCAAATTGTTTCTTTAAGTCGCTTCTAGCTTCTACATAAACTTGATTTGGATCATTCCCGGTCTTTTTACCAGTTTTGACTAAAGTTTGTAAAACTGTACCTGTAAATTCAGGATAAATATCAATCTTATCGGTTTGAAGAGCTTTGAATAAAAATGTGGTTCCACCAAAGTTAGGTTTTAAAACCACCTTAGTATTGGGGTCATTCTTTTCGATTAGGTCCTTATACATATTAATCAAAATAGCTGGTTCTGATCCCATTTTTCCAGCAATGGTAATCGTTTGTTTTGGTTCAGCAACATTTTTAGAAGTCTTAGCATAATGATTATACAGGCTACTTCCACCCCAAATTACTAAAGCTAAGGCAATTAGTGCACTTCCTACTTTTAGACGTTTATTATTTTTTGAAATGAATTTCAAAACGCCACTAAATATTAGAGCAAGCAATGCAGATAAAATTGCTCCCATTAAGACTTCAGTATTATTGTTTGAATTAATTCCAACGTATATATAAGTCCCTAAGCCTCCGCCACCAATTAAAGCAGCTAAAGTGGCAGTACCAATAATCATAACTAGAGCGATCCGAATTCCTGCTACTATCATTGGCATAGCCATGGGAATTTCTAGTCGCTGCAACTTTTTCCATTTAGTGAGTCCAAAGGCAGTAGCTGCTTCTTCTAGATTTTCGGGTATTTCCGTTAATCCCGAATAAGTATTTTGAAATATTGGCATAATTGCATATAAAACTAATGCAATGACTGCTGGCACAGTTCCGATTCCAACAAATGGGAGCAGTAAACCTAGAACCGCCAAACTAGGAATTGTTTGAATAATTCCCGCTATTTGAAGTGTAAATTCAGCAGCCTTTTTGTGACCTTTTAAAATAAAAGCCAGCGGAATTGCAATTACCATTGCAATCAGCAAGGCAATCAGAGAAATCTTAATATGAACAAGCGTGGTAGCCCAAATTTGTTCATGTTCAGTTAGTAACATCTGCCATAGTGATTTAATCATGTCCAGCCACCCACTTTAAAAAGAAATTCCAAACTCTTTTTGGCTCAATTAAAAATTCACCAAACCTGGTCTCTGCAACAAACAGAGTATCAGGATGGTTAGAACAATCTTTAATTAAATCCTCTACGCTATCAACGTGATAACGAACAAGGGTATTCACTTTAGGATAGAATCGTGGATCTACGCCCAATTCACTCTTCAATAAAGTTTCAAGGTCGAGCTTTTGATTAATTCTATTTCCTGCAAAAAATTCCTGTACAAATTTTGTAGCAGGATGTCTTAAAATTTCTCTAGGTTTGCCAACTTGCTCTAAAACACCTTTATGCAAAACTCCAATTGTGTTTCCTAAACGAATAGCTTCTTGCATGTCATGTGTTACAAACATTACTGTCTTATTAAATTGTTCATGTAAATTAATAAGTAAGTCTTGTAGTTGCTTTCTTACAACTGGATCAAGAGCAGAAAAAGGTTCATCCATTAAAACAACTTCAGGATCCGCTGCTAAAGCCCGAACAATGCCAACTCGTTGTTGTTCACCACCTGATAGTTCACTCGGCATCCGATCACAATACAATTTTGGATCCAAATCAACCGATTTTAATAGCTCTTCCTGTTTTTTTCGCCGTTCTTTGCGATCGACACCTTCTTGCTCTAACACAATTGTAATATTTTCACCAACAGTTAAATTTGGAAACAAACTGGCTGTTTGCAATACATACCCTGTCTTTTCCCTTAGTTTACGCAAATTATATTCTTTTATTGGTTTATCACTTAGAAGAATTTGTCCCTTTGTTGGTTCAATAAGCCGGTTAAACATCTTTAGCAACGTTGTCTTTCCGCTCCCACTTGGTCCAACTAAAACAAAAATATCTCCTTTTTTCACTGCGAAAGAAACATCTTTTAAGATTTCTTGTCCATCGTATTTTTTTGAAATATTTTTATATTCAATCATCATTTTACCCTTATAAAAATAGTTATTTATATTTTCTCACTATTTATAAGAACTTGGCAAAAAGATTACATCTTTTTAAACAAAAAAATAAGACTGACGAAATAGTCAGTCTTATAGTTCCAAAGAAGTCTTATTATTTCTTCTTTGAGTTTTTATCTTCTTTTTGTAATTTTTGAGCCATGTTAATAATGTACTCACGTAAATCATCTTTAATTTGAGGGTGAGATAAACCATATTCAATTGATGTTTCAAGGTAACCTTCCTTGTTACCAACATCATGACGTTCACCATTAAATACATGAGCGAATACTCGTTGAGTCTTGTTCATAGTATCAATTGCGTCAGTTAATTGAATTTCGCCACCACGACCAGGTTTTTGATGTGCTAAAATATCAAAAATTTCTGGAGTTAACAAGTAACGACCAATAATTGCGTAGTCACTAGGTGCCTTATCAACGTCTGGCTTTTCAACAAAGGCCTTAACGTTAATTAAACCAGGTTCAATTTCGCTATCTGGATCAATAACACCATACTTAGAAACTTCTTCGTGTGGTACAGGCATAACAGCAATAGTTGATGCATGAGTCTTGTCATAACGATCGATCAATTGCTTAGTTAGTGGAACCTTGTCATCCATCAAGTCGTCACCAAGCATAACAGCAAATGGTTCATCCCCAACGAAGCTACGAGCTCTTAAAATCGCATCCCCTAAACCAGCTGGGTGTGGTTGACGAGTGTAGTAAAGGTTAACACCTAAGTTAGTAATTGATTGGGTTAAGTGTAAAAGTTCAGTCTTACCCTTTTCTTCCAAATCTTGTTCTAGTTCTGGGTTAGCATCAAAGTGATCTTCGATAGAACGCTTGTTTTTACCAGTAACGATCAAGATATCTTCAATTCCAGATTTTTTAGCTTCTTCTACAATAAATTGAATTGTTGGTTTATCAACAATCGGTACCATTTCCTTAGGCATAGCCTTAGTGGCAGGTAAAAATCTAGTACCTAATCCAGCTGCTGGAATAACTGCTTTTCTTACTTTCATTTTATTCTCCTCACAAAATAAGCTTTCCTTAGTGTATTTTACCAAACTTCTAGAAACTTATTTAGACAATTTACTATTTTTTTCTAAAAATTCTCAAAATCGGGCTACGACTGTATTCAATTTTTCTACCTTTTAATTCATCCCCTGTGGCATTAAGACAAATGCCAAGCAAAAGTAAAAATGAACCTACATTTAGCCATAACATAAAGATTATAAAAGAACCTACAATTCCATAGTTTTGCCAGCGCGTTCCAAATTGCCTCAAATATAAACCAAAGAAATAGGATAAGGCGCTCCAGCTCACTACAGTAAACCATACTCCAGGCCATACGATGCGCTTTTGTACAGTGATGTTGGGAATGACATAGTTAATATATAAATTTATAATAACCATAACCAAAATTATAATCGGACAACGATAATTTTCTAACTTATATACCCACCACAAGGATAGATTAAAAATTGGAGCCAAGAATTCCATAATCTGTCTACCAAAGGTAACAACAAAAATTATTATTGAAAAGCCAACTACTAAAATCACAGAAAGAACAAAAGTAAACGTTCTAGCAAGTAAATAGTTCCACCATGACTTACCTTTTTCTTTTTTATCAACGCCATAAATTTTATTTGCTGCTAAGCGAATTGAATTAACCAAACAACTTAAAGACCAAATAGCAATCACAATACCAAGAGAAATAAAACTACTGGAGTGTTTTTTCAATAAAGCATTGATAATTGGCATAATTAGACTTGAAACTTGAGATGGAAAAATCAATTCAAGATAACGAGCAATTGGCTCAGTGTCGATATTAAGCAAAGGTAAAACATTTCCAATAATAATTATGATTGGAAAAATACTTAATAGCACATAATAAGCAATAATAATTGAAGTCTGATTTATCTCGCCTTGGCTAATATATTTAGATAATAATTGAAAAAACTCTGTTATACGGTTTTTAGTCTGATTGAGAAAAGAATTCATGGTCTTACTATCTATTAATCTTCATCTAAAAAGTGAGGAAGATATTTTTCATAGCCATCATATGGCTTTTGCAAAGTTAAGATCTTTGGTCCATCTGGAGTAATTGCAAAAGTATGTTCAAATTGAGCTGCCTTCGAACCATCTGGAGTTGCATAGTAAACCCAATCATCATTAGGATCTGATACAGTTTTTTGTTCAATTCTCCAGTCACCACCAGCTTCAACCATTGGTTCAACTGTAATAGTCATTCCTTCGCGTAAACGCAGACCATGTCCTGCCTTACCCCAGTGAGGAACTTCTGGATCTTCGTGGATTGATGGTTGAATACCATGGCCTACAAGTTCACGTACATCACCATAGCCATTTTCATCTTCAACATAATTTTGAATAACGCTACCAATATCACCAATACGATTTCCAACAACCGCTTGATCAATTCCCATGTACATTGCTTTCTTAGTAACGTCCATTAATTTTTGGTCTTCAGCAGAAATTTCACCAACACCATAAGTAGTACATGAATCAGTTTCGTAGCCATCAACGTTGCAAGTAACGTCAACGCTGACTAAGTCACCCTCTTTTAGGATCTTATCTTTTCTAGGAATCGCATGAGCAATTTCATCGTTTACACTGATACAAGTTCCATACTTATATCCTTCAAAACCTTGTTCTGAAAGACGACCACCATGTTTTTTCATAAAATCTTGAGCAAATTCTTCAATTTCCCAAGTTGAAATTCCAGGTTTAATAACATCACGTAAACCTTCAAACATAGCTGCTAAAACGCGACCAGATTTTTGCATCCCTTGCAACTCGCGCTTTGATTTAATTGTTATCATTAAAAAGTCTCCTTTTTTAATTTATATACTCTTAGCATACCTTAAATAGGTATGATTTTGTAGTTATTAAGAAAGTCTCAACCATTCATTATAAAGCTTTTCTTAAATAATTTCTCTTAAGATTTACAAACTTCTATACTTCTTTAGTATAATAAGAGAAAACGTTATAGAAAGAAGTTTTTTGCATGAAAGCACAAATTGTCTTTGCCAGCATGACTGGTAATGATGAAGATATGGCAGAAATTTTAGAAGAAAACTTACAAGATGCAGGTTTTGACGTAGAAAATATTGACGTCAGTTTTGCAGATGCTAGCTCTTATCTTGATGCTGACCTTTGCGTGATGGTTACTTATACATATGGCGAAGGCGTGATGACTGATGAATTAAAAGACTTTTATGACCAACTAATCACACTTGACCTATCCGGTAAAAAATTTGCTGTAATGGGTTCAGGAGACAAGACCTATAAAGATCACTATTGTGAAAATGTAGATGATTTTGAAAAAGCATTTATTAAATGTGGCGCTATTGAAGCAGCAAAGCCAGTTAAGATAGAAAATGCTGTTGATGATGATGACATCGCCTTAATTGATCAAGCTACTGAAGAAATAGTTGAGGCATTTAATGGCTAAAAGTCATCATAAAAGAAAGGGACAAAAGATTACTCAAGAGCAGTTAAGAAAACTCGGGAGTAAACTCGTTGCCAGACACCGAAATTTTTATGTTTATGTTATCTTCGGTTTTCTAGCAGCCGTTATTAATATTGCCTGCTTTCTTTTATTGCATAATATTTGGAAGATGCCTGTGATTTATGCCAACACAATCGCATTTATTATTTCTAATTTAGCCTCTTTTTCTTTTAATAAACATGGTGTATTCATTCAAAATGTCGATAAAAAGCATGGAGTAGTTTACCAAATCTGTTTATTCTTTATTTACCGAGTCATTAGTTTAGTCCCGGATAACTTAATTATGCTAGTTGGTATTTCTTGGCTTCATTGGAATGCATTTTTTGTAAAAATAATCGATCAAATTTTAGTAGGTATTTTCAACTATTTAACTACCAAATCAATTTTTCTTAATACTAGTGGTAAATTCGCTAAAAAATTTAAAGACTACTTTAATAAAAAGTGAACTAAAAAAGCTCCATAAAAATGGAGCTTTTTTTAGTTAAAATCAACTGGTTTTTGATTATGTTCCTTGTCAAAATAATAAGCAATTGCATCCATAATCCGATCAGCTGCTTTTCCATCCCCATATGGATTTTTTGCATTCGCCATTTCAGTATAAGCTTTTTCATCTTCAAGTAAACGTATCATTTCAGCACGAACCTTATCTACTTCGGTTCCCACAAGCTTTAAAGTTCCAGCTGCTACCCCTTCAGGACGCTCAGTTGTATCACGTAAAACTAATACTGGCTTACCTAGAGAAGGAGCTTCTTCTTGAACTCCACCCGAATCAGTCATAATAAAGTAGCTTTTTTTAGCTAAATTATGAAAATCAACTACATCTAGGGGTTTAATCAAGTGAATTCGCGGATCGTCACTTAATACCTCTTTAGCTACCTTTTGTACACGTGGAGACAGATGAACCGGATAGATAATTTCAACGTCTTTATGACTATCAACTACCTGTTTTATAACTTTAAAGACGCGTCGCATCGGTTCTCCTTGATTCTCTCTGCGGTGCATGGTAACTAAAATAATCTTACTATCTGGGTTAATTTCATCCAGAACATCGTGATGATAATCTTCTTTAACCGTCTGTTCCAAAGCATCAATGGCAGTATTCCCAGTCACATAAATATTATCAGCGGGATGGTTTTCTTTAATTAAGTTTTGTTTGCTTAATTTAGTTGGTGCAAAATATAAATCAGTTAAATCATCAGTCATTTGCCGATTCATCTCTTCTGGAAACGGAGAATACTTATTCCAGGTTCTAAGGCCAGCCTCCACATGGCCTAACTTTGTTTGTTCATAAAAAGTTGCTAAGCCAGCCGCAAAGCTAGTTGTTGTATCCCCATGAACCAAAACAATGTCTGGTTGCTCTTTTTTTATTACTTTAGCCATATCAAGCATTACTTTTGAAGTAATATCTTCTAATGTTTGATTTTTATGCATGATATTAAAATCATAGTCAGGTTTAATTTTAAAAATATCTAAAACCTGATCCAACATTTCACGATGTTGAGCACTTACGACTGTTATCTCTTCAAAACGATCATCTTTTTTTAGCTTCAACACTAACGGTGCCATTTTAATAGCTTCTGGTCTAGTACCAAAAACTGTCATTACTTTTACTTTATTCATAATTTATCCTTACCTTATATTTTGTATCTTCTACTATACCCCAATTAAATTTTCTTTGGTACTATTTGTCAAACTACTTTATACTTATATACTATAAGGAAAGTGAGCAATTTATGTTTAGTTTTTTATCTTTAGCTGCAATTTTAATTACCATTATAGTCTTTTGCTTAGTTTTCCTCTTTGGGAACTCTTACCCACAAAAAACTAAGCATGTTTTAATTGGAATTATTGCAATATTACTAATTATTTTTCTCTGGATTGTTTTAGAGATTTTTATTAACCCATTAAAATATGTTTAAGATGAATAAAAAAGCATTTCTTCTCATTAATTGAAGAAATGCTTTTTTCATGTATGACCCCGGTGAGATTCGAACTCACCTCTACGGTTTAGGAGACCATTGTTCTATCCAGATGAACTACGGGGTCAGGACTAGTTTCTACTTTAACATAAAAACTAGCTTTTCACTATCATAAATTTAATATTGAGGTAAATAGAAATTCCGTTGATTATTATCGTGCTTAGCAATCTTATCTGCCGCAAAAACAAACGGCATCCAAATAAGAAGCGCAATTACCATATTAATGAGAGCCAGTACAATAGCACGCCAATCATAATTGCAAGCTAAGAACGGTCCAATAAGTGGCGGCATTACAGTTGGAACAAAAATTTGAACTGGATTAACTAAACCAGCCTGTGTAGCCCAATAAGCTAATGATACATTTACTAAAGGAGCTACAACAAACGGAATTAAATAGACAGGATTAAAAACAACTGGCAGACCGAAAATAATAGGTTCATTAATATTAAAAATTCCTGGTGCTACAGCCATCTTTGCTATTGTTCGATAATCTTTACGCTTAGAAAACATTAAAATGGCAATAATTAATACCAGAGTTCCGCCTGCTCCACCAAACCATGCAAAAACATTAAAAGAGTCGCGAACCCAAATATAAGGAACATGCTCACTGTTTCTAACAGCTGTAACATTAATATTTTCTGGTGTCAGCCACAAAGAATCCATTACTGGAGTTAGCACACTTATCCCGTTAATTCCAAAGAACCAGAAGATCTGAACCAAAAATGTAACTAATAAAACAACTCCAAAGCCCTGTCCTAAATTAACCAAGGGTCTTTGAATAGTAGTAAGCAGCCAATTACCAAAATAGGTTCCTGTAAGCCTTTGAAAAGCATAATTAACAAAACCTACAATAAAAATAGAAAGCAGGATCGGGATCAAAGTACTAAATGCAACCCATTCTGCATGCGGCATACTACTATCTACTTTTAGTCTAATTCTAGCCTTATAAAAGGTAATAAATAATGCTGTTCCAATACAGCCAAAGATAATAGCTGTAAATAGCCCCATTGTAGAAAATTGTTTGATATCAAAAGCATTTTTAATATCAACTACATCCCCATCAATGTGCAATTTAACAGAATCACTAATGCTCATTGCAAAAGCAACTAAAGAAGCGACAGAACCTGCAAATCGGTTCACTTCATAAGTCTTAGCTAGGTGATAACCCCAAGAAATTGCAAAATAAACCGCAAAAAGGGCAAATGTACCTTCCCAAATGATATTGTCAATCGCTATTACAGGCTGCATTAAAGAATAAAAAGTATCCCAATGCATTTGTACTTTAGCTGCTCTAATTATGCTATTAAATAGCATTGCAATTGAACCGGCCATTGTAATTGGCAGTAAAGAAATAAAAGTATCTCGCATTGCAACTAGCCAGCGTAGTTGAGCTAAACGCGATGCAGGTGGCAAAACATAAGTTTCTAGCCATTTAACTAAAGATGACATTATTTTTCTCTTCTATCCTTTCGAGGATGATATCCTTTATTTTTCTTATTGCGCCAACGCTTCTTTTTATGCTTAGGCTTACTTTCCTTTACTTTCTTCTCTTGGGTTTCTGGCTCTTCTTTTTTTCGTTTTGGTTTTTCAGTCGTTAAACTATAGCCTGCAAAATATGCTCTTTGAACTTGGTAAGTATCAGCTAGTAACTTTTTCAAGTCTCTAAAGTCATGATCGTCCCCAAGAGTGACAACAGTTCCTGATTTATTCATTCTGCCCGTTCTACCACTCCGATGCAAGTAAGTGTTCACTTCACTTGGAATTTCAAAGTTAATAACATAGCTAACATCAGGTAAATCTAACCCACGAGCTGCTAAATCAGTCGCAAATAAAAACTTAATTCGACCTGCTCTAAAATCACTAAGAATCTTTTCTCTATTTTGTTTACTAGTTTCATTACTTAAAACGGCAAATTTTGTCTTACTGTGACTAAAAATTCGAGCAAATCTCATTTCACTTTCTGTACTATCAAAAAAGAGAATGCCCTTAAACTTATCTAACTTTGCCAACCGCTGCAAAAACTGCATTTTATATTCATTTGAAACTTGTAAAAAGTAATGTTTAACTTCAGATTTTTGTTCTGGTCTTACATCAATCAGTAAGAAAGTATGATTAAACAAATCTTCGGCATCTTTCGTAATTTCTGACTCTGATGCTCCAAAAAGTAAGATTTGAGCAGACGAAGACAAATTTTGTCCTAATGAACTCAACAAATCTAATTTTGTGAATTCTAAAATATCATCTGCTTCATCAATTACCAAGGCATTAATGTCTTGATACTTGATTCTATTCTCTGATAAAAAGTCAAAAAATCTCCCTGGTGTAGCAATTATTATTTCCGGCTTTTCCTTTTTTAAGCGTTCTAATTGTCTTTTTCTATTTCCTGCTCCAACTAATGCAATGGTTTTTAAGCCTAATGATTTTGCATAAGGTAAAAGATTATTTCTGGTTTGGATCGCAAGTTCAGTGGTTGGTTCTAAAATAATGCCTCTACCACCAATTTCGGCAATTCGCTCCATTACTGGCAAACCATAAGCTAAAGTTTTACCGGTACCAGTCTTAGCTAATCCTACGATGCTAGCACCATTACGAATAGCATCATATGTTCTTTCTTGAATTAAGGTTGGTTTATTTTTATGTTCTTTTTCTAAAACTTGTGTAATTGCGTTTGAATACATTTTATTTCCTCTATTGTGTTCCTTGCTGACCATATAATTGCTCGTACTGCGTATTAGTACCAATATAAGCAAACATAGTTACATTCCGTTCGAGATTATCTATATTTTTAACTCTTCCATTTTGAGTGTAACACCAAAAAGCATAGTGTCGTCTATCTTTTAAACTTGCTCCCGTATATAAGAACCGTGTTCCCTCTGGAAAATAATTATGATAACGGTAGTCACCAGCTATCATTACTCTTTTTCCAAGATTATTTATCATTTGAGCAAAAATTCCCATTCGCTTCCAATATGATTTAGTCAAGTGACTAGCAGCTGGCACAATCATAACAGGCAAACTTCCGGTGTTAGTTCCAACTTTATTCAAAAAGTATTGGTATTGTTCTTGATTACTCGTTTCATCACTATAAGCAATAATTGTACCAAAGTTTAAGTTAGTTCCTTGAATTTGATCGCGATAAAGTAAGTAATTATCGTCAAAATAAGATTTTCCTTGTGTTGACCTCAAATATACAAAAGAAATACCATTTTTTTCTAGCTTATGTAAATCAATGTAATCTTTTGTTTGGTCTAGTTCAATGCCTAATACACTCATATTTGAGCCACGAGGAACAGTTGTATTTTGCCTCATATTAAAGTATCCCCATACTAGTCCTGAAAAAGCTAGAATGAGTAAAATAATAATACTTGGGAAAGTATATTTATGTCGATAACGATGCATTTCAGTCCCTCCATTAGCTATTTTAACGAACTTCTTCTTTCTACACCACTTTCATTAAGATTTAGTATAAAATGATATCATTACTAAAAGTTATAGATATATCGAAAGGAAAGCACAATCTTGAAAAGACAAATTAGCTTTGGTCAAGCCCTAGCTACAGTCGTTGGAACTGTAATCGGTGGGGGCGTTTTTTTCAAAATAGGAAGCATTAGTCATGAAACCGGCACTTCCTCATTAACTCTTTTCGTCTGGATTTTAGCCGGTATTGTTTCCATCGCTTCTGGCCTTACCGTATCTGAAATTGCAGCTGCTCTTCCAGTTACTGGCGGCTCTATCAAGTACATCGAGTATACTTATGGAAAAGTTTGGGGCTTTTTATTTGGCTGGGCTCAAATGCTAGTCTATTTCCCTGCCAATATTGCAGCTTTAAGTGTAATATTCGGGCAACAATTTGTTGTTTTATTTAACTTACCTGCTAAATACGCAACTTTAATTGGTCTACTGCTCGCCATCTTTTTAATGGGCTTAAACTTTATTTCTACAAAATTTTCAACCCGAATGCAATCAGTCATGACTATTCTTAAGGCCATCCCAATTGCTTTAATTGTGATTTTCGGTCTTTTTAATTCAAGCAAAGTCGATATTAACTTATTCCCTTTAAGCGCTGGGCATAATACATCTTTTTGGACAGGCTTAAGCGGTGGTTTACTTGCAGCTTTATTTGCTTATGATGGCTGGATTAACGTAACTAATTTAGCTGGTGAAATTGAAAAGCCTGAGAAGAATCTATCAAGAGCTATTATCATCGGTCTATCTGCTATTACTTTAATTTATGTATTGGTCAACTACGCTTTTCTGACTGCTCTTCCTTTTAAAGAAATTATCGGCAATCAAAATACTGCTTATTTAGCTTCGTTAAAACTATTTGGCAGTTTAGGCGGTAAATTAGTTACGATTGGAATTTTAATTTCAGTTTATGGCGCAATTAATGGTTTTATGCTTACGGGAATGAGAATACCTTATACTTTAGCCAAAAATAAGATGTTACCATTTTCTGATAAAATTAGTCGCACTAATGTTAATACAGGTGTACCTACTCTTAGTGCCCTAATTATTCTCGTGGTATCTTTAATAATGATTCTACTAGGGACTTTTGATCTCTTAACCAACATGCTCGTCTTCGTCATGTGGACCTTTACCACCTTAATTTCAATTGCAGTGGTAATTTTGCGCTACCGCGAACCTAAACTAGAACGTCCTTATGTTGTTCCTTGGTATCCGATTGTCCCGATCATCTCAATTGGTGGTGGTTTATTCATTGTGATCAGTACTGTAATTAATGAATTTTGGCTCTCAATAACCGGTATCAGTCTAACGCTATTGGGCCTTCCTATTTATTACTATATGAAAAAACAGAATAATCGCCAATAATAAAGCTCATAGATAAAGGGTTGAAACTTCCACTAGCTAAGGAGAAAGTCTCAACCCTTTTTAATTTTATGATAAAGATATTTTGAATGATTAACGGTTTAAGTTTGCTTGAATAACTTCTGGTTTTAAAACACCAACATAAGGTAGATTACGATATGCATTTAAGTAGTCTAATCCATAGCCAACTACAAATTCATTTTCAACTTTTGAGCCATAGTAATCTACAACTACATCATCTTCACGGCGTTCTGTCTTATTAAGAAGTGCGCAACACTTTACACTCTTTGCGCCACGTTCAATTAATAGATCCTTCATAAATTTTAGAGTATGACCAGTATCAACAATATCTTCAACCAGTAATACATCTCTACCCTTAACATCTGCTTGAACGTCAATATCTAATCTAACTTTACCAGTTGATTCAAAGCCATCACCGTAGCTTGAAACATCCATAAAGTCATTTTGCATTTTTACATTCATATGGCGTGTTAAATCAGTCATAAAGTATACAGCACCCTTTAGTACCCCAATGACTAATGGAAACTTACCAGCATAATCCTCAGTTAATTGCTTACCTAGTCTTTGACAAATCTCTTCGATGTCATCTTGACTAAATAAAACACGATCAATAATGTTGTCAATATTATCACTATTTTGCATTTTAACCCTCTATATCATTTTATAAATGCGTTGTTAATAGTAGAATTATAACATTTAATTAGACAAAAAACACCTATCTTGAGGTGCTTTTTCCGATTATTTATCTTTTTCTTTATCATTTTGATCGCTATTTTCTGAATCATCATTTTCACTGGCTTGATCGATCTTAGAAACGATGAACCAACGCATGAATCCTTGTTCAATGTTTACTAGCTTAAACTTAAAGCCTTCTAAATCAACAGACTCACCACGTTTTAAATTAGGATAGTGTTCCATCATATAACCACCGATGGTAATAATATCACTATCTTCGAATGCCTTAAGCTTAGTATGGAAGTAGCGTTCAAAATCATATAAAGTAGTCTTTCCTGAAACATGGATATTTCCATGATCATCGCGGACAATATATTCGTCTGAAACATCATCGATTTCATCCTTAATTGATCCGAAGAGTTCTTCATAAATATCTTTATCAGTTACAATTCCACTTGTTCCACCATACTCATCAACTACTAAAACAATTGGTGTGTGCTTTTTAATCATTAATTTCAAAATATCTTGAATTAACATTGATTCAGGCACAGTAATAATCGCTCTAATAATTCTAGTAATCGGAACATTAGGATTTTCCTGATCTTGACTTACGATATCATAAGCATAAACGTATCCTACAACATCATCTTTATCATTATCACGCACAACTGGGAAACGACTAAAGCCATCTTTAATATATTTTTCTAAAGCTGTTTTTACATCATCAGTCGCATTTAAAACTTGAAGTTGAGTACGGTCTGTCATGATATCTTTAGCAACTTTATCATTTAATTCAAAAGCACGTTCCATGTACAAAAGATCGTCTTTATCAAGTGAGCCGCCAGTTACAGCATTACGAGATAAACGTAAGATTTCAGATTGTGAATAAACTTCACTTTCTTCATCAGCTGACTGCATCCCTAATAAATGAAGCAATCCATTAGCACTATGGTTAAGTAACCATACAAATGGATATACAATCGTATGGAAAGCAGCTAAAGGAGTAACAACTGCCATTAAACACTTAACGGGCATGTCAATAGCAATATTCTTAGGAACAATTTCAGTTACAACAACTTCTAAATAAGTTAGCAATACAACACCTAAAGTTGCTCCTAATACTCCGCTAGTCTTTGCTCCAAACCAAGGTGTCATTTTAAACACATCGGTCAATAATTCTTCAATAGTTCCTTGACCAATCCAACCTAAAATAACACCAACTAAAGTGGTACCTACTTGAGTGGTAGATAATGACTCATTCAAGTTATGAACCATATGTAGAGCACGCTTTAGCTTCTTAGGGTTGCCTTGACCGTTTGCCAGCATATCTTCTAGCTGACTAGATCTTGTTTGCACTAAAGCAAATTCAGCAACAACAAAGAAAATTGCAATTAAAAACGTTATGAAAATAACAATTAAATTAGTAGTTATAGTACTTGTAGACAAGTGATCTTCACCTTTTTTATATATTAAATAATTACATCTCTATTTTAGCATTATTTTTCTGAATCAGGGATCCAGTTTGCAACTAATCCGGGATGATTATAATTTTCTTCAATATTACTTGAAACCTGCTTATTATAGGAATTGGCTGGTAGTTCAACTTTCTCGCGTAAATTATGTTTTAAATCAATAAATCCTAACTTCAAAAACTTCCTATTTTTAATCTTAAAATGATAGCCTGTAAAGTAAGCTTTATTTCCTGGGATTTTTTTACAATCTGCTAAACTAAACTTCATTACTACATTATTTAATTCAATAAAAGCATAATAATCATTTTTACCAAGGTAGGTAACTTCTTGCTTCACTGGCATCTTTTTATAAATTGAGGGTAAGTGTGACGGAGTCTGAATATCAGCTACATATTTAAACGCCTCGATTTCTTCTGGATCATAATATTTATTAGAAAAAATCTGAGCATCGTATTCTCTAACCATCGGTGTCAAATAGTGATTTTCTTTGACATATTCTGTTGATTCCTTATTTTTAAAATACGCTATCCCAAGAAAAGTTACTAAAAATACAGTTGTTACCCCAAATAAAGTATAAGTAATTTTATTATGTACACATAAAAATGGAATCAATCCAACAAATAAAAAAATCGTTCCTAAAATTAAAATATAACCTGGCAATGTATAATTGAACCATTTATCCCAATTAGCCCATTGCTCGGGAGAAACTAATAGCATCATTCTTCTTCTCCTTTGTTTTTTATAATTATGTCATATTTTAATTTTATTTTAAATAAGTAAACAAAAAACTCTTGAAGAATTCCATCTAATATATTAGGTATCCTTTAATTCTTCAAGAGTTTCTCAATTAGATATCTTTTTTAATCTTTAAAACTTCATCTAACGGTACACGCTTAGACTTGTAATTATTAATTGTTGCCTTCTTATTAGGATATCCTAAACCAATCCCAATTCCGATTGATTCATCCTCTGGAATATCCAAATATTTTCTTATTACATCTGGATATTTAACAAAGGCCTGCGCAGGCATTGTGCTTAAGCCGCGATTATTAGCAGCCAACATTAATGTCTGAGAAAACGCACCTAAGTCAAAAATTGACCAAGCGGGAGATTTTTTAGGAATAGTCAAAAATACGATCACAGGAGCATTAAACAGTTTCACTTGGGCTTGATCAAAAGTATCAGATTCACCACGTAAAAAGTAATCTAACGTTTCACTCATTGTTGCCATGTTCTTACTTGGGAATATATCCCACTCAACTTTTAGCAATGAGGCAAAATCTTCATGTGGTTCTTCATGACCCAAGGCCTTCTCCTCATGATCTTTTCTTATTGCTTTTGCCACCTCACCTTCAGCCACATAAATTCGCCATGGTTGTGAATTTAGTAATGATGGTGTTCTTTGTGCCTCTTCGATTACCTTAATCACAGTTTTTTCGCTTACTCTTTAATCAGTAAACTTTCTTGTTGCATGTTCACTTGCTAAAACATCTTTAAAATCCATTTCATCATCCCTTCCTACAATATCTTTTATTTATTAATAATTACACTTACTTTCCTCAATATATTATAACAATAAATGTCACACTAACAATACAATGATTTTTTAATAACTACAATTAAAAAAGATCGGAAATTAATCCGATCTTTAAAAAATAATATATTTATTTTAAGCCATTCCATTGCCATTCAGTAACTTCAGGCATATCTTTACCGTTATCACGGATATATTGATGGTGTTTAGCAAGCAAGCTATCCATTTCATCAATGAAATCCGCATTCTTTTCATTTAGCTCAGGAATACTTTCTACTACATCTTTTGCTAAGTCATAGCGATCCATGTGGTTTAAGACACGCATATCAAAAGGAGTAGTAATGTCACCATTTTCTTCATAGCCATGAATATGAACATTATCTTTACCACGGCCGCGATCAAACCAAATTGATTTCATCATTGGCTTAAATCCATGCCATGCAAAGATAACTGGTGTACCTTTAGGGAAAAGACGGTTGAATTCTTCATTACTGATTGCATTTGGATTCTTTTCTGGGGACATTAACTTCATGACATCAATCACATTAATATAGCGAATCTTTAAGTCTGGAAATTTCTTATGAAGTAAGTCAATAGCAGCTAAAGATTCAATTGTTGGTTCAGTACCAGTTGAAGCAAAAACAACATCTGGCTTAGCGCCCTTATCAGTTGATGCCCAGTCAACATAACCAAGACCCTTATCAACCAATTTTTTAGCTTCTTCAATTGAGAACCACTGAGGACGAGGTTGTTTAGAAGTTACTAACACATTGATGCATTCACGATCTCTAAATGCCTTATCAGATACAGCAAGAAGTGAATTAGTATCTGCTGGCAAGTATTCGTGAATTAAATCAGGACGATTCTTTTCATACAAATGAGTCAACATACCGGGATCTTGGTGAGTATAACCATTGTGGTCTTGCTGGAAAACAGTTGAAGTATCAACTAAGTTTAAGGCTGGATAATCATGTCTCCAAGCTTGTTCTTTAGCTTTTCTCAACCATTTCATATGTTGAGTAAACATTGAATCAACTACACGACCAAATGCTTCATAAGTAGCAAAGAATCCGTGACGACCAGTTAATACATATCCTTCAAGCCAACCTTCATCTTGGTGTTCTGACAATTGTGAGTCAATTACACGACCCTCGTGAGCCAAGTTTTCATCGTTTGGAGTATGAATATTTTCCATCCATTGACGTTTTTGATTATCTAAAAGTTGGAACAAACGATTAGACTTAGTTTCATCTGGACCAAAACCGCGGAAATTAGTTGGGTTCAAGTCAGACATCTTATCTAAATATTTTGCCCATTCAGCCATATCTTGTTTTTCAACAGAGCCAGGTTTATCAAATTTAATTGCAAAGTCGCGGTAATCAGGCATATTTAAGACTTTTGGATCAATACCACCATTGGTTACTGGATTCATAGCCATTCTTTGGTTGCCTGATAAGGTATTTTCCTTAACAATATCTTTTGGTGAGCCGTCTTCATTGAATAATTCTTCTGGCTTATAGCTTTCCATCCAATCAGTAAGCATTTCTTTATGAGTCATGTCATCTTGAGCAACGGGAATTGGAATTTGGTGAGCACGGAAACTATTTTCAATTGGATTGCCATCTAGATCAAATTTTGGCCCAGTCCACCCCTTCGGTACTCTAAAGACAATCATTGGCCACTTCACTAAGGAATCATCCTTGTTTTCACGCGCATGCTTTTGAATAGCCTTAATCTCTTCAACAACTTCATCCATTGTCTTAGCCATTTCTTGGTGAACTTCCATGTGGTCTTTATAACCATTAAATTCACCGTCTTTATATGCAGAAACAAAATATGGCTTCCAACCCATTCCTTCAAAGTACTTAGTTAAGTCTTCATCACTCATTCTAGAAACGATAGTTGGATTAGAAATCTTAAAGCCATTAATTTGTAAGATAGGAATAACTGCACCATCTTTAATTGGATTAATGAACTTACTTGAAAACCAAGAAGTAGCAAGTGGACCAGTCTCTGATTCACCGTCACCAATTTCAACTGCAGCAATTACGTCTGGATTATCTAAAATTGCACCAACACCGTGGGACAGTGAATATCCTAATTCTCCACCTTCATGGATTGATCCAGGGGTTTCTGGAGCAGCATGAGAAGCAACTCCACCTGGAAAACTAAATTGCTTAAATAACTTAGCCATTCCCTTTTCATCTTGAGTAATTTCTGGGTAGCGTTCAGTATAAGAACCATCTAAGTATGAATTAGATACCATTACTTGACCACCGTGACCAGAACCTTCGATATAGAACATATTTAAATCATATTTCTTAATTGCACGATTTAAATGTGCATAGATAAAGTTTTGCGGCACAATTGTACCCCAGTGACCAATTGGCTTCGGTTTTACATCTTCTGCCTTTAATTCTCTTTTAAGTAAAGGATTACTCATTAAAAATAATTGTCCCACTGATAAGTAGTTAGCTGCACGCCAGTATGCGTCAACACTCTTTAAGTATTCTTGAGAATCGTAATTTACTGCCATAGCTATATCTCCTTGAAATAGTTTTCATTTGCTTATTACAGTACTTATCATATAGCATCAAGTGCAAAAATTCAACTTTTAAAATTATTGGGACGGTCCAATTATAATTACTTACTTTTTTCCTTTTCCTCTTCGAGTACTTCACGAATCTTAATATTCTTTTTAAAATATTTTCGATACTGTGGATCAAGCTTATTATCTGTAATCAAAATATCAGCTTGCTTGCAATCCATGACCTTATACGGCGAAGATCTATCTTCTTTAAATTTATATTCTTCTGCCAGTAAAATAACTGTTTTGGTTCGATTAACTACTTCTCTTTCAATTTGTGCATCAGAGTGATTAACTACAAAAACTCCATTTTTATTAACCGATGATGTCCCGATTACGGCAATATCAAATTCATATTGATCTATTTCTTTTAAACTATTTAAAGAAGATGTATAGTGATTCTCTTTGTTTAGATAACCGCCTAATAAGATGACATTAGGCAAGTTATCCATCATTAAGGCATCCGCATTATCAATCGAATTTGTCATCACTGTTGCATTTAATCCGTTAAGATAGCGACATAACTGCGAAATAGTCGTTGAAGCATTCAAATATATTAGCTTATCAGCTGTTAAATATTTTGCCGTCATCTTAGCTATTTTGTTCTTTATAGGCGACAAAACATGGACGCGAGAATTATAATCTGGCACTGTCCCCGGTTGACGATAGTTTGCAATTTGATTAAGCTACTCGTCTCATACAAAAAGCCATTGTTTCTCTCATCCCCCCCGAGAAAAACAATGGCTTATTTTTATTCTTGACTTAAGTTAACAAAAGTATTGTACTTCATGTATTTATAATGAATTCTCATATTTGAAACTTCAAATGGAGTTCCATCATCTAAAAAGAAAATACCTTCCATTACACCTACAGGTTCATTAGGTGCCAGCATCAGTTTAGATTGATCTTCTAAAGTTGATGGCTCAACTGTAATTGTTAAGAATGAACGGGTTACAGTTTTATTTTGTGTATCTTCTAAGTAGTTAAAGAGGGATCCTTTAAGAATATCCGGATTTAATTCTGGAGTAATCTTAATAGGAATAAATCCTGTTTCAATTAAAAATGGTTGATCATCTAACAAACGAAGCCGTTTTATTTGATAAACAAAATCTGAATCTTTTAAAAACAAGTCCTGTCTCAAATCTTCGTCAGCCTTAATTACCTGATAGTCTAACAGCTCAATACTTTGCTTTTTACCGGGAACACTAAAGGAATCAGTAATACCTAAATTTGATCCCTCATACTTAAAAAGTGCCTGATTTTTCAAATAGAGCGGATTAATAAATGTTCCGCTACCTCTTTTTTTAAAAACTATCCCTTGCTGAGCAAGCAAACCCAAAGCGCGCTTCATCGATGAACGACTTACATGATAATAGTCGCTTAGGCTTCGCTCATCAGGCAAACGCATATCTTCATATTCATTATTAAGTATTTTTTGTTTAATATCGCGCATTACTGAGCGATAGACTAAATCAGTCATTATTTTCTCCCATTATTAGCAGTCTTGATACTATCAATGAACCAAGCTGCAAACTTCTCTGTATCGACGTCCGTTGCAATTTGTGCATTATGTTCTTCACTTAAGAAATCCATCACACTAGCACCATATGTATAGCGTCCAGCTAATTCAATTTCAACATTAGCTGGCTTTAAAGTAAAGAATTCAGGATGAAGCATAATTCCAACCGCTGTCGGATCATAAATCTTAATTCGAGTATCTCCATCAGGTTCATGAATATTAGAAAACATCGAATAAAGCATTTTACCAACTTCGCCGCATTCTTTAATCTTGTCCATCTGATCTTGAGTTAAATGAGCTTTATCTCCAATTTCAAGTGGAGCTACATAAACTGGCAAGCCGGAATGGAAAACTATCTGTGCTGCTTCTGGATCACCTGCAATATTATATTCCGCAAATGGACTATGGTTTCCATGCCCAATATTTCCACCCATAATATAAACTTCAGCAACATTTTCTACCACATCAGGGTACTGCTTAAATAAAAGGGCAAAGTCAGTTAAAGGACCAACTCCTAATAAAGTAACTTTTTCAGGACTGTTTTTAATTGCTTCATACATCTTAGTAGCAGCAAGTCCCGGCTCTAATAAATCATCATTAGCTTTTTCAAATTTAAAGCCAGCAATTCCTGTTTCACCATGAACAGAAGCTGCACTAATTGCTGGACGTACTAACGGCTGATTAGCGCCCTTGACTACAGGAACTTTTGTGTGTAAAAAGTTCTCTAAATCAAGAGTGTTTTGTAAAGTGTGAGCTAAAGAAACATTTCCCCAGGTTGGAACAATCATTTTAACATCAAGTTCATCTGCAAAAAGACTGATTGTCATTGCAGCAATATCGTCAATACCTGGATCTGTACTAATAATTAAGGGCTTTTTTGACATAAAGGTCCTTCTTTCTAAATTTACGTATCATATTTATTATGAACTAAGATTTGTTACAAAAAAAGACTTGAACTGATCAAGTCTTTTAAAAATTATATTAGTTTTTGAAAAAATAATTATTTTCTCTTCTTATCTTCAATTGTACCATCACTATGTGCAATGATGACTTCATCACACATGTCTAAAAACAAACCGTGCTCAACTACACCAACAGTGTGGTCCAAATAATCAGCTAAACCGTGTGGTACGGGAGTTGGATCAGCAGCTAAATCAATTATGTAATTACCATAATGCGTCACATAACGCTTGCCCTCATCATTTAAACGCCATTGAGGCTTCAAACCTTCTGCTTCAAAACGTTTAAAGTTTTGTTCAGCAGATACTGGTAATACTTCAACTGGAAGCGGGAAACCGCTGAGATGGTGAACCAGTTTTGATTCATCAACAATCCAAATAATCTTCTTCGAGTTGATGGCAACATTTTTTTCTAAAGTTAAGGCACCACCGCCGCCTTTAATTCCATCTAAATTATCGTCTACTCGATCAGCGCCATCTACTGTTAAATCAGCTTGATCAATATCTGCTAACTCATCAACCTTAAAGCCTAGTCCTTCAAGTTGCTTCTTACTACGGTTAGAAGTAGTAACAATATGCTTTAAACTAAAACCTTCTCTTTCTTTGCGTTCACCTAATGCATCGATAAAAAACGCAACTGTTGAGCCTGTTCCAACTCCTAAAACAGAATTAGGCTCTACCATCTTAGCTGCTTTAGTAGCTGCTTCTTTTTTTAATTGATCTTGCTCTGTCTTATTCATTAGTTTTTCTCCTTCAAAGCTTCTTCAACTACTTCTCTAGTTGGAATAGATGGAAATGCACCTAATTTTTGAACTGTAAATGAGGATGATTTTGATGCATAAATCACACCATCTCTTAAGTTACTTAAATCAGGCTTTAGTTCACTAGATAATGCACCTAAGAATGTATCACCAGCTGCAGTTGTATCAACTGCCTTAACTTTGAAGGCTGGAACAATCTCTTCAATATCTTCATAAGAAACATAAGATCCACGTTCACCAATTGTGATAATTACACCCTTAATTCCCATTTGATGAAAAATCTCGCTACTCTTCTTCATTGACTCTTCACTGTCAACTTTAATTCCCGTAATACTCTCAGCTTCAGTTTCATTAGGAGTAATCAAGTCGGTTAATTCTAATAATTCTTCTGGAATATCAGTACGGGCAGGCGCAGGATTTAAAATAGTAATTTTACCAGCTTCTCTAGCAATCTTAAAAGCTTCAATAGTTGCTTCAATTGGTGTTTCAAATTGAGCAATCACAAAATCACTATCTTCAATTTGACTTTTCGCATTTCTAACATCTTCTGCTGTTACGTCAAAATTTGCACCATGTTGAATAATAATTGAATTTTGTCCTGTCTCTTGAAGCAAAATATAGGCTTGTCCAGTTTGTTGGTTTGGGGTTACAGCTACATGGTCAACATTAATTCCATTTTCTTTAAATTGTTCAAGCATAAAGCGACCATTGTCATCATCCCCAACACGTCCAACAAAAATTGTTTCATTTTTTGCTCGACTACTTGCTACGGCTTGATTTGCTCCCTTACCACCAGCAGCTTTTGAAAATTCAGACATTGCTATTGTTTCTCCTGGTTGAGGAAGTTTCTTAATATGCATAATATTATCAACGTTAATTGACCCAACAATTGTAACTTTATTCATGGTATTTCCTTCCCTGTATGGCAATATTTACTTTAATTATAGCAAAAAAGCATTCCATACACGGAATGCTTTGCATAAATATATTTTTCCTATTCACCTTCACCTGGACGTTGACCAAGTTCAGCTGACATCATCCAAATTCTTTTTTCGATCGCGGTATGATAGGAAATCAATAGGTCATTAGTTGAGTCGTCTCCTTCTCCTTCACTAATCTTGATCCCTCTTTCATAATCATCTCGCAATTGTTTGTATGCATTTATAATTAATTGGAATCTTTCTTCAATTGACAAATCCCAACTACCGATTTGATCTGGAACGTTAGTTTCTTCCAATACTTCTTCGTAGGTGGAAATCGGATTACCATTAATGGCGATCAATCTTTCAGCAACCCCATCTTGCTGCTCAGCTAATTCTTCCATTACACCATCTAAATATGGGTGCAATTTCAAAAATCCTCTTCCAAGCATGTACCAATGGTGTTGGTGAACAACCATGTGAGTTTGAGTTAAATCAGCAACAATTTCATTCATAATTTTTTTAGTTTTTGGATAAGCCATAAAAATGCCTCCTTAAAATATTAAACAATATCTTTAGCTTCATAATAACTATAAAAAATACTAAAATCTACTTATTTGCCTAGTTAGTAAACAACTAAACCAATTGCTAAAAAGGCTAAGCAAATCCCAAATTCAATAACTAACAGTTTCCAACAAAACTTAAACCATTTATTGAACCCAATATTTACCATCATTAAGCTCATTAAAATTAATCCAGTTGGTGCAATTAAACTAATAAATCCTTGACCCCAATTATAGGCATCAATAATGCTTGCGCGATCAATTCCAACCACGTTAGCTAGCGGTGCCATAATAGGCATTGAAAGAACGGCTAAGCCAGAAGATGACTGAATAAAGAAACCAAGAACAATGTAGACTAAAAACATAAACCAAATAAACAATAATGGTGGCATTCCAGAAACTTGCTGACTAAAGAAATTCATAATTGTATCACTTGTATGACTTTCTTCCATCACAATTGAAACAGCACGTGCTAGGCCAATTGTTAAAGCTACACCCAATAAATCTGCCGCACCATTTACAAAGCTCTCAACAAATTTATGCTCACTTAAGCCTGAAATAAAGGCGAAAATATAGCCCGTTGCTAGGAAGACAACGGCAATTTCAGTAAAGTACCATCCCTTTTGTTGAACACCCCAAATCATTACGATAAAGGCAATCGCAAAGACAAGTAAAGTTAACTTTTGACGCCAAGTAAATTTACTTTCTTGCATACTTTGATTCTGATTCATATATTCTTGATCTTCTTTAGCGAAGTCATTATAAACATATGAAGCTTTAGGATTCTTTTGTACTTTTTTAGCATAAAGAATCACATAAATCATCCCTACAATCACACAAGTTGCCCACATACAAATTCTAAGTGGCAATGCATCTGTAAAATTGACCCCCGCCGTATTAGAGGCAATTACAGTCGAGAATGGGTTAATAGTTGATGCCATCGTCCCAATACTTGTACCTAAAAAGATCGTCGCAACAACTGTCATCCTATCAAAGCCTGCTAATAAGAAGACTGGAATTAAGATAGGATAAAAAGCCATTGTTTCTTCAGCTAAACCAAAGGTTGTTCCACCAATGGCGATCAATCCCATTACTAAAACAATCAATAAAACTTGCTTACCCTTAATCTTTTTAGAAAGTGCCTGCATTCCGGCATCAATTGCACCATTTGCATGAACAACTCCAATACAACCACCTAGAATCAAAACAAAGGCAATAATATCAATACTTTGAGCAATCCCGTTTACCTGAGAAGAAAGAAATTGATAAATCGCTCCACCGAGTCCTGGCTTTTTCTGATTAATTTTTTCATAGGAATCAGGAATAGCTACGGGTTTATAGATCGTTCCACTAGTAAACTTTTTAACATCGATCTTAACTTTATATTTGTCTAAAGTTTTTTGGGTTGCTGCTTCTTTATGCTTGCTACCATTTGGTTTCGTAATTACAAACTCTTTACTTGGTTGATCATATTCAAGCGTTGCATAATTACCCGACGGTATAAAAAACGTTAAAATCTGTACCAATAATAGAACAATAATGATAACTGTATATGCTGTTGGAAATTGATGTTTCTTCTTTTTTTGTACTATATCGCGCATAACTTCCCCCTACTTAGTATTACAGCTTAATTTATAGTTTTATTATAGATTTCTTTTTTACTTTTTGCACGCGCTTACAACTGAAGGATATAAAGTTAAATAGAGTAGAGGAAACTTTTCTAGTTTGCCCCTCTCATTGCACCGTACGTAC